>JACZQV010000049.1 GCA_022545545.1 Pseudomonadota bacterium
CGAAGGCCAACTTCATGATTCAATATTTCGTCTCGGTCTCCAAGAAATAGTTTTCACACGGCCTGGGTCAGTTGCGGACATGCGGCGGCGGTAAGAGTTTGGTCTGCTTCTATCAGGAAAGCGGACCTAATCGCAGCAGAGCCGGCGGCGGATATTCGGAAGGGAACTGTTTTACCTATACCCGATTGGTTAGGCAGCAAAGCGCGGAACCTCTAGGGTCGAAATGTCCGGTTTCGAGGGGGTTTTCCGTACAGCCGAATATCAGGCCAATAAGACTCTTTAGCGAACGCTTATGCCGCGCCCTTTATCATTTTATGGTTACCTCAACTGCGGCCATGCCGTCCGCCCGGGGCGCCGAGTGGACCTCTCAAGGCGCGCTCCCGCCCGGCTAATCCTTCTCGCCCTCGGCCTTCTCGGCGCCGGCGAGGTCGAAGATGCGGTTGAAGGTCTCGGGCGGCTGGGCGCCGGAGATCGCGTGCTTCGCATTGACGATGAAGCAGGGAACGGCGTCGATGCCAAGCGTGCGCGCGTGGGCCTCGTCGGCGCGCGTCTCACGGACGTCCACATCGGCCGCGAGATAGTCGTCGAGCCCGTCCTTGGCGAGACCGGCGGCGGCGCCGATGCCGGCCAGCACGTCCCGATCGCCGATGTCGAGGCCATCGAGGAAATAACCCCTGAACAGGGCCTCGACCACCTGATCCTGGCGGCCCGATAGGCCGGCGTAGCGGATCAGCCGGTGGGAGTCGAAGCTGTTGGGGGTCCGCCGGATGCGGTCGAAGGCGAAGGCGATGCCTTCCTCGCGCCCGGCTTCGGCGATGGCGGCATAGACCTGGCGCGCGCGCTCGGGCCCGCCGAATTTGAGCGCCAGATACTCGTCCCGCGCCATGCCTCCGGCGGCCATGGCGGGGTTGAGCTCGAACGGCCGCCAGGTGATGGAAATGCCGCCGCCGGGGCGTCCCGCCAAGGCCTTCTCGAGCCGGCGCTTGCCGATGAAACACCAGGGGCAGATGGTGTCGGAATAGATATCGAGCTTCACGCCCCAAGACTACCGAGCCTCGCGGCCAAAGGCCAGGGCACTATCTGGCCGGAGTGTGCTCTCGGAGATCGGAAGCGACTTTGGGCTGGGTTCAATCCATGTCGCGCCGGGCGCGGGCGATCAATTCGTCGGCGTCGTCGCCAGGCTCCAGCGCGGCTCGGCCGGCCATCACCCAAAGACCGACGGGCTCGTCCTCGATGCCGAACTCGGTGTGGGTCACGATCCACATGATGCGGTTCATCGGCGTCGCCGCGTCCTCGTACGAGGTGTGCGGCAAGGTGATGCAGAAACCGTCTTCAACCCTCGCCGCCATATCCTCGACACGAATCAGACGGGCCAACCAGCTCGCCACTTCGGCGAACAGTCCGTCGGCCGCCTTGTTGCCGAATTCCTCGCGCAACCCGGCCATGTTGCGAATCTCGAACAGCGCCACCGATAGCGCCTTCTGCCCGCCCTCACTGGCCTCGATCAACCGGTCGAGATGGGCGTGCAGCAACGCCGTGCTGTAGAGGCCGGCGCTGGCGTCACTGGTTTCATCGCCGAGCGTCGCGGCCAAGGCCTCCCGGATATCGCGGCGCGCCCGCTGGCGCCTGACCAGGGTCATGATCGAAGCGTCAAGGTCACCGGCGCTGACCGGTCTCAGATGCACGATGCTGGCGCCCTTGGAATAAGCCTCCGCCGGTTCCTTCAAACATTCCGGGTCCGAGATGACGAGCACGGGAAGGTTGAAAAGCGCCGGGTTCTTACGGACCTGGGCGCAGAGGTCGAGATAGTCGGCGGCGGTCTCGCTTTCCAGCGAGACGATGGCGGCATCGAAGTCGCCGCCGCCGAGAAGCTTTTCCGCCGTGAAGGGGTCCGGGACCACTTCCAGCCCATAGCTGCCCTCGAGCACGGCTTCGATGTCCTTGAGCGGGCTCTCGCCTCCTCCCACCACCAGGACCCGGTAGCGCCCGTCCCCGGCGCCGGGCCGAGGCGGGGTGACGTCGACGCCGAATGTCGTGGCGGTGTCGAGTCTCAGGCGCAACTCCGACTGCATGGTGGCGAACCGGACCATGGGTTTGAGGCGATGGAGGAGTTCCGTCCCGTCGGCGGTGCCGGCAAGCACGTCATCCACATCCTGTTCCAGGTACGCGCGCCGGCGTTCGGGCGAGATGCCGTCGCCGATTATGACCAGGGGAATGTGCGAGATTTCCGGGGCCGCCTTGAGTGCCTTGATCAGCGGGGTCTCGCCGCCGTCCCGGAGCGGCGTCTTGAGCATGACGATGTCGGGAGAGCCCTTGCGCGCCCTCTCCAGCGCCTGCGCCCCGGTGTCCGCGGTCAGCACGGAGAACCCCGCTTCCCCGAGCTTCGCCGACAGCCGCCGTTGGTCCCCGGCGTCCTCGGCGACGAGCAGGATTCGACCGAGCAGGTTCATCTCACCAATCGTTCCTTCGAGACACCGGGCCAAGGCATCGGGCCAAGGCATCGGGCCAAGGCATCGGGCAGGTCCGCAAGGTCCAGCTTCGTCCCCGCGGGCGGCTCATCGCCCCCATAAAGTAGAAGCGTGCATAACGCCGGCGGGTAAAGGAATGGTTATCAAGGGGTGGGCGTCGATAAGGGCCTTTTCGTATCGGCGGAACAGGGCCTGGGGAATCGGGACCCCGGCGCCCGCCGATGGCTCATCCGGCCATGGGGTCCCCGCCGCCGGTGTGTCACTCCGGCGCGGACCCCGGCGCCTGGCGGTCATCGCCGCCACCAACGGCGCCCGCGAATCCGCCAAGCGCGATAGGCGCCTGCCGTCTCGAGGTGTCAGTCCAACAGCCGTTTCAGGGGGTGATAGCGGGGCGCGAGGCGCCGGCATCTAGCCGGATGTTGGCCCGGCGCGCGGCCTCAATGGATGGTTCCCTTCGGGCACATTGTCGGCGCCCAGGGCGGGCGTCTATTCCTCCGCCGGGGATAGCTCCGAGGCCTTGAGCCCGCGGGGGTCTTCGACCACCTCGAACTTGACCTTCTGACCTTCTGATAGTGTCCCCATCCCGGCTCCTTCCACGGCGGTGATGTGCACGAAGACATCCTTGCCGCCGTCGTCCGGAGTGATAAAGCCATAGCCCTTCGCAGGGTTGAACCATTTGACGGTTCCAGTAGCCATAAATACTGTCCTTCACGTTCGTTAGTCGGACGCCGGGTGCCATGCACCGGCGCATTCGCGCAAGGGTTCCACGATGCTGGGAAATGAACAGGTCGAGTGTATAGGCCGTAAACCTCCCCTACGCCGGGCCCATATGTTGCCCGCGCCCGGATGTTACCCCACATCGTCGCAATCACAAGGGAAATCTGGTCACGGAAATGTGTACGGATAGACGCGTGCTCGACGGCGGTGGCGGATGGGGTAGTCGGGGGCGAACCTGTCTTTGCCTGTCATCGCCAGGGTTTCGACACCAATGTCACTACCAAAATCTTCTGTTGGTAAATGCCTTACCCGAACCGGATTTGAAATATCGTTCGAGTTCCCGCGCATTTTTTTCGGTTAACACGGCAACATATGATTTCAGGGCGATGGGTAAGAAAGCTTTGGTCGAACTCACTTGACCTCGCTGATGCGACTCAAGCCGCCGCCGAAGGTCGTTCGTGGACCCAACGTAGATGTCGCCATTGCCCAATTGAAGAAAACATACGTACCACATCGTCGCGGCGGTCTCCCTTCGCTCCTAACGGAGCTTCGGGAGACACTCCTACGCCTAATCGCCTTCGCGTGTCAGTCCACTTTGTGGCCTGCCACCCGAAGCCGAAGGCGTAGGGTGGCGGATGGGGTGGGATTCGAACCCACGAGGAGCGTTAACCCCTGCCGGTTTTCAAGACCGGTGCCTTCGACCGCTCGGCCACCCATCCATGTATCATCAATGACTTGACTGAAGTGCTTAAGGTGATGGTGGGACCTTCGCCGGGCCAAATTCCGGGCCCGGCGCCCTGTCGCCACCGCCGTTCCCCCTTCTAGCGCAGGACCATGGGTCCGTCCAGCCGCTTCGGGCGGATCGCCCCGGTCCACTGGCGTTATCCGACACTTCCTTGCCAGGACCGCCATCGCGACAACCACCGCGCGAAAACGTCCGCCAGGATCGGGTGGGGATGTTAGGATGGCGCCATGCCCACGGGTGGTCCGGCGAAATGCCGATCAACGTCGAGGAACCGGCCCTCAGCCCAGGGGGAGCGACGTGCGGTACTTGACCTGGTTCAGCGCGAAGCTCGATTTGATGTTGGCGATGCCCGGGATGCGGGTCAGGTGGTCCTTGAGGAAGGCCTCGTAAGTGGGAAGATCGGAGACCACGACCCGCAAGAGATAGTCCGCGTCGCCGGTCATCAGATAACACTCCATGACCTCGGGGCGCGCTTTCACCGCCGCCTCGAAGGTCTCGAGCGCCGCCTCGATCTGACGCTCGAGCGTCACCTGGACGAAGACGCTGACCGGCAGGCCGACGGCGGCGGCATCGACGAGGGCGACGTAGCCCGAAATCACGCCGCGCCTTTCCAACTCGCGCACCCGGCGCCAGCACGGCGAGGACGAGATGCCGACGTCATTGGCAAGCTCGACGTTGGAGACGCGCCCGTTCTCCTGCAGCCGGTCGAGGATGCGGCGGTCGATGGCGTCGAGATCGGTGTCAGGCATGATCTGCCTCTATCAAAGCCGGAATAAAATATTTATACCTATTTTATGGGGTAATCAGGGAGAAAACGCAATTATCTTCCTTCTCATTGGTATTATGATCCCCGCCAAGTTCCCCGATTTTATCGCCAGGCCGCCGCCGCCGTGACCTCCCTCAAGACGATCGCACCGGGTGAAGACGCGGCGCTTTCGGCGCCGGCCGGCAAGCTCGTTTATCTCAAGGAGCTCGAGAGGCGCGTCCTGTGGCTGGCGACGTGGATGATCCACCATGCCAATCACATCCGCCCCTCGCGCGACGGCCTCAAGGTCGGCGGCCATCAGGCGTCTTGCGCCTCGGTGGCGACGCTTCTCACGGCGCTCTATTTCGACGTGCTGGCGCCCGAGGACCGGGTGGCGGTGAAACCCCACGGCAGCCCCGTCTACCACGCGATCCAATATATCCTCGGCCGCCTGGACCGGGACGCGCTGGCGAACTTCCGCGCCCTTGGCGGCGTTCAGGCCTATCCGTCGCGGACCAAGGACACCGACGACGTCGACTTCACCACCGGCTCCGTCGGCCTCGGCGTCGGCGCCACCCTGTTCGCATCGATCGCCGCCGATTATGTCCGCCTCCACCGCCTCGCGCCCGATCGGGGGCGCAAAGGCCGCATGATCGCCGTCATGGGCGACGGCGAGCTCGATGAGGGCAATGTCTTCGAGGCCTTGCTCGAGGGCTGGAAGCACGACGTGCGCGATCTCTGGTGGATCATCGATTACAACCGCCAGAGCCTCGACGGCATCGTTTCCGACCGGCTGTTCCGCAAGATTCACGACTTCTTCAAGACCGTCGGCTGGCGGGTCGAGATCCTCAAATACGGCAAGTCGCTCCAGCGCGCCTTCGAGGGCCCGGCCGGCGGCGCGCTGAGAAAGTGGATCGACGATTGCCCCAACGACCTTTATTCGGCGCTCACCTTCAAGGGCGGCCCGGCCTGGCGCCAACGCCTCCAGGCCGACCTCTCGGGCACTTCCGGGCTGAAGACTTTCCTCGACGGCTTTGACGACGGCGGGTTGGACGAGCTGATGACCGACCTCGCCGGCCACGACATGGCAACCCTGCTCGCCGCCTTCCACGGCGTCACCGATGACGCGCCGCGCTGCTTCGTCGCCTACACGGTCAAGGGCTTCGGCCTGCCGCTCGCCGGGCATAAGGACAACCACGCCGGCCTGATGACGGTGGCGCAGATGGAGCGGTTCAAACAGTCGATGGGCATTCCCGACGGCGCCGAATGGCGGCCCCTCGCCAATTTGGGCGTGCCCGAGGACGAGCTCGCCCGCTTCCTCGAATCGGTGCCGTTCAACCGGGCGCCCGGGCGCCGCTACGCCGACGTCAAGATCGCGGTTCCGGACCTCGCGGACGCCAGGTCCGCCGGCGCCAAGACCTCGACCCAAACGGCCTTCGGGCGCATCCTCGGCGAGCTCGGCAAGGGCAAGAGCGAACTCGCCCGGCGCATCGTCACCACCTCGGCCGACGTCACCGTCTCGACCAACCTCGGCGGCTGGGTGAACCGGCGCGGGCTGTTCGCACGGCAGGTGAAGGAAGACGTGTTCAAGGCCGAGAAGGTGGCGTCGACCCAGAAATGGGAGAAGGGACCGGGGGGCCAGCACATCGAGCTCGGCATCGCCGAGAACAACCTGTTTCTGCTGCTCGGTGTCCTCGGATTGTCGGCGCCGTTGTTCGGCGCCCGCCTGATTCCCATCGGCACCGTGTACGACACCTTCATCGCCCGCGGGCTCGATGCGCTCAACTACGGCTGTTACCAGGACGCGCGCTTCATGGTGGTGGCGACCCCGTCGGGGCTGACGCTGGCGCCCGAGGGCGGGGCGCATCAATCGATCCTCGAGCCGATGATCGGCATGAGCCAGTCGGGGCTCAGCTACTTCGAGCCGGCCTTCGCCGACGAGCTCGCCTGGATCATGGGCTGGAGCTTCGACCACATGCAGGCGGCGGAGGGATCATCCGTCTATCTGCGCCTATCGACGCGCGCGATCGAGCCCCCGGAGCGGCGGATCGACGCCGCCCTTGGCGGCGACATCATCGCCGGCGCCTACTGGCAGCGGCCGCCGGCGCCGGGCGCCGATTTCGCCATCGCCTATACCGGCGCGGTGGCGCCCGAGGCGATGGACGCCTTCGAGCAGTTGCGCGACGATCTCCCCGGGGCCGGGCTCCTGGCCGTTCCCTCGCCGGACCGCCTCCACGCCGAGTGGTCGCGGGCGGCGAAGGGCGGCAGGGCGAGGGGCGGCGGGCGCGTTTCCCATGTCGAGCGGCTGCTCGGCCGTCTGGCGCCCGACGCCGCCATCGTCACCATCATCGACGGCCATCCGGCGACGCTGTCGTGGCTCGGCTCCGTCGCCGGGCATCGCGCCTATCCCCTGGGCGTGACGGCGTTCGGACAGTCGGGCGACATCCCCGATCTCTACCGCCTCCACGGGCTCGACGCCGACGCCATTCTCGATGCCTGCGCCAACGCCTGTCTCGACAGGGTGCGCCGGCGCCCCTGACGGCTTCGGGGTGCCCACCGGGCGGCATGGCGGCGAACGCAGGGCGCATCCGATGATCGCCCCGGGCATCCTTCGATCCGGAACCTGAGGTCGTATCTCAAGGACAAGCTCCACTATATCACCCCGATCCTGGCGCCGAGGCGAAGCGGAGTCATAGCCGAGACGCGCCTCCAGCTAAGCGTGAATTCGTCGGCGGCGAGGGGTGGGATTGGATCAACTGGCCTTGCGGTATTGGCGCAACCTTTCGCCGGGAAACCTGACCTTGATCGTCGTGCCGACGCCGAGGCTGCTCTCCAGCGTCAGGGTGCCGCCGTGGGCCTCGACCAGAGATTTGGTCAGCGGCAACCCAAGCCCCGTGCCTTCGTATTTCCGGTCCAGACCGCTGTCGATCTGACCGAAGGGGGCGAGGGCCTTGTCGATGTCCTCCGGCGCGATACCGACACCGGAATCGACGACCGAGATGGTGTAGGCGCCGTCCGGCTCGATATCGGAGCAAACCTCGACACTGCCTCCCGGCGGGGTGAATTTGACCGCGTTGGAGAGCAGATTGATCAACACCTGCTTCAACTTCCGCTCGTCGGCATAGAGAAGGTGCATGGGCGAGATCCCTCTGACGGAGAGTGAGACCTTCGATTCCTGGGCCTTTGGCCGGATCAGATTGAGACAGGATTCGACGACTTCCCGGACCTCGACTTCCTCTTCCTGCAGCTCCGAATGACCCGCCTCGATCTTGGAGATGTCGAGGATGTCGTTGATCAGCTTCAATAGATGATTGCCCGAGAAGTGAATGTCCCTGACATATTCCGCCTGCTTCTCCGTGAGTTTTCCGAAAAAGGAGCGGGACAGCATTTCCGAAAAGCCGATGATCGCGTTGAGCGGGGTGCGCAATTCATGGCTCATATTGGCCACGAACTCGCTCTTGGCGCGGTTCGCCACCACCTGTGTCTCCAGCGCCAAGCGCTGCGCTTCCTCCATCTTCTTTCGCGCGCTTACGTCCCACATGTTGCAGACATACAAGATGCGGTCCTCCTGGCGCCGTTCGTATGGACTATCGGCTATCTCCAGGGAAGCGGTCGCCACCAGCAGATCCATCGAGAAGCTGGTGCCGTCGGCGCGCAGGCCGGAGGTTTCATAGGGCCTGGAGTACAATCTGCCGTCCTTGGCCTGGCTCAGGTAATGGGAAATCTCCCGGCCGATGCGGCCTTGGTGGGCCGTCGGGCTGAGGATGTCGATTTCGGAGCCGACGATTTCATCGGCCTCATAACCGAACAGGCGAAGGGCGGTGTTGTTGGCGTAGACGATCTTGCCCTGATAATCGGCGATGACGACGCCGCTACAAGTCGCCTCCAACACCTTGCCGATCAAGGTGTCCTTATGGGTAAGCGCCCTGTCCTTGAAGAACAATCGGCGTTCCCCGGCCGAGATCTGCTTGATCAGGGCGCAGATATAGACCGACACGGGCAACAGCACCACGGGCGCGAAGTCGATGGCGACCCCGAATACCCGCCGGAGATAGAGCATGACCGCGAAGACGCCGATGGACCAGAGCGCGAGCCCCGTAACCGCCCGGCGCCTTGGACAATTCTCGAAGTAGGGACCGGCGGCGGCCGAAAGCCAACCGATCACGGCGAGCGCGATGAGTTGATAGGCCCAACTGAACGACGGCCCCACCTGTCCGATATTTTCGGCGCCGGCGAAACTCACCAACTGAGCGACCGTCAGGGATTGGACAATGATATAGAAAAGCGATATGGCGGCGGTGACGATAATGTAAGGAAAATAGTCCCGGTAGGCTTCCTTCAATTCAGCCGCCTTGGCCGTGATCTGCGTCTGCATGATACCCATCCTTGCCGTCTACGAAACGCATCGAGTACCGCGACGCCTAACCCCGATGATCTTATGCGTCCCTTCCCGGAAACCCGTGGACGCCCATCTTTGATTAACAAGAGAAAGATAACAAAAAATTAGTCAAATTTCAACAAATAATTTCTATCTACTTAACCATTATTGTTAACTTTCAGTATTTATACAATATTCACTATGATAATTTCTGTGAATTAGATACAAATTGTATCTTTTTTCTCAAGATCGGCGTTTTCCCGGTGCCATACGCCTACCGGGCAATCCCGGCGGTGAAATTGCCTCGACGGCGCTAATCGCGTAAATTTCACCTCTTCCAAAGGAATGCTAAGGGGGCCAGGCGAGATCGGCATGGCGGAAGGGTTAGCTCACGGCATCGAAGTCATCCCGACGGGCGCCGCTTTGGGCGCCGAGATCCGCGGGTTGGATGTCCGCGCCGTCGACCGGGAGACCTTCGAGGCGATCAGGACGGTGTGGCACCGCCACCTCGTCGTCGTTTTCCGCGACCAGGATTTGGGCGGTGATTTGAGCCGGTTCAGCCGCTGGTTCGGGGAGCTCGACCCGGCGCCGGTCGACACCCGAGGCATGCCGTCGATCCCGGAGCATCCGGAAATCGCCGTCATATCGAACATCATCGAGGACGGCGAGCCCATCGGCGCGCTCGGCGCCTACGAGGCGGCCTGGCATACCGACATGTCCTATCGCGCCGAGCCGCCGAGCGCGAGCCTGCTTTTCGCCCTGGAAGTCCCCGAGGAGGGCGGCGATACCGGTTTCGCCAATATGTATCTCGCATGCGAGGAGCTGCCGGCGGCGTTGCGCGATCGGGCCGAGGGGCGGGCGATCAAGCACGACGCCAGCCATGACAGCGCCGGGCAGTTGCGCCGGGGCGTCGAGGCGCCGGCAAATCCGGGAGAGGCCCCGGGCGTCAGCCATCCCATCATTCGCACCCATCCCGCCACCGGCCGCGAGGCCCTGTTCCTGGGAAGGCGGCGGAACGCCTATGTCGACGGGCTGCCGTCGGCGGCGAGCGAGGCGCTTCTCGACGCGCTTTGGGCGTTCGCGACCCGTCCCGAGTTCACCTGGCACCACCAATGGGCGCCGGGCGATCTCGTCGTCTGGGACAACCGCTGTACCCTGCACCGCCGCGACGCCTTCGACGCCGATGCGCGGCGGCTGATGCTGAGGACCCAGGTCAAAGGGTCGCGGCCGGTCTGACCGGCGCCTGCCCGGGCGCCCGGGATCGACCGCCGAGCCCGCGCGTTCACCCGCCTGTCATTGACCGCCGGGCCAAGCCATGAACGAAACGTTCTGTTCGCTTGGCCATTGAAATTCTGCTACAGATCAGGCGACCATGAATCATGCGGAGGTTCCGGAGAAAGAATCCGCCCGGCCACAGGGCCACTCCGGAGCCGGACGAAATAACCGGATAGGAACTCAACAGGGAGGATACGACCATGCATACTCTGAATCTGTTGCGGCGATCGGTCCTGGGGCTGCTGATCGCTCTCTTTGGCGCCGGGATCGCCGGCGCGGCCGGAGCCGCCCAACTGCCCGACACCATGGCGAAGCCCGGCGGCTTTCCCGAACGGCCCCTCTCCATGATCGTGCCTTACGGTCCCGGCGGCGGTTCGGGTCAGGTTTCCCGCGCCATGATCCAGGGCGTCAAGGACGCCACCGGCATCGACATCACCCCCGATTACAAACCGGGCGGTTCCGGCATGGTCGGGCTCAAGACCTACATGGCCGCGCCCGCCGACGGTTACACGGTGCTGGAGCACATCGACGACGCGACCAGCGCCTTCGCCATCGGCAAGAGCAAGATCCATCCCGCGGTGAACCTGATTCCGCTGGTGATCTCCCAAATCACCTTCAGCCAGATCTACATCCGCGGCAAGGAGACCCGTTTCAACGACTGGGACTCCTACGTCAAGTTCGTCAAGGCCCAGGGCGGCAAGTCGACCATCGCCAATGTCTCGGGCGAAGGCTCGATGGAGCGGATCAACATGAACCGCATCGCCGGCCACTTCGGCTTCAAGGTGCAGCAGATCAGCTTCAACAAGGGCGGCCAAAGGTACGGGGCCCTCAAGGGCGGCCAGGTTGACGCTCTTTTCGAGCAACCGGGCGACGTGCGCGGGTTCCTGGATAGCGGCGACTTCAAGCCCATTCTGACCCTTCTGTTCGAGCGCCCATCGGCGTTCGCCAAGGTGCCCTCGATGAAGGACGTGGGCCTCACCTTCACGCCCCTGATGCGTTTCCGCGGGTTCTACATCAACAAGAACGCGCCGGCGGATCGGGTGAAGTACCTCCAGTGGGCCTTCCAGAAGGGTTTCCACACGGACAGCTACCAAGCCTTCAACAAGAAGAAGTTCATGGACCTGATTCCCAGCTTCCGGGACACCGAAGGCGCCAAGAAGCTGATCAACGATACCATGGGCGTCTACAAGAAGGTTTACAAGGAAATGGGATTGGTCAAGTAACCCCTGCTCCTTGACAGACCTAAACCGGGCTCCGGCGGGGACAAGGTCCCGCCGGAGTTCGCCTTGAAGGGGTCCCCCAAATGCGCCGACTGATCCCCGGCCAATGGTTCGAAGTGGCCGCCTGGATCGCCTTCGCTGCGTTCGCCTACGCGGCGAGCTTCACCTTCGACCGGGAAATAGAGATGTACAGGTTCGGCGCCGCCGGTTGGCCCCGGGTGGTGATAGTGGTGATCGTCGTTGCCGCCGTCGGCCAGTTCCTCCAGGACCTGAAGGCGGGCCAGCCGGCCACCCTCCACGATCCCGGCAATGGCGGCAAGTTTTCCGAACACGGGCCCCAGTTCTACGTTCGCATGGGGATTACCCTGGCGCTTCCCATCGTCTACGCCAGCCTGCTCAACGGCACCGGGTACTACTTCACCACGCCGCTGTTTCTCGCCGCCTACCTCTACATGACCGGCGTCCGGGCGGCGCGGCCGCTGATCTTGGTGCCGCTGGTCATCTACGTGGTTGTGACCTTCATCTTCACCCGGATTCTCTACGTCGGCCTGCCGGTCGGCTACTGGCCGGGGTTCTACGATTTCAGCAACTGGCTGATCGTCCTGATCCGCTGAGCGCCGTCCGGGGAAGATCATGGAAGCTTTTATCGACGGCACCCTGACCCTGTTCGGCAGCCCCCTCAGCGTCCTTATATTCTTCTGCGGGCTGATCGGCGGACTGCTGTTCGGCGCCATCCCCGGCATCAACATGCTGACCCTGGCCGCCATCTTCCTGCCTTTCTCGGGGCTGCTGTCGGCCAGCGACGCCATCATGTTCTATTCGGTGCTCTATTGTTCGGGCACCTACGGCGGCGCGGTGACGGCCATCCTGTTCAACATACCGGGCGCGCCGGAGAACGCGCCGACGGCCTTCGACGGCTATCCCATGACCCAGAAAGGACAGGCCGGCAAGGCCATCGGCGCCGCGGTGATCTGTTCGGCCTTCGGCGGCACCTGTTCGGTGCTCCTGATGATGTTGGCGACGCCCGTGCTGGCGGAAGTGGCGGTGGTCTATTTCGGCCCGCCGGAAATATTCGCCCTGATCTTCTTCGGCATCGCGGTGGCCTCGTCGGTGGGCGCCAGGACCCTGTGGAAGGGCTGGCTGTCGGTGGGGCTCGGCCTGATGATGGCGACCGTGGGACTGGACCCGGTGGCCGGCATCGAACGCTACAACTTCGACTATGTCTATCTTCTGGCGGGCCTTCACTTCATTCCCATCATCCTCGGTTTTTTCGCCGTCTCGGAGGTCTTCGTGCAGGCCGAAAAACGGGTGCGCGGCATCTACGACATGCCCAAGTTCGCCACCAGTTTCCCTTCCGTGGCCGAATTCTGGAAGCTCAGGTTCGCCGTCGCCCGATCGGTGGGGCTCGGCTTTTTCGCCGGCATCCTGCCCGGAATCGGCGCGACGCTGGCCGCCTTCCTCAGCTACAACGAGGCCGTCCGCTGGTCGAAGACGCCGGAGAAATTCGGCCGCGGCGAACTGGAAGGCGTGGTGGCGTCCGAGACCGCCAACAACGCGGCCACAGGCGCCGCCATGATACCGCTGCTGGCGCTGGGCCTGCCGGGCGGGGCGCTGACGGCGATGATGGTCGGCGTCTTCCAGATGCACGACATCGAGCCGGGGCCCCTGGTCTTCATCAATTCCAGCGACCTTGTGTGGGTTGTCTTCGCCGCCATGTTCTACGCCAACATCGCCATCCTGGTGCTGGGATTCCTGGAAACCAAGACGGTGCTGCACCTGTTGAAGATCCCGTTCCAGTACCTGGCGCCGGCGATCCTGCTTCTTTCCACCGTCGGCGCCTACGCGGTGCGCAGCCTGCCCATGGACGTGGTTGTCATGTTCGTCGCCGGTCTCCTCGCCTACCTGCTCAGGCGCACCGGATATTCGGTTGCCGGCATCATCCTCGGCCTCATCCTCGGCAAGCTGGGGGAGCAGAACTTCGCCCTGGCCATGCAGATGGTGAGTTACGACATGTGGGTGTTCATCAGCCGGCCGATCGTCGCCATCCTGCTGTTCGCCGGGTTCGCCACCATCGTCACCAACTTGATCCGGGCGCTCGGGGGACGGAACAGGGGGATCGCACTCTGAGGCCAATGCTTGTGTGCGGCGAAGGTGCGGGTTGGGTCGACCTCGGACCTTCGCCGTGCTCCCCACCGTCCGCTCCTTGCCTAAAAGCGGACCTCGCGCCCGAGTCGCATAATTTTCTTTCGCCGACGCGCACAGTCCGGTTTGCAGCAAAAAGCGGCCATCGTTCCGGTGCGATGATCAGGTCCGGATGTAGCCATGACCGGACATTGTGGCGGATGGGAACTAGCACCCAGACGGCGAATATTGGACAATCGAATTTGCAGACCCTTGGGTTTTCCTAAGCGGGAGGCCTCACGAGTCGTCGGAGCCATCCACTTCGCGCATGAAATCGAGATTCGGTGTCTCGTGTGCTCTGCTCAGGTCATCGGCACGGCGTAGAATATTTGGGCCAAAACGCTGTATGAGCTCGTCGACGGCGGTCTCCAAACGACGCCGACGGACACCGCGTCCAAACAAGTCCCGCTGAGGGATCTCTTCTGCGGCAACGAGATCGTAAGCGGCCATGCCGACTAGGCGGAATGGTCCAGGATGTTCGAATTTGCCGAGAATGACGGTGGCATCCTTGTAAAGCTCCTCCGCGACATCCGTTGGCTGACGGCGCCGGTGTTGGCGGGTCAACATTTTGAACGTTGTCGTCTTCAGTTTGACCTGCACTCCAAACGCGACATAGCGCTTGCGTCTCAGCCGCTTTGCAATCTCCTCAGCGGATCGGCGCAGGTATCGCTTGATTTCCAGTTTGTCGCTTACGTCCTTGGCGAGAGTGCGCTCCGATCCCATACTCTTGGATGAGCTGCGTCCCTCGACGGGCCGCGGGTCCTTTGCATGGGCGAGCGAATAAAAGCGGCGCCCGACGCTTCCGAGCTCCTTCGCCAACCAATCAGGATCGCACGCAGCCACATCGTGGATCGTGTAAAGGCAAAGCGCATGAAGCCGCTTTTCGGTCTTGGGGCCAGCGCCCCAAAGACGCGAGACGGGAAGCGGGGCAAGCCACGCTTGCGCTTCGTCCGGTTCTACGATCGTCAGGCCATCCGGTTTTTGGTAGGCGCTTGCGACCTTCGCTACATATTTGGTTGCCGAAATCCCCACCGATGCCGTCAGACCGCCGGTCGCTTCACGAACGGCGTCCTTGAGCTTCATGCCAATCGTATGGCGGTCACCGAGAAGCTGGCTGGTACCGGTCAGATCGAGGAAGGCTTCATCAAGACTGATCGCTTCCACATGCGGCGAAAACTCCGAAAACACCCGCATGATAGTTTTTGAGACTTCCGTGTAGCGTTCGAACCGCGGCGGAACAATGATAGCGTCAGGGCACATGCGCCGGGCCTTGGCCATCGGCATGGCACTTCCGACCTTGAACGGCCGAGCTTCGTAACTCGCGGTCAGAACGACACCGCGCCCGCTACGCGACCCAACAAGTACGGGCTTGCCGCGCAGTGAAGGATCATCCAGCTGTTCAATCGCGGCATAGAAAGCGTCCATGTCGGCATGGGCGACGACTCTCGGCCAAACTGATTCTGCTGGTGCCATCTTCGCCTCAGTTTAGACCAGCGCGGAAGTGGCGGGTCAATTTCTGCTTTCCCTCACATTCCGGACGTGTTGCCGCTACACTCGGAATGGAAGCTTCTTGCCACGAGCGGTCATTTGACCCCTGTCGAATACACCTTCAAATGTTATCCCGGTTTGCCGCAAAGCACCCCTTTCAGGTCGGCCCGATAGCGCCGCCAGCGCGCTAGGCCCCCGCCCAAATACCTCACCTGTTGCATTGGTGATACCGATCCGGCTAGACTTGTCCATCTGGAACGCCGAAATTCCCCGGCAACAGGGGGAAATATTATCAGACACGTAGCCCTCGCCGTCCTCTTTCTGGCCGCATGGACACCAACCGCCCAGGCGGATTTCACGCAGGAAATTCGACGGTGTGACTTCGCTGGCAACCATCCCGACATCCGAATCGTTGCTTGTACCCGGAACATTCAGTCGGGGCGGTTCATCGGGCAAAATCTCGCCGTCGCCTTCACCAACCGGGGCCTTGCCTACAAGAGGAAAGGCCAGTGGGACAGGGCCATCGCCGACTTCAGCGAGGCCATCCGCCTGAAACCCGACTTTGCGGAAGCCTTCACCAACCGGGGCAATATCTATTATGGCAAGGGCCAATTCGACCGGGCCATCAAGGATTACGACAAGGCCATCCACCTGAAACCCGATCTTGCGGAAGCCTTCAGCAACCGGGGTAATGTTTACAGAAAGAAAGGCCAATTCGACCGGGCCATCAAGGATTACGACAAGGCCATCCACCTGAAGCCCGAAGATGGCCAGATCTTCGCTAACCGGGGACTCGCCTACGAGAAGAAAGGTGCGCCGAGTCAAGCCCTGCGTGATTTCGAAAGGGCCCGTGCCCTGGGCTATCGTCATCCGCTGCTTTTGAAGAAGCTCCGCGAGGCCGGCGAGTTTCTGTGAGGGCGGCGGGGCGGCGATCGGGCTCAACATGGTAAAGGCCCGGGGCGTGGCGGGCACCGGTGGCCGAGGAGCGAGGGACGGGCAAGCCCTGGGCGGCGCGGCCCCTTCGATACTCCTGTCGGACCGGGTACCGCGTCGCCCTAGAACGGCACCCAGGAGTGCTTTCTGGTGTAGTGGAGGTAGCCGATGTTGGCGCCGGCGCGCAGCCCGATGCCGGTGCGGATGGGCGCCAGGATGACCTTGCCGCTTTGTTGGTAGTTCACGCCGACGCCGGCGACGAAGTAAAAAGTTCCCTCGATCCCGGGAAAGCGCTGGAAGATGTTGTCCGGGCCCTGGAGGTGATAGATCAGGACGAACACCTTCGAGGCGTTGCCGCCGACGTCGAATCCGATCGACGGCCCCTGCCAATAGACCTTCCTCGGATTGTTTTTCTTCTGATGCAACATGCCGTTGCCGTAACGCAAGCCGACGATGAAGGCGCCGCTGCCTTCCTCTCCGGTGATATAGCCGTTGGGACGACCCTGGTCCTGGAACACCTTCTGGATGACCTTGGCCAACCCCTTGGTGGTCTCGCCGAAGAAACCCGTCGCCGTCTCCAGGATCGTCTGCTCATCGAAGGTATCGTCTTCCGCCGCCTTGCCCGCTTCCGCGCCGTAGGCCTGGGGACCGGCCAGCATCGCCAAGACGGCGGCGGCGGCGAGAGTGCGGTTGAGGAAATGTTTCATGGCCTTTTATCCTGTCGTCAATCAAGCCTCCGGATATGATCCGGGGTGGGCCGGCGGCCGATCGTCGTGGCGCCGATACTTGGTGACATCTTAAACAGCGCCGCGTTACCACGCAACGCCGTCAAGTGCAAATGAGCGGCCGGCGCAAGCGACCGCAAGTCAAGGATGATCGCGAAGATGGAGGACACCGACCTCCTGGAGATGCTCCGCTCGGCGGAGGCGGACGGCCGGGTCACCATCGGGCTCGATCCGAGGAAGCTCGATGACGTCGATTCACCGATCTCCATCCAGGCCGAATCGACAAGGTGGATCTATGGTCTGATGGCGGCGGCCTTATTCGTCTGGTGGCTTGGGGGCGCCTCTGCCGGCATCGGCGCAATCGCGGCGGGCGCATTGATCTACGCCACCATCGGCAGGAGGCAGGTGGAGCGGAACATTCGCCGCCGTTTCTATGGCCACGGCATCAGGGACATCGGAACCTGGCGCAAGCTCTGGCGCCTCGAGGGCATCACCTTGGCCTGTCCCGCCGCGAGGGCCGGCACCAAAGGCGCGCCGGTGTGCTCTTCTCCCGATGGTAACTGGCAGCGCTTCGTCCTCGACCATATCGCGCCCGCCTGCGCGGCCGGCCCTGGCTCCGCCGGAGGCTTCGCCGAGGCGAGAGCCGCTACGGCGTGGCGAAGGCCCGACGGCGTGGAAGAATAGCGCGCCGGGCGGGCGCGGTCGTTTCGAGCCACACTTTGTTATGATTTGCCTCGCGCCGGTTACTGTGGCACAAGTGCCGCCCTGAACATCGACGGATGAGCGCGACATGAAGATATTCGGGGTCAAGCGCCGTTTGAAACTTCTCGCTGTCGTCACGGCCTTGCCGTTCGCGGGGCTCTTGGCAGGGGGTTCGGCGGCCACCGAGACCGATTTCGCCACTTGGCTCGAGGCCGTCTATGAAGAAGGCCTTGACCGGGGCATCTCCAAGGCCACGCTCGATGCCGCCCTTACCGGGTTGGCGCCGATTCCCCGGGTGATCGAGCATGACCGGCACCAGCCCGAATTCACCATGACCCTGAAGAAGTACCTCGCCAACGTGGTACCGCCGTCGCGCGTCGAAAAGGGCAAGCGGAAAATCTCGGAACACCGTGATCTGTTGCGCCAAGTCGGCGCCAAATTCGGCGTCCAGCCGCGCTTCATCGTCGCCCTGTGGGGGATCGAATCCAGTTTCGGCCGTCACAGGGGCGGTTATTCCGTGGTGGCGGCCCTGGCGACGCTCGCCCATGACGGCCGGCGCAGCGCTTACTTCCGGAAGGAACTTTTCAACGCCCTCATGATTCTCGATCAGGGGCACATCTCCGTCGGCGCGATGAAGGGATCGTGGGCCGGCGCCATGGGCCAAAGCCAGTTCATGCCATCCAGCTTTCTCAACTTCGCCGTCGATTTCGATGGTGACGGCAAGCGCGACATCTGGAACACCGAGGCCGACGTGTTCGCCTCGGCGGCGAACTACCTCAAGCGCTCCGGTTGGCGTGGTGACCAGACCTGGGGCCGCGAAGTCAAACTGCCGCCAGGATTCGACGCCGCCGGCCTGATGCCGTCCAAGCCGCCCAAGGGCTGCAGGGCGTTGAAGCACCTGACGATGCGAAAGCGCTTAACCGAATGGCAACGCATGGGCGTTCGCCGCGCCGACGGCGGCGCGCTGCCGAGGCGGGACCTGGCGGCGTCGCTGGTGCTGCCGGACGGCCCCGGGGGCGCCGCCTTCCTGGTCTACGACAACTTCCGCGCGGCGCTCAAATGGAACTGTTCGATTCTTTTCGCCACCGCGGTGGGACTGCTTGCCGACCGCATTAAAGGCGGCTAGACTACTATATCAATGGGCTGAATTCGCAGCGGCTACAATATATGGCCTCAACACACCGCTTCCTCGGGCTGATCGTCGTCGCCGCAAGCGTCCTTCTCAATGCTTGCGCGACCACGGAGTTGGTTTTTCACACCGCCAAGAAGATCGGCGGCGATGAACCCACCGGGCGAGAGGACGCCGTCTACAAGATCGGCAAGCCCTATGAGATTTCGGGTGTCTGGTACTATCCCGCGGTCGATTACGATTATTCGGAAACCGGTATCGCTTCGTGGTACGGCTCCGATTTCCATGGCCGCCCCACCGCCAACGGTGAAATCTATGACATGAACCGGGTGACCGCCGCCCATCGGACGCTGCCGATGCCGAGCGTGGTGCAGGTGACCAACCTTGAGAACGGCCGCTCGATTTCGCTTCGCGTCAACGACCGGGGACCCTTCAAGCGCGGCCGCATCATCGATCTCTCGCGCCGTGGCGCCCAGCTTCTCGGATTCGAACGCAACGGAACGGCCAAGGTCCGGGTCGAGATATTGGCGGCGGAAAGCCGGCGGATGGCGGCCGAGATGACCGCCGGGAACGGCGCCAAGGTGGCGGAGAAGAACGGCGTCAAGGCGGCCTCGAGGGTCAGGATCGCCTCCGAACCGCTACCGCCGCCGCCCGGGCTGAAGGCCTCGGCCAAACCAGCGCCCGTGGCCGACAACGGCGCCAAGCTCGCCGCCAGGCCGGCGCCGGCCAGGAGGTCCATCGCCAGGCCCAACGGTGCCTTGGCCGCCAGGGACGCGAAGGTGACGATCTTACCCGTCAAGGCCACCAAGATTTACGTCCAGGCGGGCGCCTTCTCGCAATTCCACAATGCCAACCGTCTGAGGGTGATTTTGTCCAAATTCGGCCCCACCAGGGTGACGACGGTCGCCATCGGCGAGTACTATCTGTTCCGGGTCAGGCTGGGGCCCATGAGTTCGCTGCCGGAAGCGGACAGGATGCTGGCAAGAATCATCGGCGCCGGTTATCCCGAGGCCCGGTTGATCGTCCAATGATGAACGGCGCGAACCGGAATGGCGGCATAATTTCGGCACATTGAACGATTAATACCAAAGGGCCTTGAACCGAGGCCAAGGGTTTTTGGCCGGGCCGCCAGTCGAAAGACCCCTGCATCGAGCCGAAAAAATTGATAAAGAGTCGAGATATGAGCGTATCCGGACCGAGAGCATATTATCCGCGCTTGCGCCTGGGACCGCTGGCTTCGGCCGCCCTGTTCCTGTACCTCGTGGCGGCGCCGGCGGCGGCACTCGAGACCATCGCCAAACAGGCCATCCTCATGGATGCCGAGACCGGCACCGTGCTGTTCGAAAAGGACGCCGAGGGTCAGCTCAGCTACGTCCACCAACCCTTTGTCGCGCCTCTCGAGGAGGACATTCCCCTGCTCGACAGCGAGCCTGAGCGCGTGCGAGGCACCCACTACGATGTCGTGATCAATGGGGTCGAACTCGGCAGCGGCAGCTTGCGCAACCATCGCGCAGACGTCCAGCTGAGGATTCTCGAGCTGATGGGCTACTCGAAGCAAAAAGCCATCGACAGTTTTGGATTCTTGCTCGAGGCCCTCGAAACCGGCGCGCCCCCGCACGGCGGTTTCGCCTTTGGCTTCGACCGCTGGGTGATGGTGATGGCCAAGGCCGAGAGTCTGCGAGACGTCATTCCCTTCCCCAAGACCCAGCGCGGACAGGACCTGCTGATGCAGGCGCCGTCCGTGGTCGAGA
>JACZQV010000151.1 GCA_022545545.1 Pseudomonadota bacterium
GACCGAGGGCGGTGGCCAGTTCTGCGACCGGGGGGAGAGCTACGAGACCGCGATCTTCGCCAACTCGGCGGACCAGAAGCGCCTGGCGGAAGCGTCCAAGCAGGAGCTCCAGCGGTCCGGCGTCCTGAAACGGCCCATCGTCACCCCGATCGAGACCGCCGGGCCGTTCTATCCGGCCGAGGACTACCACCAGGACTTCTACAAGAAGAGCTCGCTGCGCTACAGAATCTACCGCTATGGCTGCGGCCGCGACGCGCGGGTCAGGAAGCTCTGGGGTAAGGAAGCCTATCGCGGGATCACGTTACACTAGGCTCCGTCAGTCCCCTCCCCCGCCGATGCCGTAAGGGAGCGCCCAGCCGAGCCCTTCCTCGGTGCCGCCTCTCGGGTGGTATTCGCAGCCGATCCAGCCGTCATAGCCGGCCCTGTCGATGAGATCGAACAGGCCGGGGGTGTCGATATCGCCGCCGTCCGGCTCATGGCGGCCGGGCACCCCGGCGATCTGAATGTGCGCGATCCTGGGGAGATTGGCGGCGATGGTGGCGGCGAGGTCGTCGCCCATGATCTGCATGTGATAGAGGTCGTATTCGAGATAGAGATTATCGCCGCCGACGGCTTCGATGATGGCCAGCGCCTGGGCCGAGGTGTTCAAGAAATAACCCGGCATGTCGTCGGGATTGATCGGCTCGATCAGCAGTTTCACGCTCAGCGAAGCGCAAGCCCCGGCGGCGGTTTTCAGATTCTCGATATAGGTCTCTTCCATCTCGCCGCGCCTGGCCTCGTCGGTGACGATGCCGGCCATGGCGTGAAGGCGCGGGCACGAAAGCGCCTTGGCGTAATCGAGCGCCGTGCCGACGCTGTCCCTGAACTCGCCCTCGCGGCCCGGCAGCGCCGCCAGGCCCCGCTCTCCGGCCTCGCGCTCCCCCGCCGGCATGTTGAGGAGGACCTGGTCGAGGCCGTTTCGCGCCAGCCGATCGGCCAACGTGCGCGCCGGCCAATCATAGCCCGACGGGTACTCGACGCCGGTGAATCCGGCCTTGGCGGCGCGCTCGAAGCGGTCCAGGAACGGCGCTTCGGCGAACAGCATGCCGAGATTGGCGGAGAGCTTGGGCATTATTCCTTGACGGCGCCGGCGCCTCGGCCCTATTCGCCGGCGCCTCCGGCGGCTTCCCCGGCGATGGGACCCGGCACCGAGCTCTCGGCGATGGAGGCGTCCAGCGCCTCGAAGTCGTGATAGCCGATGGTCTCGTAAAGTTCCGCCCTTGTCTGCATGCGATCGAGCATCGCGCTCGCCCCGCCGTCCCGCTTGATCGTGGCGTAGAGATCTTCCATCGCCTTGGCCGAGACCCGGAGTGCGCTCGCCGGCCAGATCACCATGTCGAAGCCGAAGGAAGCGAACTGATCGAGGGTGAAGAAGGGCGTGCGGCCGAATTCGGTCATGTTGGCGAGCAGCGGCGCGTCGATGGCGTCGGCGAAGGTCCTGAACATCTCCTCGGAAGTCAGGGCTTCCGGGAAGATCGCGTCGGCGCCGGCCTCGAGGTAGAGCTTGGCGCGGCGGATGCCTGCCTCGATCCCCTCCGACGCGATCGAATCGGTGCGGGCGAGGATGCGAAGGGTGGTGCGCGCCTTGGCCGCGGCGCTCACTTTCGCCGCCATCTCCTCGGCCGATACCAGGCGCTTGTCGTTGAGGTGCCCGCACTTCTTGGGCATGACCTGGTCCTCGATCTGGATCGCCGCGGCGCCGGCCTCCTCGAGCTCGCGCACGGCCCGCATGACGTTGAGGATCTCGCCATAGCCGGTATCGGCGTCGACGATCACCGGCAGTCCGGAGGCGCGGTAGACCATGCGGGTGAAGAAGCCGAGCTCGTCAAGGGTCAGGACGCCGAGATCGGGCAGGCCCATGGAGGCGGTGACGGCGGCGCCCGAGAGATAGAGCGCCTCGTACCCCGCCTTCTTGGCGAGCATCGCCGCCATGCCGTTATGGGCGCCCGGAATCCCGAGGATGCCCGGCCGCTCCCATAGGGCCGCAAGCCGCGTGCCCGGCGCCTCCATTTCGGCGAATTCATGTGTCAGCCACGTCATCTCAGCCACTCCCTCTTCTGCTCTCCCGGCCGCGCCGCCGCGCCCCGATAATTTACGGCACCGATGACGGCCATGGACGCTTAGGCTATCATATATCCCCGCGCCCGGTACCAGGCTTGGCTGGGACCGGGCGATAGAAGCGCCGGCGGCCACGGCCAACGGGCCGAACGGTAAGTACTGGGATCAGGGAGAGAAGAGTGGCGGATTATGATGTCATCGTCATCGGCGCCGGCAACGCGGCGCTGGCGGCCAGCGTTTCGGCCCGCGAGGCCGGCGCCGAACGCGTCGTGGCGCTGGAAAAAGCGACGCGGGGATCGCGCGGCGGCAACACCTTTTTCAGCGGCGGGCTTCTCCGCTTCGCCTTCTCGGATGTCGAGGAACTGCTGGAAATCGTGCCCGAGGCCAGGGACGTCGCCGGTTTCATGGACGGCGTCGAGCCTTACCCGAAAGAAGCGTTCCTCGCCGACTTCATGCGCATGACCGAGGGCCGCACCGACCCGGAGCTTGCCGATATCGTGATCTCCAACTCCTTCGATGTGGTCCGCTGGCTGGCCAACCACGGCATCAAGATGGAACTCGCCCTCTCGCTTAGCGGGGTCAAGGTCGGCAACGTCATCAAGTGGCCCAAGGGCGCCATCGTCCGCGCCGAGCACGAAGGCATCGGGCTGTCGGCGGGCTGGTTCAGGATCGCCGAGGAGCACGGGGTCGAAATCCGCTACGAGAGCGGCGCCACCAAGCTCCTGCAGGACGGGGGCGGGCGCGTCGAAGGGGTCGTCGTCAAGACCCCGGACGGCTTGAGTGAAATCACCGGCGCCGCCGTGGTCCTGGCGTGCGGCGGTTTCGAGGCCAATGTGGCCTGGCGCGCCCAGTATCTCGGCAGGCCCTGGGATCACGCCAAGGTCAGGGGAACGTTGCACAATCAGGGCGACGGTCTGCGCATGGCGCTGGCGATCGGGGCGTTGCCTTACGGGCAATGGAGCGGTTGTCACGCGACGCCGATCAACGCCGAGGCGCCCGCTTACGGTGAGCGCAAGATGACGGATAAGACCAACCGGCTCTCCTATCCCTACGGCGTGATGATCAACAAACTGGGCCTTCGTTTCGTCGATGAGGGCGAGGACTCGCAGTTCTATACCTACGCCAAGTTCGGCGGCATCATCCTCCACCAGCCCGACAGCATCGCCTATCAGATCTTCGATTCCAAGGTCACCCATCTGCTCGAGCCGCGCTATTCGACCACCGATCCGGTGACGGCGGATACTTTGGAAGATCTGGTGGCGAAACTCGATGTCGCGCGCCCCACGGCGAATGAGACCTTGGCGGCGTATAACGCCGCCGCCGGGCATGGCGACTTCGATCCCGGCGAGCTCGACGGCCTGTGCACCGAGGGGATCGAGCCGCCCAAATCGAACTGGGCGCAGCGGCTCGATACCCCGCCGTTTGTTGCCTACGGTGTGACCGGCGGCATCACCTTCAGCTTCGGCGGCCTCAAGGTCACCGAACGGGCCGAGGTCGTCGGCACCGACTGGAAGCCGATCCCCGGCCTTTATACCTGCGGCGAGATGGTCGGCGGGTTGTTCCACACCAATTACCCCGGCGGCACGGGCCTGGTGTCGGGCGCCGTGTTCGGGCGCATCGCCGGGGCTAGCGCGGCGGGAGCGCATTGAGGAGCGGATGAGATGAAACAAATGAGGCTGCGCGCCGTTTTCATGCGCGGGGGCACGTCCAACGCCATCGTGCTGCGCGCCGAGGATTTGCCCGAGGACCACGCGCTTTGGCCGTCCATCTTCCTCGCCGCCATGGGCAGCCCCGATCCCAACGGGCGTCAGCTCGACGGCATGGGCGGCGGCATATCGTCGCTTTCGAAGGTCTGCGTCATCGGCCCGCCGAGCCGCCCGGACGCCGATATCGATTACACCTTCATCCAGATCATGGTGACCGACGCCGCCGTCGATACCAGCGGCAATTGCGGCAACATGTCCTCCGCCGTCGGCCCCTTCGCCGTCGACGAAGGCCTCATCCCCCGTCCCGAGGGCAAAGACGCCGTCGTTCGCATCCACAACACCAATACCGGCAAGATCATCGTCTCGCGTTTCACCATGGACGGGGCGCTGGCGGCGGTGGACGGCGATTTCGCCCTGCCCGGCGTCGGGGGCACCGGCGCGCCGGTGCGTCTCGAATTCCTCGATCCCGGCGGCTCCGGCAGCGCCGGGCTTTTGCCCACCGGCAAGGTGGTGGAAGAGCTCGACGTGCCGGGCATCGGGCCGATCACCGCCTCATTGGTCGACGCCGCCCTGCCCGCCGTGTTCATCGACGCGCAGGCGCTGGGCGCCGAGGGCACCGAACTCCCGACCGCGATCGACGCCGATCGGGGACTGATGGAGAAGCTCGAGACCATCCGCCTCGCCGCCAGCGTGCGCATGGGCATCGCGGCGACGCCGGAAGCGGCGGCGAAGATCCCTCACATACCCAAGGTCGCCCTGATCGCCGGGCCGAAGGAGGCCAAGACGCTGGCGGGCGAGACCCTCATTGCCGATGACATGGACGTCACCGTGCGCATGATCTCGATCGGCAACACCCATCGCGCCGTGCCGGTGACGGGCTCTCTCTGCCTGGCCGTGGCGGCGCAAATCGAGGGCAGCGTGGTGAATGCGCTCGCCCGTCCCACCGCGGCCAACGGCGACATCAGGATCGCCAATCCGTCGGGCGTGATCACGGTCGCGGCCTCGGTGCGCAAGGATGGCCCCAAGGACGGTGATGACTGGGTCGCCGAGCACGCCGTGCTGTATCGCACCCAGCGCCGGCTGATGGAAGGGACGCTTCTGGTCTCGGCGGCGAAGGTCGAGGCGGTGGCGGGAGAGCTCGCGCCCGCCGTCACCACCGCCGCCTGATACGCGCGCGACCAGGCGGGCGGATTACGCGTGGGAAGGGGGCACCAGATACGCTCCCCATTCCCCGGTCGAGGCGCTGGCGCCTAGTTCTCTTCCGGCAATTACGGGGACACCATACTTAATTGCTCGTATGCCTTGTGTTTGGTAGGGAATATCGCTTCTTAATAGCCCATGGGCTTGGGTAGTGCTATTTTTCCTCGAAGTGGAATGTCAAATGTCCTTGATGGAGACCGTCACATGAAGACGCTTGAGTATCCATCCAAGGGATTTGCCGACGCTGCAAAAAATCTTATAAATGAAAAAGAGGAATTCACTGTTGTTGTTCCGAAGAACGAGAAGAAAAAAAGTGTACTATTACGTTTCTTTCCGGAGCTTTTGACAAGAAAGGATCACAGAAACTACTTTCGTAAGCTACTGGATACGTGGCACATCCATGATTTTTTTGAGGCCGTTGCGTTAGAAATTTATGAGAAGCGCTATGAAATGCGATACGAAGACAAAGGAGATCTCATAATATACTTTAAACCGATAACCAAGAAATAGATTTCGGAACTTTGATCGCGGTAGGACCGCGAGTCAGAATTAAGGGGACACCATACTTAATTCCCCGTCCCGGTAATTTGGCAACTATGGAATTAAGTATGGTGTCCCCTTAATTTAAGTATGGTGTCCCCTTAATTGGCCCAGGTCCCAGGCGTCTCACGGACCGGGCGCCAGGTTCCCAGGGCCGGCCTTAGTTGA
>JACZQV010000152.1 GCA_022545545.1 Pseudomonadota bacterium
ATGACCAAGCCCTTCCACGCCGGGCTGGCGGCCAGGAACGCCGTCGAGGCGGCCCAGTGGAGCGCGCTGGGCTTCACCGCCAACCGGGAGCCCTTCGACGGGCCGAGGAGCTTCAACAACACCTATTCCCGCGACCTGCCGGTGGACATGGCGCCCTTGGCCGAGTTGGGAAAGGTCTGGGAGCTCGACGTCAGGGGGGTGGTGATCAAGCCCTACCCCTGCGGCGTCGCCTCCCACCCGGCCATCGACGCGGCGATCGAGATGCGCGAGAAGGAAGGGGTCAGGGCCGAGGACGTCGAGCGCATGGAGATCGGCGTCACGCGTTACACCTATGACAAGCTTTCCTATGCCCAGCCGGGGACCGGGCTCGAGGGCAAGTTCTCCATGGCCTATCCCGTCGCCCGGGCGCTGATCGACGGCGCCGTGACGCTTGCGAGCTTCACCGACGAGGCGGTCAAGGACGAGGGCGTCGTCGCCCTGATCAAGCGCATGGAGATGTATGAGGACGACGAGATCGAACGCGATTGGCAGGGCGGCAGCCGGCCGTGCCGGGTGCGCCTCCACCTCAAGGGCGGACGCACGCTCGAGAAGCTGGTCAAGATATCGAAAGGCAATCCGGAGATCCCCCTGAGCCAGGAGGAACTCCGCGCCAAGTTCCGCGACTGCGCTCGCGCCAGCCTCGATGACGACGCCATCGAGCGCGCCATCGACATGCTGGAGAATCTCGATGCGCTTGCTTCGATCACGGAGCTGACCGGCGTGCTGGCGGGAAGCGCCGGGGCCGCGGCCAGGGTCTCCGCTTGAAGGCCCGATCGCCACCAACCCGCCAACAGGCCTGAGCCCGAACCCCTGGTCATGAGCGCCGCCCCGGCCATTCGCATCGACACCCACGCCCATGCCTTCACGTCTGACTGCGCCTTCGTGTCCGGGCGGCAATACACGCCCGAGAGGGACGCGCCGCTCGCGGCCTATCTCGCCCTCCTCGACGACAACGGCGTCAGCCACGGGGTCCTGACCCAGCCGAGCTTCCTCGGCGCCGATAACGGCTTCCTCCTCGAATGCCTGAAACGGGCGAAGGGGCGGCTTCGCGGCATCGCCGTCGTCGCGCCCGATACCGGCATGGATGAGCTCGATCGTCTTGCCAAGGCCGGAATCGTCGGCATCCGCGTCAATCTGGTCCGCGGCGATCCCGTGGCGCTCGGCGATCAGGCGTGGCAGGGCCTTTTCCACCGGGTCGCCGCGCTCACCTGGCAGGTGGAGGTCTATGCCCTGTCTGCCGATATTCCGGGCGTCCTCGACGCGCTCAGGCCGTCGGGCGCGCGGGTGGTGATCGATCACTTCGGGCGGCCCGATCCCGGACTCGGTCTCGACGATCCGGGCTTCAAGGCGCTGCTCGCGGGTGCCGCGGGCGGCAGGCTCTGGGTCAAGCTCTCGGGGCCCTACCGTCTCGAAGGCGGCGATGTGGGGGCCTATGCCGGGGCGTTGATGGAGGCGTTCGGGCCCAAGCGGCTCGTTTGGGGCAGCGACTGGCCGTGGACGCTTCACAGCGAGGGCAAGGACTACGGCGACACCTTGGCGTGGCTCGGCGACTGGGTGCCCGATCCCGAGGCGCGGGCGGAGATACTGGGCCCGACACCCTTCGCCTTGTTCGGCTTCGCCGATGACATCGAAGAGACGGCCTAGGCGTTCGGTCCGCCGCCAAGCGCGTGGCCGATCTCGTTCACGTCTTCCACCGAGGCGAAATCCTCCGCCCAGGCGATGAGCCGGGCGCAGTTTTCCGCCGGGATCCGCCGGCGGAGTTCGGCCTCGAAGCGGGCGACGTGATCGGCGTGGGTGAAGGGGCGCGTCGCGCTGCCCTTGGGCGCGGCGACGTAGATCGAATGCTCCTCCCCCGAGGCGAGCGTCAGGGTGAGGCGCGCCGGCACCGAATCGGCGGTGGTCAGCGCGTTCATCTCCTCTTCCACCTCGCAACTGACGCGCCCGGACAGTTCGGTGATCGCCGCATCGGCGAGGCCGCCTTGGTAATCCTCGACGGTGAGGCTGAAGCCGGGACCGGCCTCGGCGGCGCGTGCGCAGGCCAGCGCCACGGTGAAAGGCAGGCTCATCTGCGCCGCCTGGACATCGACGGGGTCGGGGTGGGTCAGCCTTCCCTCGATCACGGCGGGGATGCCGATAAGGACCCTGGCGATGTCCGCCGGTCCGATGCCCAAATCCTGGCAGAGGCTAAGCGCGCCCTCGGCCGCCGCCTGCACCCGGGCGGAGCAGGAATGGGCCTTCACCATGACCTCGCAAAGCCTGTAGGTGCTGCCCAAGCCGTCCGCCAGCGGGGTGAAATCGACCTCATCGGCGTAGGCCCGGGCGAACCCCTCGCTTCCCTCGAGGATGTCGGTCGGGCCCGAGAACCCCGACCGGGCCAATAGCGCCGCCCCGACCCCGGCCTCGGCGGCCCAGGCGGCATGGATGCGCTTCACCGTCGAGCCCGAGCGGTAGAACTGGGCGAGGCCGGCCGAGCGCGAAGCGGCGAGCCCCAGGGTCTCGGCGATGCGCCGGGGACGATCTTCGCCCTTGAACAGCAGGTGCGCGGCGGCGGTGGCGGCGGCGAAACCGCCGCAGGTCGCGGTGCTCTGGAAACCGCGGGCGAAGTGCGAGGGCTGCACCGAAAGCGCGATGCGGATCATCGCCTCGTAACCGGCGGCGACGGCGGTAATGACGTCTTTGCCCGGCGCGCCGATCTGCTGGCCGACGGCGAGGGCGGCGGAAAAGGCGATGCATCCCGCGTGCCCCATGGCGCCGACATGGGTGTCGTCGGAATCGATGCCGCCGGCGAAAGTGCAGTTCAGGAACGCGGCGCTGACCGGATCGATGCGCTCGGGCGAGAACAGCACATAAGCCTCGCCCGTGCCGCCGTGGGTGGCGACGAAATCGCGGGCCCACCCGCTCCAGGGCGCGCGGGCGCCCATCGAGGCGACGCGGAGATAATCGAGGAAGAAATCGCCGAGTTGGCGGCGCACGTCACCCGGCAGCCGGTCGTAATCCAGCCCGGCGGTGAATTCGGCGAGCATCCAGGTCGGCCGCTCCACCGTCATCGGTGCCTCATGGGGTCTGGCGTTGGCGGGTGTGGGTGAACCGCGTCACGCGCCGGTTTCCACCGCCTTGCTGACGCTCAGGCTCTGGGCGCCGGCGGTGGGACACCACATCGACTTGCCGCCGGCGCCGCCGCCGACGATGACGATGAGATCGTCGGGCTCGCAGACGATCGGCACCATCGATGCGTCGTCGTTCGTGTCGACCCATTTGGGGAAGAAGGGCCCGTTCGACTTGCCCCGGTTCTTCGCCAGTCCCCAGGGCTGGCGGGCGCGCTCGAACAGCGCCATCTTGACGTCGGCCTTGGTCCAGCCGGCGGCGGCGATGTGGCCGACGTGCTCCGGTCCCAGCATCAGCACCGGGTGGCCTTGGGAGTAGAGGTTGTTGCCGCCGAGCGTCGCCATGGTGGGGGCGAAGGTCTCGATGATCTCGATCGGGTGGGTGCGCACGTTTTCGGTCATGGAGTGGGGCGCCTCGGTGTTGACCACGGTGACCACGCTTTCCTCGGCGGCGAAGCCCCGCTCGACGTGCAGCGGCTCCCACGGGTTGGCGTCTTCATGCTCGCCGACGCAGAAGGTGTACTTGCCGGGATGGCCGTGCTGGCAGAAATCGACCTCCGCCGGGACGGCGCCGCCGAGGTTGATCAGGATCAGCCGCATGGCCCGGCCGATGGTGGCGTTGGGCCGCCAGCCCGGTCCGAAGAGGCCGTTGCCGTAGTTGATCCCGAGCCGCTTGACGATGGGGCCGTTGACGATGATCAGCGGCGCGCCGGCATGGGTCGTGGTCTGGCGATGCGCCAGCCCGTAGGCCGGCTCCGTCACCGCCTCGATGGCGGCGAGGAGAACCGGAAGATATTCGGGCTTACAGCCGGCCATCACCGCGTTGACGGCGATCTTCCTGAGCGTCGCCTCGCCCATGGCGGGCGGAATGACGGTGATGAGGGCGTCGGGGTCGCGCCACGCCATGCCGGTGAGCAACGTATCGACGCGCGTGGGCGTCGGCGGCACGATGGGCAGTCCATCGGTCCAGCCCTGTTCATAGAAGTGGTCATTGATCGCATCCAGCGAATCGGCGCAGGCGATCATTTCCGCTTCGATGCGATCGGCGGTATCGGTCGACATCCTCGCTTATCTCCCCCTGTCCGCGCCCGCCTGCGCGGCCGCAGCCGCTTCGGCGTGGCCAAGGCCCGCCGGTACCGCACTCACGCCCGGTCCGGCGGTGCGAACTCTATAGCCTTGCCACCGCGTGTTCCGGCAGCGGGAACTTCTTGGCCTGGAACTCTGCGTCGATGGTCTCGCCCGGCGTCGTCAGCAGGCGGACGCACTCCTCGACCGCATCGAGGCCCTTCTGGCGGATCTTGTCCTCATCCGCGTCGCCGATCGGGTGGGGCAGCAGGACGATGGGCAGGCCCGGATAGGCGAGGCGTTGCGCCACCACCTGCCCCAGCGGGCAGAAGGACCGGCTGATCAGGGTGACGGTGGGCACGCCTTCCTTCTCCAGCGCCACCGCGTCATGGACGCTCCATGGCGAAGACGACCCGCAATGGCCGACGCCGTTGACCACCACGTCACACGACGGCGCCATTTCCAAGATGAAGGGCGCGGCCTTGGCGGGGAAGCCCTTGCGCCAGATGGTGACCTCGCCGACGTCGTACTCACGCTTCATCACCTCGCCGACGGCGTCGAGCACCTGATCCGAGAACTCCTTGCCGTTATCCAGCAAAGCCAGCCGGGCGCCGCGAAGCGTCCCCGGCCTCGGCGCCAGCTTCAACGGCAGGGTATCGGGGACCGATGTCGGGATGTGCAGCATTATCTGTCCCATGTCGTGTGCTCCTGAATTGTCGAACCGACCTTGTGAGTGGCGCGGGCCTAGAGAGTGGCGCGGGCCTGGAGAGTGGCGCGGGAAGGCGGAGGGCCGCCCGGGCCGGCCGAAACGCGACCTCGGCCCAAAACGCGATCTCGGCCCAAAACGTAATCTCGAACGGTATCATAGGGCATCGAACGCCGGTGTGGACGCAAAAATCGCCTCATCCGCGGAGGCTCCGGCCCTGTTACCCCCCGCCCTGTTAGCCAAGGTATTTTTGAGCTATCCTGCCGCCAGGGCCAGGCCGTTGGAGAGGCCGGGTCGTACTGGGAACAGTGGAGGAAACACCGATGTCGGAAACGACCCGCGCCAAGGACGCATCGGGGGAACCCGCCGGGGCGCCGGAACCGCCGGATGGGCCGGTGCGCCCGCCGGTCCCCTTCAGTTACAAGAAACCGGAGGCCTTCAAGGGCGTCAAGGCCGGCATATTGCTGGCCCAGACCGACCTGGTGCGCGCCAGGGTGCAGGTCATCAGGGAAGGCGGCGCCAACAACCTCCATTGGCATCTCGGCGTCGACACCGTGTGGATGGTGTTGAAGGGCCGGGCGCGCTTTTACGGCCCCGATAACGAGGTCATCGCCGATCTCGGCGTCCATGAGGGCATGGTCACCCCCAGGGGCAGCCAATACTGGTTCGAAAGCGCCGGCGCCGACGAGTTGGAGTTGCTCCAGATAGCCGCCTACGAGAAGGGCGCCAGGGCGCGCAAGGTCGACATGGAGCCCCTCGGATTCCCCCGCTCCGAATATCCCCA
>JACZQV010000153.1 GCA_022545545.1 Pseudomonadota bacterium
TCGGCGCCCTTGCGTCCGGGCCCGGCGGCCGGCGGCGCCTGCGTGGCGGCTTCGGGCGGCGGTGTGGCGGCTTCGGGCGGCGGCGGGGTCGATCGGGGAGTCGGGAAAGGCGCGGGGCCGGCCACGGGTTTCGCCGGCGGTCCGGCCTCTTGCGCCGCCGGGGCCGGGGCCGAGGCGGCGAAGCGGTCGAGGGGCGTCTCGCCGATGGCCTCGTCGGCGCCGGCCTCGATCTGCCAGCGCAAAAGCGCCACCCTGCCCGCTGATTCGGCCATGGCGCGAAGCTATCATGTGCGTTATCTCTGATACAGGTTTTTGCGCGCGCGTGATCGAAATCGTAATGGGGGTGCCGATGGAAGCTGACGTCGAGCGGGACGCGATGGAATTCGACGTCCTCATCGTCGGCGCCGGCCCGTCGGGATTGTCCGCCGCCATCCGCCTCAAGCAACTGGCAAGGCAAGCGGGCCGCGATCTATCCGTCTGCGTCCTCGAGAAAGGCTCGGAGGTCGGCGCCCATATCCTTTCGGGCGCGGTGCTCGAGCCGCGCGCGCTGGATGAGCTGTTGCCCGGCTGGAAGGAGATGGACGCGCCTCTCACCACCCCGGCGACGGAAGACCGGTTCCTGTTATTGACCAAGAAGCGGGCGTTGCGCCTGCCGACCCCGCCCGGGATGGGCAATCACGGCAATTACATCATCAGCCTCGGCGACCTCTGCCGCTGGCTCGCCGCCCAGGCCGAGGCGCTGGGGGTCGAGGTCTATCCAGGCTTCGCGGCTTCGCGCGCCCTGTTCGACGACACCGGCGCCGTCAAGGGGGTGGCGACCGGCGATATGGGCATCGGGCGCGACGGCGGGCGCGGCGCCAACTACCAGCCGGGCATCGATCTTATCGCCCGCCAGACCTTGCTGGCCGAGGGCTGCCGCGGCTCCCTGACCAAGACACTCATCGAGCGTTTCGGCCTCGATGACGGCGCCGATCCCCAGACCTACGGCATCGGCATCAAGGAGCTGTGGGAGGTGGCGGCGGCGCGGGCGAGGCCGGGGCGCGCCGTCCACACCATCGGTTGGCCATTGGATCGGCGCACCTATGGCGGGTCGTTCCTCTATCACCTGGAGGGCAACCTCCTCGCCGTCGGTTTCGTCGTCGGCCTCGATTACGAGAATCCTTTTCTCAGCCCGTTCGAGGAGTTCCAGCGCTTCAAGACCCACCCCGCCATACGCCCCGTCTTCGAAGGCGCGCGGCGCATCGCCTACGGCGCCCGGGCCCTCAATGAAGGGGGCTATCAATCGGTGCCGAAGCTGACCTTCCCGGGCGGCGCCCTGATCGGCTGCGCCGCCGGGTTCCTCAACGTGCCCAAGATCAAGGGCATCCACAACGCCATGAAGTCGGGCATGGTCGCCGCCGAGGCCGTGTTCGCCGCCATCGATGACGGCATTGGCCCCGCGGCGGGCGTGGCGCTGGAGCCCACCTCTTACCCCGAGAAACTCAAGGAAAGCTGGTTGTGGCGGGAGCTTTACCGGGTGCGCAATATCCGCCCCGGCTTCCGGCGGGGCCTGTGGGCGGGCCTCGCCCACGCCGCGATCGACGCCTATATCCTCAGGGGCCGGGCGCCCTGGACCCTTCACCACCGGCCCGATCATCTGGCGCTCGAACCGGCCAGCGCCTGCGAACCCATCGCCTATCCCAAGCCCGACGGCGTCCTCACCTTCGACAGGCTGTCCTCGGTCTACGTTTCCAACACCAACCACGAGGAAGACCAGCCCGTCCACCTCGAGCTCGCCGACCCCGCCAAGGCGATCGACGTCAACCTCGCGCTTTACGACGCGCCCGAGACCCGCTATTGCCCGGCCGGGGTGTATGAGATCGTTAATGATCCCGCCGGCGCCCCCCGCCTTCAGATCAACGCCCAGAACTGCGTCCACTGCAAGACCTGCGATATCAAGGACCCGACCCAGAACATCAACTGGGTGGTGCCCGAGGGCGGCGGCGGGCCCAACTATCCCAATATGTAGGAAGGCCGCGGCAGGCGGCCCGGGAGACGGCTTGGCGACCGTTTCGGGCCGGATATGAGGGCCGGCGCGGGTTTGGGGGGAGAGTGCGTCTTGACGCCCCGGGATTAGCGAAGTGCTAACTTTCGAGAGGCAATATTATCACCCTCGCAGGTGTCATTTGCTGTATTTACCGTTCCCTCGGCAAGTGAGCCGTATTTACGGTCTCTCGGCAAGTGATTAGGTGTTACATTGCCGGGGTTGTTATTGGGTCCGGCGCCCTCGAGCAGGCGCCCGTCCGGGAGCGTGGGAACACCGCCGTGGCAAGACTTGAACGCCAAAGCACACCCTTCGATACACCCTGGGGCCGGTTGGCGGCCGCGGTCTGGGTAGCGCTTCTCGTCGGCGGCTGCGGGCAGATCGGCATTTTCGAAGACACCGCCAAGGGCACCTCTCACCGCCTCTCCCGCGCCCCGGCGCCGGCGCCGATCCGCAGTGCCGGGTTCTCCGAGATCTCGCCCTACGGCAGCTACCTGGCGGGGCGCCATGCCGACAAGATGCGGGAAGTGGGCCTCGCCGCCGATCTCTTCACCCTGACCCTCGCCTTCGACCCGGACAATCCGGATCTGTTGCGCCGAACCTATTACCTCAGCGCCACCGAAGGCCGCATGGACGAGGCGGTGAGCCTCGCCCGGCGTCTCGTGGCGTTACGGCCGAAAGCGCCTCTCGCCGGCGTCACCCTGGCCCTGGAGGACGCGAGATCGGGCAATTTCCGGGCCGCCCAGGAGCGGCTCGAAAAGCTGCCCCGCAACGGCTTCAACAATTTCATCGTGCCGATGTTGCTCGCCTGGACCCTGGCCGGTCAGAACAAACCGGACGACGCCGTGGCGGCGCTCAAGCCGCTGGCCGAGCGGTCCGGGCTCAAGCTGTTCCGCGACTATCATAGCGCGCTGATATACGACCTCGCCGGCGATATGAAGGCGGCGGCGGAGAGCTACGCCAAGGCGGTGCCGGGCAAGTCGGCGAGCTTCGTCCGTATCATCGAGGCCATCGGCACCTTCTATGAGCGCAGCGGCCAGGCGGAAAAGGCCAAGGACATCTATCAGGCCTATCTAGCGGCGCATTCCGACACCATGCTGATGCGATCGCCCTTGGCGCGTATCGCCTCGGGCGAACGCCCGGAACGGATGATCGGTTCGGCGAAAGCCGGCCTGACGGAGGCCTTGTTCAACCTGGCCAGCCTTCTGCACCAGGAGAAGGTGCATGAGATCGCCTTGATACTCGCGCGCATGGCCCAGCATATCGGTCCCGACCTGCCGATCCTCCAGCTTCTTATCGCCGATATCCTCGACAGCCAGGGCCGCAGGGAAGACGCCGTCGAGGCCTATGACGCCATCGCACCGGCCTCGCCATTCAGTTGGTCGGCGCGGCTGCGCGCGGCCTCGATCCTCAACAGCCTGGACCAGACCGAGGCGGCGGTCTCCCGCCTTCGCGCCCTGGCGGCCGAGCGCCCGGGCCGCGCCGATCCTCTGATCTCCCTGGGCGACATCCTGCGCCACAAGAAGCGCTTTCGCGAAGCGATCGGGGCCTATGATGAGGCGCTCGGCCGGGTGACGAAGCTGCAGGAGCGTCATTGGTCCCTGCTCTACTCCCGGGGCATCGCCCTCGAGCGGACCAAGGAATGGGCCCGCGCCGAGTCCGATTTCCTCCGGGCGCTGGAGTTCAAGCCCTTGCAGCCCTACGTGCTGAACTATCTCGGTTATTCCTGGGCCGAGCAGGGCGTGCAGTTGGCGAGGGCGCTGAAGATGATCGAGGAGGCGGTCAAGCTGCGTCCTGGGGACGGCTATTTCGTCGACAGCATGGGTTGGGTGCTCTACCGCATGGGCGAGTTCGATGGCGCCGTCGTCCATCTCGAAAAGGCGGCCGAACTCAGGCCCCACGATCCGACCATCAACGATCATCTCGGCGACGCCTACTGGCGGGTCGGCCGCCTCAAGGAAGCGCGGTTCCAGTGGCGCCGGGCGCTGACGCTCAATCCCGAGCCCGGCGCCATCGCCGCCATCGAGAAGAAGCTGAAACACGGCCTCAAGGGCGGCCAGCCGGAGCGCAAGGCGGCCGAAAAGGGGACGGTCGGACAAGGCGGTTGAACCCGGCGGACGCGACAGGGGCCGGCGCCATCACCGTCGCCGCCCCGGCCAAGATCAATCTCTACCTTCACCTGCTGGGCCGCCGCGACGACGGCTACCATCTCCTCGATTCACTGATCGTGTTCCTCGACTTCGCCGATACCGTCTCGGTCAGCCTCGCCGACGGGCTCTCGCTCGGCCTCTCAGGGCCGTGCGCCCCGGCGCTCGAAGGGGGGAAGGACAATCTGGTGCTCGCAGCCGCGCGCGCCCTCGCCGAGGCCGGCGGATGCCAGGGCGGCGCGGCGATCGAGTTGACCAAGCGGGTGCCGGTGGCGGCGGGGCTTGGCGGTGGATCGGCGGACGCGGCGGCGGCCTTGTTGGCGCTCGCGGCGCTCTGGGGTTTGGAGATACCGGCGCCAGGGCTCGCCGATATCGCCCTTGGGCTCGGCGCCGACGTGCCGGTCTGCCTCGAGAGCCGGCCGGCGTTCGTCGGCGGCATCGGGCAGGAGCTCGAACCGGCGCCGTCGTTGCCGCCGGTCTGGGCCACACTGGTCAATCCCGGCAAGGCGCTGGCGACCAAGGATGTGTTCGCCGCCCATGGCGGCGGCTTCACCCGGCCCGGCCGTTTCACCGCTTCGCTCGAGGACGCCGGCGCGCTGGCAAACCGACTGGCGCCGCTCGGCAACGATCTCACCGCGGCGGCGGCGGCGTTGGCGCCCGGGATCGGCGAGGTCCTAAAGGCGATCGAAGCCAGCACCGGGTGTCTGTTGGCGAGGATGTCGGGAAGCGGCGCCACCTGTTTCGGCCTTTACGCCGATGAGGCCGGCGCCACCGCCGCCGCCGGCGTGTTCGGCGCGGCGCACCCCGATTGGCGGATCGATGTGGCGCGCCTGATCGCCGGGCGGAGCGATCTCGATTGACCGGCCCCGCGGCTTGCCGAACTCACCCCTGCTTGATACGCAAGGCCGGCCCGGGCGCCCTCTTGAATGTCCTCGTCCCGGCACGATCTCCTTCATCGCCCTTGCCAACGCTTGATCCCGGACCGAGCCCGGTTGCGGAGCGCGGGCGTTTGGGCGTATCTTGCCGCCCGTCTTGTTCCATGGGGCGTAGCCAAGGGGTAAGGCAACGGGTTTTGGTCCCGTGACCGCAGGTTCGAATCCTGCCGCCCCAGCCACCAAAATCCCGCCCTCGTGGCGGGATGTTGGGGCTGAGGGACAACGGAATGTAATCCGAGAGCCGTGCGAAGCTTCGAAGCGTGGGCGAGTGCCTGTTTCAACGCCTTCCTGCTGTCTGACCGGCGGGCAGGTTGCTCGGAACAGTGCCGTCAGAAGCCGTAGCGCGCGGCGCAATTCTCCAGGTCCCTTTCCAGGGCCTTCGCATCGACGGACCGGCCGGCTCTTTTGGCGAGCCGAGCTGCCAGCTCCTTGATGGTGGCTGCATCCAGATCGCTCATGATCGGCTCCCGGTTGATGGAACTACGTTAGCATCGTCCTCGCCGCGGATACCAGCCTCCAGGAAGCGCGCACCCTCGACGGCCCAGCGACAGGTCTCGGTTTGATTGTGGGCTC
>JACZQV010000050.1 GCA_022545545.1 Pseudomonadota bacterium
TGGGTCAATATTAAGGGCCTTTGGTATTAGCCGACATTCCCCAGATGACATCCAACTGAGTGGAAATTGTACCACTGTCCCACCGCCAACGGAACTGTATCCCCTTTGCAGCCATCCGATGGCCAGATTTTGGAGATCGGCCCGCGATTGGAAGGCCATTCGGTCACTTTGCCCGCCATCCAGACACACCTCTCTCGTCGTTTTCACCTGGCCATCGATTTTCCCGGCCTACGCCGGAGCGGGTCTTCGCCGTAGATCATCGATCAGGCTCAGGATTTTCCGGAACAGTTCCCTCGGCACCGCCACCTCGGCCAATTGGAACGTGACGTACCGGCCATGGCTGACCACCTTAGCACCCATCTTCACGAGCTTCTCCCGCAACGTGGTCAGCGACCAGTGCTCCACTTCCTTCGGTGTGGCCAGAGTCCGGTTATGGCTATAAACGGACCTTCTGAGCTTGCCGTGAGAATGTCCGCTCTCGGGCGGAAAGCAGACCTTCGATCTCAACGTCCGCTTTTCCGCCGATTACGTCCGCTTCAGCCCTAAGAGCGGACGTATCGACACAGTGACCGTGGAGTCTGCTCGTGACCCTGAGCGGCCAATTATCGGCGACGCATCCGCTGGACGGTGCTACGATAGGTTTGAGGGAATCATGAAATACGAAGTGCACTACAATGATGAATTCTTTGAGGTGACAACTCACGGCGACGCCGAGCTTGGGGGATTCGAGGAATTTATTGACCTCCTGCTTGGCCACGAGAAGTGGAAACCAGGCACCACCTTCTTGGTGGACCACTCAGAACTCAATGCTGGCCCTCTTACGGTGGCTGAAATCCGCAATATTGCCGAAATGTGTGGGAGACGGAGAGCCCAGTTTGGACGGGCAAGATGTGCCATATTGGTACGTCGCAGGATCGAATACGGACTGGCTAGAATGTGGGAGGTCTTCGTTGAAGGCGAATGGGATGTCACAGAGCATCTTTTTAATTCACGAGATGAGGCAATCTCGTGGTTGAATAATTCTTAACCAGCACCTGCAGTTGGATTTCCGAGATCAAATCATCGGTCCTCCGGGATTACCGTCCACGTGCCCGAGGTACGGTCTTTAACGTAATTTCCGCACCTCTCAGACGCCGTCTCTTCGTTCGCTGGTGGCCTATGCGCAGAAGACGGCTGAATCGATTAAGCTCGACTATAGGCGTTCTGAAGCATTCATAAAAATTGCGGCGGCACAGGCGGCGGCGGGTCTGATAAGGGATTGTGGGTCTGGGGGCTCAGGCCCGGTTGGAGACCAGCTTGAGCTTGCGGTCGAACATGGCGACGACTTCCGCCAGGCTCTTGCCCCGTTTCAGTCTCCGCCCGGCGCTGGTGAGGACATAGTCGCCGTGGCGGTGCGAGTTGGCGGCGAACTTGGCGATGGTGTAGACCGGCCGGGCACTGGCATGGCGGAAGACCGAGAACAGCGCGACGCCGTCCCTGTGGTCGATGGCATATGCCTTCCATTCACCGGCTATGATCCGCCGGCTGTAGATCGAAAGCAGCTGGTTCAACTCGTGCCGGCTGAAGAATACGAACTTGCGCTTGCACCGATAATCCGCAAGCCGGATCGTCTCTGCCATGGGGTGGTTCCACCGCCTCCCGCGATTTCACCGGACCTGAATCCGTGATCCCAGTTTCCTCTATTTTTGCGGTTACGTCCAGTGCTAGCCTTACCCGGGTGGGCGCCAGGGCCGATCGACGGCCGAGACGCCCCTGACCCGTCTACCAGGAAGGGCGCCGAAGCCGAGGCGCTGGCGGCGGACCGGGTCGCCGAGCACGAGAAGGGTGAGGAGCCGACCAGGGATATGGCGACGGTGATCGGCAACGTCGCCCAGGGCGCGGAAATACCGCGCCATCTTTTCGAGCGCCTGGCGCGGGAATATCCCGACTTCAACCGCCGGCACATGGAGAAGGAGGAGGCGGATTTCCTGCCGCTGGCGGAAGCGGCGCTTTCGGCGGAAGAGGGGGCGGCGATCGAGGCGGCGTCGAGCGCGCCCGAGGACCCGCTGTTCGGGCCCAGGGTCGAGGAGCGCTACCGGCGCTTGCCGGAAAACATGCCCGACGCCGGCTCCTGAAGGTTGGGCGGGCTCGGCCCCGGCGCCGAACTTGCCCAATTGCCATTGCCCGGCGCGGAAGTTATGTTAGCGGCCCTTAAGCTGATGGCGGCTTGCTTCCATGGATGAATTCATTAAAGAAGTCGAAGAGGATCTGAAGCGCGATCGTCAACTCGAGCTCTGGCGTAAATACGGCAAATACGCCGTCAGCCTGGCGTTGCTCGCGGTCATCATCGCTTCGGCCGTCGTCGGATGGCGCAATTACCAGCAGAGCCAGAGGTACGAGCAGGGCCTGAAATACGCCCAGGCGCTTGATCTCGCCGGCGCCGAACAAACCGGCGCCGCGTTGACCGCCTTCGCCAAGCTGGCGGCGGAAGCGGGCGCGGGATACGCCGCCCTCGCCCGGCTCCAGGAGGCGGGGTTGCTGGCCAAGGCCGGTGACGGGGCGGGCGCGGCGGCGGTTTACGAGCGGGTCATCGCCGATAGCGGCGCCAACCGGATTTTCCGCGATCTCGCCCTGATCCTGCTGGCGCTGAGCATCGCCGATAATGCCGATCCTCAGGCTTTGACGGACCGCCTCGCGCCGCTAACGGCCAAGGACAACCCGTGGCGCCATTCGGCCCTGGAGGTGACGGCGCTCCTTCACTTGCGGGCGAGGGACGAGGCGCGGGCGCGGGAGATATTCACCACCCTTGCCGATGACACGACGGCGCCCCGGAATATGCGGGCCCGGGCATCGGAAATGCTGGCCAGCCTGGGACAGGGACCGGGCTGACCATGATCCGGGGGCTGCTTGTCGTCCTGGTGGTCGTGGCGCTCGGCGGTTGCGGCCTGCCGTTCTTCGAGACGACGGAACGGAAATTACCGGGCGTGCGCATCTCCGTCCTCAGTTTCGAACGCTCGCTCAGGCCCGATCCGGAACTCAGGCGTCGCCCCATTCAATTGCCCCGGCGGTGGGTCAATGCCGATTGGCCCCAAGCCGGCGGCCTCGCGACCCATGCCATGCACCATCTCGATCTGTCCGATGCGCCAACGCGCGCCTGGCGCGCCAACATCGGTGCCGGCTCCACCGATGAAAGACGCCTCCTCGCCCAGCCGGTCGTCGCCGGGGGCCGGGTCTACACCCTCGATACCGGCGCCCATGTAACGGCCTTCGATGAGCGTTCGGGAAAGCGGCTGTGGCGCTGGAGGCTTCGGCCGCGCGAGGAGCGCGAGGGCACGCTCGGCGGCGGCCTCGCCTATGACAAGGGGTGGCTCATCGCCACCACCGGCTTCGCCGAGGTTATCGCGCTGAACGGCGAGACCGGCGGCGTGCTCTGGCGGCGCAAGGTCTCCGGCCCCATGCGCGCCGGGCCGACGATCGCCGAGGGGCGCGTGTTCGTGGTCACCATCGACAACAAGACCTACGCGCTGGACATAAGGGACGGCAAGGTGTTGTGGACCCACACCGGGACGACGGAGGTGACGGGGATCCTCGGCGGCGCCAGCCCGGCGGTGGCCGATGGCATCGTCGTCGTTCCCTATACTTCCGGTGAACTCTATGCCCTGCGGGCGGCCAGCGGCAAGGAGGTATGGACCGAATTCCTCTCGGGCCGCGAGAGCGCCAGTTCGTCTGCGACCCTCGCCGATATCCGGGCCGCCCCGGTGATCGACCGCGGCCGCGTCTATGCCGTCTCCAACGCCGGCCGCATGGTCGCCCTCGACCTCAAGACCGGGAAGCGGGCCTGGCGCCAGCGGATCGGTGGTCAGCAGAGCCCATGGGTCGCCGGCGAGTATATCTATGTGGTGACCATGGAGGGCCTTCTCGCCTGTCTTTCGCGCCGGGACGGCGGTGTGCACTGGCTCAGGACCCTGCCTCTTTATGAGGACGAGAAGAAGAAAAAGGACCTGATCATCTGGTCCGGGCCGGTGCTGGTGGGAGACCGGCTGATCCTCGCCGGGTCCCACGGCCAGGTGCTCTCGGTCTCCCCCTATAACGGCGACCTGCTGGGTGTGATCGACATGCGCGACGGGGTGCTTATCCCGCCGGCCGTCGCCAATAGGACCCTCTATCTGTTGACCGAAGGCGCCGATCTTATCGCACTGCGCTAGTACATAATCCACTTACGTGGTCTCGCACCGGCCCGCTCCGCCACCCGACAGCCTGAGGCATCGTAGACTATGGGTGGTCGGGTGGGAGAGCGGGATGGGTCAAGCTAATCGGATAACGCGCTGGTACTGGATCCAATGACCTGCAGGGTCGCAATCGTCGGACGCCCCAATGTGGGCAAGTCCACGTTGTTCAACCGCCTTGTCGGCCGGCGCCTCGCCATCGTCGACGAGACCCCTCGGGTCACGCGCGACCGCCGCGAAGGCCGTGCCAAGCTCGGCGATCTTCGCTTCGAGGTGCTGGACACGCCGGGCCTCGAGGAGGCGGCTCCCGAGAGCCTCGAGGCGCGCATGCGGGCGCAGACGGAACGCGCGCTCGAGAACGCCGATGTGGCGCTTTTCCTGATCGACGCCCGCGCCGGCATAACCCCCCTTGATGAGCATTTCGCGCGCTGGCTGCGAAAGGGCGGGCCGCCGGTGGTGGCGCTGGCCAACAAATGCGAGGGGCGGGGAGGATCCGACGGCGTGCTGGAAGCCTATTCACTGGGATTGGGCGACGCCATTCCTATCTCCGCCGCCCACGGCGAGGGCATGGCCGAGCTCTATGAGGCCCTGGCGCCGTTCGTCAAACTTGCCGGGATGGAGGCGGACGAGGGCGCCGGGGCGACGCCGGAAGAAGAGGCCGGGGACGCCGTTGCGGATGTCGAGGGGACGGTTACGCGGCCATTGCAGCTTGCCATCGTCGGGCGGCCGAACGTCGGCAAATCGACCCTGGTCAACAAGTTGCTGGGCGAGGAACGCATGCTGACCGGTCCGGAACCGGGGATGACCCGCGAATCCATCGCCATCGATTGGCGCTACGGCGCGAGGCCCGTCCGCCTGGTCGACACCGCCGGGCTCAGACGCCGCGCCCGGGTGGCGGCCAAGCTCGAGAAACTATCGGTCGAGGATACGCTGAGGGCGATCCGTCTGGCCGAGGTCGTGGTGCTGGTGGTGGACGCCACCCAGTTGCTGGAAAAGCAGGATCTCGCCATCGCCAAGATGGTGCTCGACGAAGGCCGCGCCCTGGTGATCGCCCTCAACAAGTGGGATATCGTCGAGCACGGCGGTAAGGCATTGGCAAAATTCCGCGACCGGCTGGCGACCTCCCTGCCCAGGGCCAGGGGCGCGCCCCATGTCTGCATCTCGGCGCTCACCGGACGCCGGCTGGATCAACTCATGGAAGGCGTCTTTTCGGTTTACGAGGTCTGGAACCGGCGGGTGCCCACCGCCCGGCTCAATCACTGGCTCGATGAAGCGACCCGCCGTCACCCGCCGCCGGTCGCGGCCGGCAGACGGCTGCGCCTTCGTTACATGACCCAGGTCAAGGCGCGTCCACCGACCTTCGTTCTGTTCGCGAGCCGGCCGGCGGGACTGCCCGAAAGCTATCTCCGCTATCTCGCCAACGGCCTCAGGGTGAGCTTCGACCTTCCCGGCGTCCCCATCCGCCTGCATGTGCGTAAGGGCAAGAACCCCTATGCCAAGAATAAGGGCAAGAACCCCTATGCGAAGAAAAGGTAATACCAGCGAGCCGATGAAGACATTCATCGGCTCGCCGCTATAAGCGGGCTACGGCGCCCGGACGATTTCGCCGTGGCGGGTCGAGGCCGCCTCGGCGAGCTCGACGAAGGTATCGGTGACCTCGCCTGCTTGCCTTACCGTCTCGGGGTCTTCGCCGGGATAGGCCTCGGCGCGCATCGATGTGCGCAACGCCCCGGGGTCCACCAGATTGACCTTCACCGGCGTTTTCGTCACCTCCCCGGCCCAGGTCTTGACCATGGCCTCGAGCGCCGCCTTGCTGACGGCGTAGGCGCCCCAATAGGGATGTGCGCCGCCGGCGGCGCCCGAGGTCACGAAGATGGCGCGGCCCGAATCGGACGCCCGGAGCAGGGGATCGAAGCTCCGGATCAATCGCCAGTTCGCCGTCAGGTTGACGGCGATGACCCGGTCCCAGACTTGCGTCTCGATGTGGCCCATGGGGCTGAGCGTGCCGAGGATGCCGGCGTTGCCGACGAGCACGTCGATTCGCCCGAAGCGCCGGGCCAGCGCCGCCCCCATCTCGTCGATGCGGTCGAACTCGGTGAGGTCAAGCGGCACCAGGGTCGCGGCCCCGCCAGCGGCCCGGATGGCGTCGTCGACCTCCTCGAGGCCGCCGACCGTGCGCGCCACCAGGACCACGTGCGACCCTTCCCCCGCGAACCGCTTGGCGATCGCCGCGCCGAGGCCGCGGGAGGCGCCGGTGATTACCGATATGCGGCCTTGAAGCCGTCCGGGCGCGTCATTCATGCGCCCTTGCCGGTATTGGCAAGCAGCGACAGCTGCGCCGGCACCGGACCGCCATCGTGATCGGTCAGGGGTATCGGATACTCGCCGGTGTAGCAGGCGTCGCAATATTGCGGCGATGCGTCGTTGCGGCCGGCCTCGCCGACGGCGCGATACAGTGCGTCGATCGACAGAAAAGCAAGGGAATCGACGTCGATGAGGCGCGCCATCTCCTCGATGCTGTGATTGGCGGCCATGAGATCGTCCCGTTTCGGCGTATCGACCCCGTAGAAGCAGCAATGGGCCGTCGGCGGGCAGGCGATGCGCATATGGACTTCCTTGGCGCCGGCTTGGCGTACCATCTCGACGATCTTGGTCGAGGTGGTGCCGCGGACGATGCTGTCATCCACCAGGATGACCCGCTTGCCGGCGATTTCGGCGCGGTTGGCGTTGTGCTTGAGCTTCACGCCGAGGTGACGGATGCGGTCGGTCGGCTCGATGAACGTCCGTCCGACGTAATGGTTGCGGATGATGCCGAACTCGAACGGTATCCCGGCCTCGTTCGAATAGCCGACGGCGGCGGGCACACCGGAATCGGGCACCGGGACGATGGCGTCGGCATCGACGTGGCTCTCGCGGGCAAGCTCGACGCCGATGCGTTTGCGGATCTCATAGACGTTCTGTCCCTCGACACTGCTGTCGGGACGCGAGAAATAGACATATTCGAAGATGCAGAACTTACTGGGGGAATTGGCGAAAGGCTTGATGCTCTCGATCCCCGAGTCGGTGATGGTGACGATCTCTCCCGGTTCGATATCGCGCACGAACTTGGCGCCGATGATGTCAAGGGCGCAGGTCTCCGACGCCAGGATGTAGGCGCCATCCAGGGTCCCCAGCACCAGCGGCCGGACCCCGTGCGTGTCCCTGACCCCGATCAGCGCGTCGTTGGTCAGCGCCACCAGCGAATAAGCCCCGTCCACCTGCCTAAGCGCGTCGATCAAGCGGTCGATCACGGTGGCAAAGGTGCTGGTCGCGATCAGGTGGATGATGACTTCGGTATCGGTGGTCGATTGGAACAGGGAGCCGCGCTTCACCAGTTCCTTGCGCAAGGCGATGGCGTTGGTGAGGTTGCCGTTGTGACCGATGGCGAAGCCGCCGAACTCGAGATCGGCGAACAGGGGTTGGATGTTGCGTTGCACGGTCTCGCCGGCGGTGGAATAGCGCACATGGCCGATGGCCGAGGCGCCCGGCAGTTGGCGGATCACCTCTTCGGAGCTGAAATTGTCGGCGACGAGGCCGAAGCCGCGCTGGTCGTGGAAGTGCTCGCCGTCGAAGGTGACTATGCCGGCGGATTCCTGTCCCCGGTGCTGCAGGGCGTGCAGGCCGAGCGCCGTGTGGGCCGCCGCGTCCGCGCCCCCGAAGATGCCGAATATGCCGCACTCCTCGCGTAAGTGGTCGTCATCATATGGATGGGTCGAGAACATCGCGCAACACTCTCCCTATTTATTCCTAATTCCGGCCCTATCGTTTTTGGCCGCCGGGTTCGGGACCCTGGGATCCCTGGATCAGTCGGTTCATCTCGTCGCGCTCCGCGTTCTTATAACCCGATACGCCCCCCGGCGCAGTGGATTTCGGCCGCGACGTGGTGAGCTCGCGCATCACGCGTTCGGCCTCGAGTCGGAGCGCATCACCGCCGATGGCCTTCTCGCCGGGGGCCTTGCGATCGAGGAATGTTTCGGGGATCAGGATGATGATCAAGTCCGCCCCCTGCTCGATCAGGGGCATGGTCTTGGCCGAGCGCACCCATTTCGGCTGGTCCTTCACCGGCTGGACCCAACTGAAGGCGAGATAGGCGAGGCTGATGAGAAGGGCGCCGCGCAACAGCCCGAAGACGAAGCCGAGCGAGCGGTCGAGCACGCCTAAGGGGCTTCCCTTGACGCGCCTGGAAATGGCGTGGCTGGAGAGCGAAAGCACGAACAGGGTGACGATGAACAGGACGCCGCCGGCCGTGAGGTCGGCGATCCAGGGCGTCTCGATCATCTTGCGGGCATAAGGAGCGGCGTAGGGAAACCCGTAGAGGGTCGCGAAGGCGGCCCCGACCCAGCTTACGATCGCCAGCACCTCCTTCACCAGACCGCGGGCGAGGGCGATGGCGCCGGAGATCAGGACGGTCACGACGACGACGACGTCGGTGATATTGACCCCGAGGACCTCCACCCTAAGCGCCTCTCGTCATCATCGCCGGCGCCGAGGCGCGCCGGGCCCATTTCGGCATCGCGCCGAAGGACGCCACAAGGTCTTGAACGTGCTTGATTTCCTGCACCTTGAAACCTGTCGAGCCGGCTGGCCGCGACCCCGCCCGGCCGGCCGGTACGATCGCCTGGTCGAATCCGAGCTTCGCCGCCTCCTTGAGCCGCGCCGCGCGGTGGCCCACCGGGCGGACCTCGCCGGAAAGGCCGATCTCGCCGAAGATCACGGTCTTGGGCGGCGCCGGGCTGTCGGCAAGCGAGGACAGCAACGCCGCCGCCGCCGCGAGGTCGGCGGCCGGCTCGTGAATCCTCAGCCCACCGGCAACGTTTAGGTAGACATCATGGCCCGCCAGTGCAAGGCCGGCGCGCGCCTCGAGCACCGCCAGCACCATGGCCAGCCTCGCCCCGTCCCAGCCGACGACGGCGCGCCTCGGCGTCGCCAGGGAAGATCGCGCCACCAAGGCCTGTATTTCGACCAGTACCGGGCGGGTGCCCTCCATGCCGGCGAAGACCGCCGCGCCGCTGGCCCCGCTTTCGTGCTCGCCGAGGAAAAGGGCGGAGGGGTTGGATACCTCGGCGAGACCCGAGTCGGTCATCTCGAACACGCCGATCTCGTCCGTCGGCCCGAACCGGTTCTTCACCGCGCGGAGGATGCGGAACTGATGACCTCGCTCGCCCTCGAAATAGAGCACCGTGTCCACCATGTGCTCCAGCACCCTCGGTCCGGCGATCAGCCCTTCCTTGGTGACATGGCCGACCATCACGACGATGATGCCGCGCCGCTTGGCCAGGCGGATCAATTCCTGGGCGCTGGCGCGGACCTGACCGATGGTCCCGGGCGCCGAATCGAGGATGTCGACATACATGGTCTGGATCGAATCGATGACCACCATCGCCGGGCCCCGGGCCTCATCGAGGGTGGCGATGATATCGCGCACGCTGGTGGCCGACACCAGCGCCACCGGCGCATCATTGATGCCGAGGCGCACCGCCCGCAGGCGCACCTGATCGATCGCTTCCTCGCCCGAAATATAGACGGCGACGGTCCCGCCGCCTCCCCCGCCGGCGGCAAGGGACGCCGCCGCCTGGAGCGAAAGGGTGGATTTGCCGATGCCGGGGTCTCCCGCCACCAACACCGTCGATCCCTCGACCAGACCGCCGCCGCACACCCGGTCGAACTCGGCGATGCCGGTGATGCGTCTCGGCGGGGCCGCGCTCTCGCCGGCGAGGGGGTGAAACTCGAGCTTGCGCCCCTTGGCCGCCTTGGCGCCCGATCTCAGGGACTTGGGCGCGGCTTCGGTGCGCGCCTCCTCGATCAACGTGTTCCAGGCGCCGCAGTCGTCGCACCGACCCACCCATTTACGGTGGACCGCGCCGCACTGTTGACAGACATATGCCGTCGCCGAGGTCGCCAATTCAGACCGCCGCCGCCCCGCGATCGGCGGCGTCCTCGCCGGCCGCGGGATCGACCTCCATCCGGATGGGCCCCTCGGCGCGGCCGGTGGCGGCGAGGAATGCCATGGTCAGCCGGCGCCGCCCGAATAGATGCGGTGGTAGCGTCGTCCAAGCGCCGTCAGGATCTCGTAGCCGATGGTGCCGGCCTCCTCCGCCAGCGCATCGACGGGATGATGGTCCGAGATCAGATCGATGAAGCCGCCGGGCACCGCCTGGTCCGGCGGCACTTTGGCAACGTCGAAGGTGATCAGATCCATTGAGACGCGTCCCACCACAGGCACCCGGGTCTCCCCGATATATGCATGGCCGCGGTTACCGAGGGCGCGAAAATAGCCGTCGGCGTAACCGACGCCGACGGTGGCTATCCTGCCCTTGGCCCGTACGCGGTGCGTCGCACCATAGCCAACGGTCATGGGGCTGTCAACGTCACGCACCTGAAGGATTTTCCCTTGTAAACGAACGACTTGCGTCATGGGATTGGGGACGCCGGCCTGGGGCGCGATGCCGTAGAGCGCCGCCCCGGGGCGGGCGAGATCGAAGTGATAATCGGGCCCGAGGAAGATGCCGGACGAGTTGGCGAGGCTCGCCGGAGCATCAACACCGGCCTGCCTTCGCCGACCCGCTACGCCAGCGAAGCGTGGCGAGAGCGAAGCTCCGGCTTGGCGCAGGCAGGGGGCAAGTTGCGCGCGCGCGTCATCGAAGGCCGCAAGCTGGCGGGCGTTCAAGGGATTGGCGGGTTCCTCGGCCGCGGCGAGGTGGCTCATCACATACTTCACCTCTATCCCCGCGAGGCGCTCGGGATTGTCCGCCAACGCCGCCACCTCCCGCGCCTCCAGGCCCAGGCGCGTCATGCCCGTATCGATGTGGATCAGCGCCGCCAGCCGGCCTGACCCGTCCCCGCCTCCCGCCTCCGTTGCCCGCGTTCGGGCATAGGCCGAATAGGCCTCGATCTGGCCGAGATCGTTGAGCGCCGGGATCAGGCGGTGTTCGGCCAAGGCGGCGGCGGTCTCGGGGGTGGCGCCGCAAAAGGCATAGATGTCGGCCGCGGGCAAGACGGCGCGGATTTCCACGCCCTCGTCGATGAGGGCGACGAAGAAGTCCCGGCATCCCGCGCCCGCAAGCGCCTTCGCAACCTTGGCGGCGCCGAGCCCATAGCCGTCGGCCTTGACCACGGCGCCGCAAGTCGCGCCGGCCAGGCGCGCCCGAAGCACCCGGTAATTGGCGGCGATGGCGTCGAGATCGATGCGCAGCACTCCGCCGGCGTGGCCGGGAGGCGGATCAGAAGGGGGGGGCATCCGGGTCCGGAGTGTGGTCGTCCGGAGAGGCCGGAACATGGTCGTCCGGAATGTGGTCCTGGAATCTGGTGTATTCTGCCTGGAAGTACAGCTTCACCGTGCCGATCGGGCCATGGCGCTGTTTGGCGACGTTGACCTCGGCGAGATTGTGCACCCGTCCCATCCTGTCTATCCATTCCCCGTACTTCTCGTTGCTAGGGTCCGGCTCCTGGCGGGCCAGATAGTATTCCTCGCGGTAGATGAACATCACCACGTCGGCGTCCTGTTCGATGGCGCCCGATTCGCGCAAATCGGCAAGCTGCGGGCGTTTGTTGTCACGCTGCTCGACGGCGCGCGAAAGCTGGGAAAGCGCCAGAACCGGAACATTAAGTTCCTTGGCCAACGCCTTGAGCCCACGTGTCATTGCAGAAATTTCCTGGACCCGGTTATCGGGCACATGGCCGGCCGCCGGATGCAGGAGCTGCAAATAATCGACGACGATCAGGGAAAGGCCCTGGGTACGCTTGAGCCTTCTCGCCCGGGTGCGAAGCGCCACGACGCTCAAGGCCGGCGTGTCGTCGATGAAAAGGGGCATGGCGTCAAGCTTCCGGCTGGCGGCCACCACCTTCTGAAAGGCGGCGTTGGAAAGTTCACCCTTGCGGATCTTGTCCGACGGCACGCCGGCGGCTTCGGCGAGGATGCGGGTGGCCAGTTGCTCGGCCGACATCTCGAGCGAGAAGAAACCGACGACGCCGCCGTCCACCACCTTCTTGTTCCCGTCCTCGTCCACTTCCGTCTTGTAGGTCTTGGCGGCATGGTAGGCGATGTTGGTGGCGAGCGCCGTCTTGCCCATCGACGGCCGGCCCGCCAGCACCACCAGATCCGAGGGATGCAGTCCGCCGAGCAGCTTGTCGATATCGGCGAATCCGGTGGCGAGACCGGCGAGTCGGCCTTCGCGCTTGTACGCCGCCTCGGCCATGTCGATGGCGCTCGTCAGCGTCTTGGAGAAGGGTAAGAAACCGCCCTCGTACTGGCCGGTGGTGGCGAGATCGAAGAGCTTTTGTTCGGCCTCTTCGATCTGGGCCGGCGCGTCGGCCTCGAGGTCATGGGAATAGGCGTCGTTGACCACCCCCTCGCCGAGACTGATGAGCTGGCGGCGCAAGAAAAGATCGAAGATGGCGCGCCCGTAATCGGCGGCGTTGATGATGGTCACCGACGACGCCGCCAGACGGGCGAGGTACTGGGCGCCGCCGATATCCTCGAGCTCGGCGTCCTGGTCGAAAACGCCCTTGAGCGTCACCGGGTTGGCGACCTGGCCCCGTTCGATCAGCTTGGTGCAGGCATCGAAGATGCGCCCGTGGACGGCATCGGCGAAATGCTCGGGCTGGAGAAACTCCGAGACCCGGTTGTGGGCGAGATTGTTGACAAGGATGGCGCCGAGCAATGCCTGCTCGGCGTCGAAATTGTGCGGCGGGGTCCGGTAGCTTTGGTCTTCGGATTCGGCAAACGGGGTGGCCGTGGGACCGGGATTCGGGGTTACCATGAGGACAAACTACCAACGCAAATTTAATGCAAGCGAATCACAACGCCATTCCGGGGCAACCAAATTGCAACGCTATTCCGCGTACAGCAAATTTATTTTACCCCCGAGCGCCGGAAACTTATCCCACCTCTGGTAATGACGGGGATAGCTCCGTCACCGGCTTGCCGGCGCCGCCGGGACGCCCTATCGGACCAAAGCGCCCGAATGGGCGAAAAAAAAGGCGGCGCGCCCGGGGCGCGCCGCTTGTCACGATGATGGGGGATTTCGCTTAATCGGTGGTTTTCCCGGCTCCGCCGGCGCCTTCCTCCTTAACGTCCCCATCCGCTTCACCGCCGGTTTGGGCATCGGCGCCGGCCCCCTCGCCGCTCTCTTCACCGCCGGCGTTCTCCAATTTGGCCTCGGCCGCGGGCGCCTCGGCGGCTCGATCCTCGCCATCGTCCTCGTCTTCCGCCGCCTCCGTTTCGGTGCCCGGCGCCGGGACCGGCATCCCGGCCTTGGCTTGCAATTCCGCTTCCGCCTCGGAGCGGGCGACGTTGGCGGTGATCTCGACCGCCACCTCGGGATGGAGCGCGATGCGCACCTTGTGCAGCCCGATGGTCTTGATCGGGCGATCGAGCTTCACCTGTTTGTGCTCGAGCGTCACGCCGGCGTCATTGACGCCATCGGCGATGTCCTGGGGCCGGATCGAGCCATAGAGCTGGCCCATATCGCTCGCTTGGCGCACGAGGACGATGGAAAGCCCCTCGAATTTCCGCGCAACCGCCTCGGCCTCGCTCCGCCGCTCCAAATTCGCCGCCTCGAGATGGGTCTGCTGCTGGTCGAAATAGGCGCGGTTGGCCTTGGTGGCGCGCAACGCCATTTTCTGAGGTAGAAGGTAGTTGCGGGCGTAGCCCGGCTTGACCTTCACGACGTCACCCATCTGACCGAGTTTCTCCACCCGCTCGAGCAGGATCACTTCCATCATTGGTCTTCCTCCTGATTGCCGCCCATGCCGCCGATCCGCTGGCGCAGGCCGGCCCATTGATCCACCAAACCCAGCGCGGCGATTAGGGCGACGGGCCAGCGGAATATTATCAGAAACAGGTAAAATATCACCAGGGCCGGCGTTCGCGCCGGCCAGGGGCGAGACAAGGTGTGGATGACCGTGAGCCCCATGAAGAAATAAGGCACGGAAAACACCAGCGTCAAATTCCAACCGACAAAGCCGGGCGCCCCTTGCCCGCCCGCCAGCCACGCCAAAACCGAGATCGCCAGGGTGATCGCCAGCCAATTGGGCAGTTCGAACGCGCTCATGCGGGGCGATGGTCGCAGGTTCCACCCCAGCCGCCGGAGGAACCTTTGGGCCAGGGAAACATTGATGGCGACCATGACCAGCCAGGACGTGATGATGAGCGCCGGAAAGTGGGGGGCGACCTGGGCGGCGATGGCCGCCGGCCTGGTCCCGTCCTCGCCGCCGGCAAGGCCCTCGAGCGAAGTTTCGATGCCCTCGCGAAATGTCGCTTCCATGCCAGCCGGGGAATCGCCGGCAGTGACCGCGAAAGCGATCAAGGCCGCCGCGCCATAAGCCGTCAGCCAACTCATGATCCGTCCGGCGGGATACCACTCGGCCGGGCCCTCGGGCGTTTGCCGGTTCAAAAGCGCCATGCGCACCATCACCACCGCCGGCACGGCATAGGCCAAGGCAAACATGGCGGCGCCGGTGAATTTCGCCGCCACGCCGGTGACCACCACGGCGACCGTGCCCGAGATGGCCGCCGCCGCCACCCCCTTGGCCAGTCCCACCATGAACAGGGGCAGGAGCGTGAAATAGGCGAATACGAGCGTCGCCGGACTTCCCGTCTCGGTCGACAGGTAGAGGAGGGCGGTGAGCAAGCCCCCGGCGATGGCAATCAGGACGTTTTTGGACATCTCAAACCGTGACGGTCCCCCCGGCGCCCTCGCAGCCGGCGGGAAGCCCCATCACTTGACGAGGAAAGGCAGCAAGGCCAGATTGCGGGCCCGTTTAATCGCCCTTGTCAGCTCGCGTTGCTTCTTGGCCGACACCGCCGTGATCCGGCTCGGCATGATCTTACCGCGCTCGGAGATGAAGCGCTGGAGCAGACGAACGTCCTTGTAATCGATCTTGGGCGCTTTGGATGAGGAAAACGGACAGGTCTTGCGGCGCCGGAAGAACAGACGCCGGTCCGGCCGTCTCGGACCCGAAGCCCCCGGCCCGCCGCGGCCACGCGAAGAGGAGGGTCCTCTCATGTCTTGTCTCCCTCGGTTGCGGTTTCGGCCCCGCCGCCATCCTCCGCCGTCTCGGACGCCGCTTCATCCTCTCCGGTTTCGGGAGGAGGCGCCTTGGCCTTTTGCTCCTCGCCCGATGGCGCGGGCGCATCGGACGCCGCTTCATCCTCTCCGGTTTCGGGAGGAGGCGCCTTGGCCTTTTGCTCCTCGCCCGATGGCGCGGGCGCATCGGACGCCGCTGCCGGGCCCTGGGCTTTCTCGGCCGGCTGATCGTCTTTCGCGGTCCCCTCGCCCCTTCTCGGTCCGCGGTCCTGGTGGCCGTCGCGCCGGGGGCGATGGTCGTCGCGGGCACTACGGCTCCTGGCCATGACCGAAGGCCCCTCCTCCAGTTCCTCGACCCTGATCGTCATGTAGCGCAGGATGTCCTCGCTGATTCGCATATTGCGTTCCATTTCCTGGACCGCTTCCGACGGGGCGTCGATGTTGAGCAACATGTAGTGCCCCTTGCGGTTCTTCTTTATCCGGTAGGCGAGGTTGCGCAGCCCCCAATATTCCCGTTTGGTCACGCTGCCGCCGCCACCGCTGATGATCTCGGTGAAGGTGTCGGCAAGGGTCTCGACCTGGGGCGCGGAGACATCTTGGCGTGCGATGAACACGCTCTCGTAATAGGGCATCGAACGGTGACTCCTTTCGGTTATTTCATGGCCCGGAGCCGGCCGCCCGCGCATCCGCGGGGTGGCGAAGCCTTGGGGGCCTAGCCGGGGTTGCCCGGCAAGGAGTTATAAGGCGGCGCACTATACACCAAAGCGATGCTGGCGCAAGGCCGCTTTGACCCGGTAACCGGCGGCTGCCGGGCCCCCGTTTACAGGGCTCCCAGGGGCGCGGCCGGGGGGTGTCCGGCCTTCCCTTTGCCGCTTCCCCGGTTCCGTCCCGCTTCCATGCCCACTTCCATGACAGTGGCGAGCGGGAGAGCGTTCTTGACACCGGCGGCGCGGCCGGTATCACTTCCGGCCAACGGCAGGAGAAGCAATAATCGATGGATCAGGCATTCGTTTTTCCCGGGCAGGGATCACAGGCGCTTGGCATGGGGCGGGAGCTGGCGGAGGCCTTCGCCGCCGCGCGGGAGGTGTTCGAGGAGGTCGACGAGGCGCTCGGTCAGAACCTCTCCCGGTTGATGTTCGAGGGCCCGGAGGAGGACCTCATCCTGACGGAAAACGCGCAGCCGGCCCTGATGGCGGTCGGCCATGCGGTCTGGCGGGTTTTGGAGCGTGAAGGCGGCCTCGATATGGCCGCTGCCTGCCGATTCGTCGCCGGCCATTCGCTGGGCGAATATGCCGCCCTGGCGTCGGCCGGTGCGATCGGCCTCGCCGACACGGCCAGGCTCGTCAAGACCCGCGGCCGGGCGATGCAAGAGGCCGTGCCCGTGGGCGAGGGCGCGATGGCGGCGCTCATCGGCGTCGACCGCGCCACGGCCGAGTCCATCGCCCAGGAAGCGGCCGGGGACGAGGTCTGCGCCGTCGCCAACGACAACGCGCCGGATCAGGTCGTCGTCAGCGGTTCCCGCGCCGCCGTCGAACGCGCCGCCGACATCGCTGTCGAACGGGGGGCGAAGCGTGCCATCATGCTGCCGGTGAGCGCCCCCTTCCATTGCCCGTTGATGGAGCCGGTGGCGGAGGTCATGGCGGAGGCCCTGGCGGAGACCGAGATACGCCCCCCGGCGGTGCCGCTGATCTCCAATGTCAGGGCCCGGCCGGTCACCGAGCCGGAAACCATCCGGGCGGATCTGGTGGCGCAGGTGACCGACGTGGTGCGCTGGCGCGAATGCGTGCTCTATTTGAAGCAGGAGGGGGTGGAACGGGTCGTCGAGCTTGGCGCCGGCAGGGTGCTGACGGGGCTGGCCCGGCGAATCGACCGGGAACTCGAGGCGATCTCCATTCAGGGTCCCGCCGACATCGAATCCTTCCTCGACAGAATCTAGGAATTTAGGAGCCTTCATGTTCGATCTTCAGGGAAAACGCGCCCTCGTCACCGGTGCCAGCGGCGGCATCGGCGGGGCCATCGCCCGGGCGCTTAACGCCCAGGGGGCCGAGGTGGCGCTCTCGGGAACGCGGACGGACGCCCTCGAGGCGCTGGCCGGCGAATTGGCCGGGCGGGTCCACGTTCTGCCCTGCGACCTCTCCGACAAGACGGCGGCCAATAAGCTGGTCGAGGAGACCCAAGGGGCGATGGGCGGCCTCGACATCCTCGTAAACACCGCCGGAATTACCCGCGATGCCCTGATGATGCGGATGAAGGACGAGGATTGGGAGGCGGTACTGGAGGTCAATCTCACCGCGACCTTCCGCTTGGCGCGCGCGGCGCTGCGCCCCATGGTGAAACAGCGCTGGGGCCGCATCATCGGCATTACCTCGACCGTCGGCGTCACCGGCAATCCCGGCCAGGCTAATTATTCCGCGTCCAAGGCCGGCATGATCGGCATGACCAAGGCGCTGGCGGCCGAGGTCGCGGCGCGCGGGATCACGGTCAACTGCGTCGCGCCGGGCTTCATCACGACGGCGATGACCGACGCCCTCGATGACAAACAGAAGCAGCGGGTGATGGCAGGTATCCCCTCGGCCCGGCTCGGCGCGCCTGAGGACGTGGCGGCGTCGGTGGTGTTTCTCGCCAGCGAGGAGGCGGGCTACATCACCGGTCAGACCTTGCATGTCAACGGCGGAATGGCCATGATATAGGGCCTTGGGAAGACGCCTTCCCTTATGCTGGCCAAGCTTGGGAAAGTGTGTTAGGAAACGGCACTTTTCCTCCGCCGTCCGGCGGCGCGGCTCTAACTGGGAAAGCCAATTCCTCCATTAACATAACGATATCCTTCGGGGAAAGCAGCATGAGTGATATTGGGGAACGTGTTTCGAAAATCGTTATCGAACATCTCGGCGTGGACGAAGCCAAGGTGACCAACGATGCCAGCTTCATCGACGATCTTGGCGCCGACAGTTTGGACACGGTCGAGCTCGTGATGGCTTTCGAGGAAGAATTCGGGTGCGAAATTCCTGACGAGTCGGCGGAGAAGATCCTGACCGTCAAGGATGCTATCGATTACATCCAGTCCAAGACTTAAGTGAAGGGCGCGTCGGCATCCGCCGGCGCCTTTGGCCGTTAGGGCTAATACAAACGCTCGTATCGATATGAGACGTGTGGTCGTCACTGGGATGGGCCTGCTTACGCCGTTGGCCTGCGGGGTCAAGGCCAGTTGGGACCGTTTGATCAACGGCGAGTCCGGCATTCGCGCCATCCAGTCATTCGACGTTTCCGATCTGACGGTGAAGATCGCCGGTCAGGCGCCGCGGGGCGATGGCTCGGACGGCCGGCTCAATCTCGACGATTGGGTCAAGCCGAAGGACCAGCGGAAGATGGGCGATTTCATCGCCTTCGCCCTGGTCGCCGCGACCCAAGCGGTGGAGGATTCCGGCTGGATGCCGGAGGACGAGGAATCCCGTGAGCGCACCGGCGTCATGGTCGGCTCTGGGATCGGCGGGTTGCCGGTGATCGCCGAGGTCGCGGTGATCCTCCATGAGAAGGGTCCGAGGCGCGTCACCCCATTCTTCATTCCCGCCTCCCTGATCAACCTGGCGTCGGGGCACATCTCGATCAAATACGGCTTCACCGGGCCCAACCATTCGGCGGTCACCGCTTGCGCCACCGGGGCGCATGCCATCGGTGACGCCGCGCGGATCATTCAATGGGAAGATGCCGACGTCATGATCGCGGGCGGCACGGAGGCGGCGGTCTGCCGCCTCGGCGTCGCCGGTTTCGCCGCCGCCCGGGCGCTGTCGACCCATTTCAACGACACCCCGGAGAAGGCGTCGCGGCCCTGGGACCGGGACCGGGACGGCTTCGTGATCGGCGAAGGCGCGGGCGTCGTCGTCCTGGAAGAGTTGGAACACGCGAGGAAACGGGGGGCGAAGATTTACGCCGAGATCATTGGCTACGGCATGTCGAGCGATGCCCACCACGTGACCGCGCCGGCCCTGGACGGCAGCGGCGGTTACCGCTCCATGCTCGCCGCGCTCAAGCGGGCGAAGGTCAACCCCGAGGACATCGATTACATCAACGCCCATGGGACCTCGACCCCTCTTGGCGACGAGATCGAGTTGGGCGCGGTTAAAAGAGTGTTCGGCGATCACGCCAACAAACTGTCGATGTCGTCCACCAAGTCGGCGATCGGCCATCTCTTGGGGGCCGCCGGCAGCATCGAGGCGATCTTTTCGATCCTGGCGATGCAGAACGGCGTCGTGCCGCCGACCCTCAATCTCGACAACCCCCCGCCCGGCTGCGACATCGACCTGGTGCCGCACCACGCCAAGGAGCGCAAGGTGCGCCTTGGGCTCTCCAATTCATTCGGCTTCGGCGGCACCAACGCCACCCTGATCTTCGCCGAAGCGCCTTAATACCAAAGGTCCTTGATAATGACCCCTAGAGACGGCTTCCCAAGGTTTTCGGCTAGGAGCGCGTGGCGCGGCGATGTGGAACATCGGAAGCCATGCGCGACGCCGTCCGAAAGCCTTGGGAAGCCGCCGTTCCGGTCGGGCATGCGAACCGCCGGAGGGCGTCGGAAAACCTTGACGATGCGCAGCATCGCCGGCGGCTTCCCTCCTACCCGGCGGATCGCCTGCCCGATCTCTAGGGGTCATTATCAAGGACCTTTGGTATAAGAAAGCTTTCGGCCGGCAACTTACGGGGAGAAGG
>JACZQV010000051.1 GCA_022545545.1 Pseudomonadota bacterium
GCCCGGCTTTTGGGCCGACGTCGCCGCCAAGGGCGCCGAAGGCGAGGTCACCCTCGAATTCGGCCTCGAAGGCGCTGCGTTCAGGCAGGCGATCGAGCGTTTCGGGCGGGCGCCCCTGCCCCCTTATATCCGCCGCGCCGGCGGCCCCGATGCCAGGGACCGCGAAGACTACCAGACGATCTATGCCCGTGATGAAGGCGCGGTCGCGGCGCCGACGGCCGGGCTCCATTTCACGCCGGCGCTTTTCGAAGCCCTGGACGCGCGGGGGATCGGGCGCGTCTTCATCACCCTCCATGTCGGCGCCGGCACCTTCCTGCCGGTGAAGGCGGCCGACACAAGGGACCACAGGATGCACAGCGAGACCGGCGCCATACCTGAGAAAGCCGCCGGCGCCATCAACCGGGCGCGCGACGGCGGCGGGCGCATCGTCGCCGTCGGCACGACGGTGTTGCGCCTGCTGGAATCGGCGGCGGACGAGGCCGGGCGCGTGCGACCCTTCGCCGGCGATACCGATATCTTCATCACGCCCGGTTATCGCTTTCGCGCCGTCGATCTGTTGTTGACCAACTTCCATCTGCCGAAATCCACCCTGTTCATGCTGGTTTCGGCGTTTTCGGGCCTGGCGCGGATGCGGGCGGCCTACGAGCACGCCAAGGAGGCCGGTTATCGCTTCTATTCCTACGGCGATGGCTGCCTGCTTTGGCCGCACCCGGAGACGGCGGGCGAAGGGCATGACGGGAATGGTAACGGCGGTGAATAAGGGCGGCTTCGGTTTCAAGCTCGGGGCGCGTTCGGGTTCGGCGCGCCTGGGCCAGATCACTTGCGCCCACGGCACCGTCGCCACCCCGGCCTTCATCCCCGTCGGCACCGCCGGGACCATCAAGGCGATGACGCCCGAAGCGGTGGCCGCGACCGGCGCCGAGATCGTGCTCGCCAACACCTATCATTTGATGCTGCGCCCGGGCGCCGATATCATCGCCAGGCTCGGCGGACTGCACCGGTTCATGAACTGGCCGGGACCGATCCTCACCGATTCGGGCGGTTTCCAGGTCATGTCGCTGGCCAATTTCCGCGAGATCACCGATGACGGCGTCGTCTTCCAGTCCCATCTCGACGGCGCCCGGCATGAACTGACGCCCGAGCGCGCGATCGAAATCCAGCACCGACTCGGCGCCGATATCTCCATGGTCCTCGATGAATGCACGCCGTATCCGGCGAGCGAGGCCGACGCCGCCAAATCCATGCGGCTGTCGATGGGCTGGGCGGCGCGGTCTGCGGCCGCCTTCGATCGACGACCGGGTTACGGCCTGTTCGGCATCGTCCAGGGCGGCGTCCATGGCGATCTTCGCCAGGAATCGGCGGCGGCGCTGAGAGAATTAGGCTTCGATGGTTACGCCATCGGCGGGCTTGCCGTCGGCGAGGGACAGGAGCTGATGCTGAGCACCCTGGAGGCGACGGTGCCGGCGCTGCCCGAGGATAAGCCGCGCTATCTCATGGGCGCCGGTTATCCCGCCGACATCATCGGCGCCGTCGCGCGCGGCATCGACATGTTCGACTGCGTGCTGCCGACCCGTTCGGGGCGTACCGGCAAGGCGTTCACGCGGAGAGGCGAGATCAACATCATGAATGCCCGCCACATCGAGGACCCGCGGCCGCTGGACGAGGCGTGCCGCTGCCCCGCCTGCGCCGATTATTCCCGCGCCTATCTCAGCCATCTGGCGCGCTCGGGCGAGATGCTGGGCGGCACGCTCATGAGCTGGCACAATCTGCAACTCTTCCAGGACCTGATGGCGGGCCTGCGCGACGCCATCGCCAATGACTCCTTCGACGCCTACGCCGCGGCCTTCCTCGCCGAGTACCGAAGCGGCGACATCGAGGCGTTGTAAAGGCGCCACATCGCCCTTGGCCGTGCGTGCGTTCCGGCGTACCCTTGATCCATGAGCGAGATCAAGGAAGAGACCCTGACCCAGCTCGGCCGGCGGGCGGAAATCCCCCCCTCGCCCGATGAGGCCAGGCTCGAGAGCGTCGCCAACCCCCAAAGCGGCGAGCGCTATCTCGTGCGCTTCACCTGCCCCGAGTTCACCGCCCTTTGTCCGATCACCGGCCAGCCGGACTTCGCCCATTTCGTCATCGACTACGTGCCCGGCGTTCGGTTGCTCGAGAGCAAGTCGTTGAAGCTCTTCCTCGCCTCGTTCCGCAACCATGGCGCCTTCCACGAGGACTGCACGCTTATGATCGCCAGGCGGATCAAAGAGGCGGTCGAGCCGAAGTGGCTTCGCATCGGCGGCTACTGGTATCCGCGGGGCGGCATCCCCATCGACGTCTTCTACCAGACCGGGCCGACGCCCGAGGGCCTGTGGGTTCCCGATCAGGGCGTCGAGCCCTACAAGGGACGGGGACGGTAAGCTTCACTCGCCGCCGCGATAGACGCAGCCGGCGGTGCAGGTCTCGTGCAGGACCACCTTGCAAAGGCCCGGCAGATCGGGCTTCAGACGGTCCCAGATCCAGCGCGCGATGACCTCGCTGGTGGGATTGGCGAGGCCGTCGATGTCGTTGAGATTATGGTGGTCGAGTTGCCCGCGAAGCGGCGCGAACGCTTCCTTGAGGCCGGCGAAATCCATCACCCAGTCCTCCGGTTGCACGATTTCGCCTTCGACGTGGATATCGACCCTGAAAGAATGGCCGTGAAGCCGCGCGCATTTGTGATCAGGCGCCAAATTGGGCAGCCGGTGGGCCGCCTCGAAGGTGAATGACTTGAATATCTCCATGGCGGCGGCGGTCAGGGTATGCCGAGAAATTTGTGGGTCTGGAGGCTGAGCCTCCAGCGCGGATGGGCAAGGCAGAACTCACGCGCGAGTTCGGTGTTGCGTTCCCGCGCGTCCCCGTCCATCGGCTGCAGGAAGAAGTGCTGGAACGGGAGTCCCTCGAAACCCTCCGGTTCCGCCCCCGCCTGGGGGAAGACGAGCTTCAATTCATCGCCTTGGCGCTGCCTAAGCCGGGCGCCGGCCTTGGGACTGACGCAGATCCAGTCGATGCCGCGAGGCGCCGTCAGCGTGCCGTTGGTCTCGACCGCGACCTCGAAGCCGGCGCCATGGAAGGCATCGATCAGGTCCTCGTCGAGCTGCAACAAAGGCTCGCCGCCGGTGAAGACGGCGAAGGGGCTAAACCGGCTTTCGCCGTCGAATGGCCAGGTCCGCCTTGCCGCCTGGGCCAGACCGGCCGCCGTCGCGAAGCGCCCGCCGCCTTCGCCGTCGGTGCCGACGAAATCGGTATCGCAGAAATCGCAGACCGCGGTTTCCCGGTCCTCTTCCCGGCCCGACCACAGATTGCATCCGGCGAAGCGGCAGAAGACGGCGGGCCGGCCGGTATTCGCCCCTTCGCCCTGGAGCGTGTAGATCAGTTCCTTGACCGAATAGCTCATGGTTCCGCCCGCACTCGCACCCGGTAGGGCGCCGGGTCCTCGACGCCGGCCTCGGCGAAACCCCTGAGCCTCAAGGCGCAGGAGTCGCACTCGCCGCAGGCGGCGCCATCCGGAGATGGGTCGTAACAGCTTCGCGTCAAGGCGTAATCGACGCCGAGATCGAGGCCCTTGCGGATGATCTCGGCCTTCGTCAGGTCGATCAGCGGCGTGTGGATGACGAGGCGCGCAGCGCCTTCGACGCCGGCCTTGGTCGCCAGGTTGGCCATACCCTCGAAAGCCTCGATGTATTCGGGCCGGCAATCGGGATAGCCGCTGTAATCGAGGGCGTTGACGCCGATGAAGATGTCATTGGCCGCCAACACCTCGGCCCAGGCCAGGGCGAAGGAGAGGAATATGGTGTTGCGCGCGGGCACGTAGGTGACGGGGATTCCGGCGCCGATCTCATCCGGTGCCCGCCCCTTGGGCACGGCGATCTCATCGGTCAGCGCCGAGCCGCCGATGGAACGAAGGTCGATCGGCACGATGATATGGCGCCGAACGTCAACCCTTTTGGCGATAAGGCGCGCCGCCTCGACCTCGATGTCGTGGCGTTGGCCGTATTCGAAGGTCAAGGCCGAGACCTCGAAGCCCTCGTTCCTGGCGAGGAGGAGCACCGTCGCCGAATCGAGGCCGCCGCTCAAGAGAACGATCGCTGTTGCCGCCACCGTCTTCCTATCCCTTTCTCTCTTCCCTTTCTCTCTTCCCTGGCTCTCTTCCCTGGCTCTCTTCCCTGGCGGCGGCGCTCATCCCGCCTGGCGGCGCTCCCGCAAGACGAAATAGAGGTTCCGGGAGTACACCAGCAGACCGCCCGCCTGCCCGACGATGAAAACCGGGTCCAGCCGGAAGATGGCGTAGGACAGCAGCGTCACGCCGCCGCCGAGGCTGAAATACCAGAAAGCGATGGGAATGACGCTCTTCTTCTGCTTCTCGCTGGATATCCACTGAACGAGAAATCGCGCCGAAAACAGGGCCTGGCCCATGAACCCTATGGCCAGCCAGAATGTCATGGTGTCCATAAACTACTCCTCGGATTCGATAATCGGGATCTTGTTGCGCCGCTTGAGCCACATGACGCCGATGAGGTCGGCGATGCCGACTCCGAGCCGGTCCAAGGTGGCGTAATTCGACCGTCCCGAATGCCTCGGGCGGTGGTTGACGTCGACGCATTCGAGCCTGCCGCCCGCGCGCAGGATGAGCGCCGGCAGGTAGCGGTGCATGTGATCGAAATAGGGCAGCGCGAGGTAGGTTACGCGCCTGATGACCTTGAGGCCGCAACCGGTGTCGGTGACGTCGTCGGCGAGCAGCGATGAGCGCACGCGATTGGCGATGCGCGAAGAGGCGCGCTTCAACCAGCCGTCCCGGCGTTGGCGCCGGATGCCGGCGACCATATCGAGCGTCGCCCCTCGATCCGCCGCTTCGGCAATTTCGAGCAGCGCCGGGATATCGGCGGGATCGTTCTGGCCGTCACCGTCAAGCGTCACGATCCACGTCCCTTGCGCCGCCTTGACGCCGGTCCAGATCGCCGCGCTCTGGCCGCAGCTTGCGCGGTGGCGCAGAACCTTCAGGCGTCCGAACCGGGCGCGGGCGTCCCCCAGGCGCGCCTTGGTTTCGTCGGTGCTGCCGTCGTCGACATAGATCACCTCGAAATCCCACCGCCCCTCGAGGGCCCCGTGGATTTCCTCGATCAGGGGGATGATGTTCTCCGCTTCATTGCGGACCGGGACGACGACAGAGATCATGATGTTCACCGCTAAATTCGCCCGCCCGGGTGAAGGAACGCCCGCGCTCCGGGCGGGCGCGGCGAAAATACATGAGGCGCCCGGCAATGCAAGCGCCGCCCGGACGCGACCCGAAACGCCGCCAAATTTCTCCCGTCGGCGGACGACTAATTTGCTAGACTAACCGGCGAATGACCCATCTGCCATGGAAAAACAGCCCGTGCCATCATCGCCACGGGAGTGAAGGTTGACGGCCGCGTCCTTCGCCGCGTCCCTGCCCGAACGGGGAGCAGTGGCCTATCTGGTCCTCGGCCTTTTTTCGCTCTGCCTTTTTCTCCCCGGCATCTCGGCGCTGCCGCCGGTGGATCGGGACGAGGCCCGCTTCGCCCAGGCGTCGCGGCAGATGGTGGAAAGCGGGGACTACGTCAACATCCGCTTCCAGGACAAGGCGCGGCACAAGAAGCCGGCGGGCGTTTACTGGCTCCAGGCGGCCTCGGTGCAGGTGTTTGGCACCATCGGATCGAACCAGATCTGGCCCTACCGGGTCCCTTCGGTGCTCGGCGCCCTCGGCGCGGTGCTTTTCCTCTTCGCCTTCGCGCGCGGGCCGTATGGGAGGCGCGTGGCGTTCTTCGCCGCGCTGATGCTCGCCGGCTCGGTGGTATTGACGGTCGAGGCCCATCTCGGCAAGGCCGATGCCGTGTTGCTGGCGGCGGTGGTCGTCGCCCAAGGGGCGCTTTGCCGGGTCTATCTGCGAGGCACGGCGGGGGAGCCGGTGGCGTTGGCGACGGCGATCGTCTTCTGGGCGGCCCAGGGCGCGGCGATCCTGATCAAGGGGCCGATCGGACCGCTGATCAGCGCCCTCACCGTTATCGCCCTCATCATCGCCGAAAGGAGGGCGGCGTGGCTCAAGGGCTTGCGTCCGCTTCCGGGCCTGGTGATCGCCGCCGCCATCGCCGCGCCCTGGTTCATCGCCGTCTCGCTCGAAACCGGCGGCGCGTTCCTCGCCGATGCCCTCGGCAAGGACCTGCTGCCGAAGCTCATCTCGGTGCAGGAAGGCCACGGCGCGCCGCCCGGCGCCTATAGCCTCGCCATGTTTGTGTCGTTCTGGCCGGGATCGTTGCTCGCCTTCCCGGCGCTGGTCTGGGCGTGGCGGCACCGGGCGGACAAACGCGTGCGTTACTGCCTTGCCTGGCTTGGACCGGCGTGGCTTTTGTTCGAACTGATCCCGACCAAGCTGCCCCACTACGTCCTGCCGCTCTATCCGGCCCTGGCCCTCATCTGCGCCCACGCGGCGATCAGCGGCGCCGACGAGCTCGCCCGGCTGTCGCGGACCGTCGTGGGAAGGGGCCTCATGGCACTTTGGGGCGCCGCCGGCCTTGCCATCGGCATCGGCATCGGCGGCGTCAGCTGGTGGCTGGAGGGCCGCGTCACCGTGGCGGGGCTGGTGCCGGCGGCGGGCGCCATCGTGGCCGTGGCTTTGGGCCTCTGGTTCGCCTTTCGCGACCGCCTCGTCCACGCCGTCACGGCCGCCACCCTTGGCGCCGCCATCGTCTACGCATCGGCGCTGGGCATCGTCCTCCCCGCCGCCGAAAACCTGTGGCTTTCGAGAACCGCCGCGCTGGCCGTCGCCAGGCATGGCAACGGCGCGGCTGCCGCCGGCGCGCCGGTCGCGGTCGCCGGCTATGGCGAGCCGAGCATCGTCTTCCTGCTTGGCACCGCGACCCGGCTGGTTTCACCGGACGAGGCGGCGAAGCTCCTCGCCGAGACGCCGGGCGCGTTGGCATTGATCGCCAAATCCCATGAAGCTAGATTCCTCGAGGTATCGGGAAATCTCGGCAGGCGCCCGGACCTGTTGCAAACGCTAAGCGGGCTCAACTACTCCAGGGGCCGGCCGGTAACGCTAGTGCTTTATGGCGGCGGCGGCCGGGAACCGATGGGGGTGCGTTAGGACCAATTGATGAAACCCTATCAATTCATCATCGGGGTGGTGGCGGCGGCGATTTTCTTTCTGCTGTTCCCCGGCGTCGACATAAGCTTCAGCCGCCTGTTCTACCAGCCGGGCGAGGGATTCTTCCCGCGCGGTGTCCCGCCGGCCGACATCCTTTACGACCTCGTGACCATGATCGCCTACGCGGTGGCCATTTTCGTCGTCGGCGCCTCGCTGGCGCGGCTCATCCCCCGCCTCGAGAGGCTGTGGGTCAGGCCCAGGGTCATCGCCTTCATTGCCCTGTCGCTGGCGCTCGGGCCGGGCCTCATCGTCAACTCCTTGCTCAAGGATAATGTCGGCCGGGCGCGGCCCTACATGATCGCCGAGTTCGGCGGCACCAAGACCTTTTCGCCGGCGCTGGCGCCGTCGGATCAATGCCCAAAGAACTGCTCCTTCGTCTCGGGCCACGCGGCGGGGGCGTTCTTCCTGGTCACCTTCGCCTTCCTCATCCGCCACCCGCGCCGGCGCCGGTGGGCCATGGCCGGCGCGCTCGCGTTTGGCGCCGCAAGCGGCCTTGGGCGCATCGCGCTCGGCGCCCATTTCCTGTCGGACGTGGTGTTCGCCGGGCTCATCGTCTATGCCGTGGCCTGGGGGCTTCACGAGTTCTTGCTGGTACGCGAGTCCAAGCCCCCACCATGGCTTGACAAACTGGGGCTTAGCGAACCGGGCGCACGCGCCTGGCGGGCATGGCAGCGCTGGGCGGCGACGCCTGGCGGCGAGTTGATCCTGTCGTTCGCCGCCGCCTCGCTTCTCTGTCTCGCACTTATCGCCTATCTCGACCGGCCGCTGGCCCTTTGGTTCCACCGCCTCGATGCCGGATGGCATGAATTCTTCAAGGCCCTATCCGATCTTGGGGCCGCGGGCGCGTACCTGGTGATCACGTTCGTCGCCTTCGCCGCGCTCCGCCTGGCGGCGCGCATCGAGATGTTCAAGGCAAGGGCCGGGGCGCTCAAGGCCTATTCCATGGTGGCGGCGTTCATCTTCTCCGCCGTCGCCGCCTCGGGCATATTGATCAATGTGCTCAAGGTGCTGTTCGGCAGGGTCCGGCCCAAGCTCCTGTTCCGGGATGAGCTTTACGGCTTCGACTGGTTCCGCCTGGACGCCGATTTCCATTCCTTTCCCTCGGGCCACGCCCAGACCATCACCGCCTTGATGGTGGCGCTTTTCATCCTGTTTCCGCGCTTCGGGGTGGCCTATCTCGTCATCGGCGCGGCGATCGCGATCAGCCGCGCCGTCGTCAACGCCCATTACATGGGAGACATCGTCGCCGGCGCCTATGCCGCCGCCGTGATGACGATGTGGGTCCATTCCGTCTTCGCGCGCAGCGGCATCGATCTCAAGCTGTCCGTGGGCGGGGAATACCAGCGGGTCGCCAAAGTCCCCTGGTGCTACCGCCTCGGTCTTGGAGGAGGGCTTTGGGGACGGCTCTGCCGGCTTGCCGGCAAGAGGGCGGCGCGCTCTAGTAGCCGAGAAAATCCTCGAGGTAAATGATCCGGACCTCGCGGTGCCTGTGCTTGCCGATGGGTGTGCGGATGCGGGCGAGCAGCCTGGAATGAGAATATCGCGAGGTGATCGCCGATGTATCCGCGCTCAAAGTGACAAGCAGGTGAGCTTGGCCCTTATCTTTGGCGCCGGCGTCACCCGATCGTTCGAGGCCGCGCGTCAGATCGAAATGATCGTTGATGCGTCCGTCGGGGTCCCACTTGAGCGCATCGAAGGGGTGGGGCTCGACATAGTAGATGAGCTCCGCCATCAGCCGGCGCTGATCGAAGAGCAACGGCACGCCGGGAAACCGGGCGCTCACTCGCGATACCGCATCCCCCAACTGGCGCCACCCCTGCACCCGCTTGAAGGGGTCGAAGCGCGCGGCCGAGACCAGGTCCGCCGCGCCGCCTTCGATGAGCGTCGCGCCGAACAGGGCGAAGGCGAGGACGAGGTGTAGGGCAAGAGATGCCGTCACGATGAGCCTCCGCCCCCTCTCCAACGCCCAGCCCGTCACCAGCACCGTGCCCGCGACATAGGCCGGCGCCGCCCAGTTGGCGTTGGCGCGTGAAAGCAAGGCGAGGCCGAGGACGAGGGCAAGGGTGGGGAAGGTGAAGCTCGCAAGCAGCCGATAGCGCCGATCGCCGGTCCAGGCGCGCCGGCTTAGGAGGCAAACGAGAAGGGCGGCGAAGAGGATCGGGCCGAAGACGGCGAATTGGGCGGCCAGGAAATCCAGGAACTCGCCCGGGTTGATCAAGGGGCCGGCGAGATTGGCGTTGGCCGCGGTGTGGGCGAAGCTGACGAACCCGTTATTCGCATTCCACACGATGTTGGGAAGATAGAGCGCTCCCGCCAGCACCATCGCCGCGCCCAGGCGCGGGCTCAGAAGCGCCGCGCGGTGGGCGCCGGGGAAGGCGAAATAGACGGCGAGCGAGAGGACGAAATAGGCCATGGCGTATTTGCTCATGAGCCCGAGACCGATGCCGAAACCGGTGAGCAGCCACCAGCGCCAGCTGCCATCGTCGAGCGCGCGAACGAGGCCGTAAAGCGCCAGCGCCCAGAACAGCAGGAGCGGCGGGTCGGTCGAGATGATGGCGGCCGAGAACGACACCGCCGGCAGGGTCCCATAGAGGAGCGCCGAGAAGAAGCCGACGCGTTCATCGAACAGCCGCCGGCCGATGCCGTAGACCGTGAGCGCCGTCAATAGATGGATCAGCGGCACCGCCAGCTTGATGCAGGCGACGCCGTCGCCGCAAATCCCCGTCGTCGCCATGATGATCCAGGCCACCATCGGCGGCTTGGAGTAATAGCCGAAGGCGAAGTCCTGGGCCCAAACCCAGTACTGGGCTTCCTCGGCACCGAGATCGAACGGAAAGACGGAAAGATAGAGCAGGCGGAGCGCCGTTATCGCCCCAAGCACCCCGGCCACGGTCCAAAGCCGGTAAATTCCGCCGTGCTTTCCGGCCCCGGCCACTCCGGCCTGTTCCGCAGTGGGGGCTTGTCCCACCATGGGGGCTGGTTCCACCATGGAGGAGTCATACAACGAAATCGCCGCCGGCGCACTTTCCCCCGGCGCAAGAGCACAATCGCGCCAGATGGAAGCGATTGCCCGGCAGCGGTGGAGCGGGTGAGGGGAATCGAACCCCTGTATTCAGCTTGGGAAGCTGATGTTCTGCCATTGAACTACACCCGCCCCGACGCCGCGTTCAAAATTTATAATCGAGGCCGGGTGCGCGTTCAAGGGCGCCAAGCCTCAAGCGCCGGCCGAACCCACGGCATCAACCCCCAGGCATGGCGCCGCGCGCATGAAACACGCCGCCGCCCCCGGATGGCTTGACGGGCCGGGCGGTAGCGACTATGACTGCCCGGTGCCGTGGAGATTTGGGCCGGCCGGCTTGCGTCCACGTAAAACAAATCGCTAAAAGGTCGGAGCAGATCAAGCCCCGACCCCGCCGGTCGGGCTTTTTTGTTGTGCCGCGGGCGGTGAATTGCGCGGAGATTGGGAGAGGAAAATGGCGGATACGAAATCGGGACCGAAGCCGGCGCGGGCCTCCTGGCGTCCGCAGACACTACTGGTGCGCGGCGGCACGGAACGATCACAGTTCCTCGAGACCAGCGAGGGGCTGTTCTTGACCTCGGGCTACGTCTACGAGACCGCCGAGGATGCCGAGCGTGCCTTCAAGCGGGAGATCGATCGTTACATCTATTCGCGTTTTTCCAACCCCACCGTCACCATGTTCGAGCAACGCATGGCGCTGCTCGAAGGGGCCGAGATCTGCCGCGCCACGGCATCGGGCATGGCCGCCGTGTTCGCCTCCCTGATGTGCCAGCTCAACGCCGGCGATCACGTCGTCGCCTCCCGCGCGCTGTTCGGATCGTGCCTTTATATCGTCGCCGAGGTGCTGCCGCGCTACGGCATCGAGGTCACCATCGTCGACGGCACCGCGCCCGAGCAGTGGGAGAAGGCGCTTAGCCGCGAGACCAAGTGCGTCTTCCTCGAAAGCCCGTCGAACCCGGCGCTCGAGATCATCGACCTCAAGCATGTCAGCGAGCTGACCCACGCCGCCGGCGGCAAGCTCATCGTCGACAACGTGTTCGCGACGCCGGTCCTGCAGCACCCGTTCGAGTTCGGCGCCGACATCGTCATGTATTCGGCGACCAAGCATATCGACGGCCAGGGCCGGGTTCTCGGCGGCGTGATCCTCTGTGACGGCGAATTCTTCGAGGAAGATCTGCGCATGTTCCTGCGCCACACCGGCCCGTCGATGAGCCCGTTCAACGCCTGGGTGCTGCTCAAGGGCCTGGAGACCCTTGATCTCAGGGTCCGCCAGCATTGCCGGAACACCCACCAGGTGGTCCGCTTCCTGGCCGCGAGGAAGGGCCTCGCGCGGGTCCTGTTCCCGGGCCTCGAGGACCATCCGCAGTACGATCTTGCCAAGGCGCAGATGGAGGATTCGGGCACCATCGTCGCGTTCGAGATCGAGGGCGGCAAGGAAGCGGCCTTCAACTTCCTCAACGCGCTTAAGCTGATCGACATGTCGAACAACCTCGGCGACGCCAAGAGCCTGATCACCCATCCGGCGACCACCACCCATCAGCGCCTCGGCGCCGACGAACGGGCCCATCTCGGCATCACGCCGGGGCTGGTGCGCCTCTCCGTCGGGCTCGAGGACCCCGAAGACGTGATCGAGGATTTGGACCAGGCCCTAACGGCGGCGCGGCGCTAGTACTTACTTTCATAGGAGGGTGACGGCGGCCGTGGCGGTCAAAGACATACTAGACATGGCCGGAGTTGGTCGTAATATAGGCAACATATTGTGTTCCATCCTGCCCGGGGCAGATGCCGCCATTCGCGGGGGATAGGGCCATGTACAGCGAAACCACCCATGCCATCGAGGTAACGGTCGAGCCGTTCTTCCTCGAAGACGAGTCCTCGCCGCCGGACCACCGTTTCGTCTGGGCCTATCACGTGCGCATCGAGAACAAGAGCGTCGAGACGGTACGGTTGCTTCGCCGGCACTGGAAAATCACCGATTCGCTCGGCCGCACCCAGGAGGTCCGGGGCGAAGGCGTCGTCGGCGAGCGCCCGGTGCTCCGCCCCGGCGAGTCCTTCGAATACACGTCCGGCACGCCGCTGGCGACGCCGTCGGGCATCATGGTCGGCGCTTATCATATGGAAACCGAGAGCGGCACGGCGCTCGAAGTCGCCATCCCGGCATTTTCCCTCGACAGCCCGCACCAGCCGGCCCGGGTCAATTAAGTACTAAGCGCCGCCGGAGAAGGCCGGGTCCGGCGTTGAGAGGCGTCCCTGACCGCCGCATCGCCCCTCGCTCTTTGGCCTTGATTGGTCTAACCTTAGCGCTATCTGTGGAACGGACACCTCCCCGGCGGGGCCGGGGCGGGATGAGCCGAGAGTTTGATCGACGGAAGGGTCGGAGCATTGAAGACGGTTAAACCGGTAGCACTCGGCCAAGCCGGGGCGGGGGAAGAGACGCGCCCGAGCAGGGCGCAAGCGGAAGAGGCGGTCAGGACCCTGATCCTCTGGGCCGGGGACGATCCGGACCGGGAAGGGCTGGTAAGCACGCCCGAGCGGGTGGTGCGGGCCTATGAGGAGTACTTCTCGGGCTATGGGGACGACCCGGTGCTGATCCTCGCGCGCACCTTCGAGGAGGCCGACGGCTATGACGAGATGGTGGTGCTGCGCGACATCCGCTTCGAGTCCCACTGCGAGCATCATTTGGCGCCGATCATCGGCAAGGTCCATATCGCCTATCTTCCCGACAAGCGGGTGGTCGGCATCAGCAAGCTGGCGCGCCTGGTCGAGGCCTATGCCCGGCGACTGCAACTCCAGGAGAGGATGACGACCCAGATCGCCGGCGCCATCGGCACCGTGCTCGAGCCCAAGGGGGTGGCGGTGGTGATCGAGGCGGCGCACCAGTGCATGACCAGCCGCGGGGTGCACAAGCCGGGCGCGGCGATGATCACCTCGAGCATGCTAGGCGCCTTCAGGACCGACCCCAAGACGCGCGAGGAGTTCCTGTCGATGATCGGTGTCTCGGGCTCGGCGCAATTCAACAACCTCTGAAGGCACGTCCATCCGGCCGCCATAGCGCACCCCTAGCCAATTAGTGCGTAGACAAGCGGCGAATGTTTGCCAATTATTCGCCGATCCTGACCTGAGGTCGCACGAAATCCCGCCGTGATCGATTTCCGTCCCATCTTCTTCTTCATCGGCATGCTGCTGGCGATGCTGGCGCTTGGCATGTGCATCCCGATGGTGATCGATGCCATGACCGGCAACCCGGATTGGAAGGTATTCGCCGGATCGGCCTTCGTCACCCTGTTCGTCGGCATCGCCCTTATCCTGTCGAACCGGATCGGCAAGGTGCGCTTCACCGTCCGCCAGGCTTTCGTGCTTACCACCTTCAGCTGGCTGGTGATGGCCTGTTTCGCCGCCCTGCCCTTCGTCTTCGCCGATCTGAAGCTGAGCTACACCGACGCCTTCTTCGAGGCCATGTCGGGAATCACCACCACCGGGTCGACGGTGATCACCGGGCTCGACAAGGTCGCGCCCGGCATCCTGTTGTGGCGGGCGATCCTGCAGTGGCTGGGCGGCATCGGCATCATCGTCATGGCGGTCGCCGTCCTGCCGATGCTCCAGGTCGGCGGCATGCAGCTGTTCCGCATGGAATCATCGGACCGTTCGGAAAAGGTACTGCCCCGGGTCGCCCAGATCGCCACCGCCATCGGCATCATCTACGTCGTGATTTCCATGATCTGCGCCACCGCCTATTGGCTGGCCGGCATGACCGCCTTCGAGGCGATCGCCCATGCCATGACGACCATCGCCACCGGCGGCTTTTCCACATCGGATGGCTCCCTCGGCCATTTCCAGAGCGCCGCCATCGACTGGATCGCGGTCTTGTTCATGATCGTCGGTTCCCTGCCCTTCGTGCTTTATCTGCAGCTGATCCGGGGCAATGCCGGCGCCTTACTGTCCGATTCCCAGATCCGGTGGTTCCTGATCATCACCGCCGTCAGCGTGACGCTGGTGGTGGCCTGGCAAACCCTGAACAACGGCATGGAGTTGGGCGAAGCCCTCAGATACGTCGCCTTCAACGTCGTCTCGATCATGACCGGCACCGGCTACTCGACCACCGATTTCAGCCTGTGGGGCGGTTTCGCCATCGTCGTGTTCTTTTTCGTCATGTTCGTCGGCGGCTGTGCCGGATCGACCACCTGCGGGCTCAAGGTCTTCCGCCTCCAGGTGCTCTACGCCACCACCATCGCCCAGATCGGCAAGCTCCGTCAGCCCCACGGGGTGTTCATTCCCCATTTCAACCGCAAGCCCATCCCCGAAGCGGTGAGAGAATCGGTGATGAGCTTCTTCTTCATCTACGTCCTCACCTTCACCCTGCTGGCGCTGGGGTTGGGGGCGGTGGGGCTCGATTTCCTGACCTCGGTCTCGGGCGCGGCGACGGCGATCGCCAATGTCGGGCCGGGGCTTGGCGCCATCATCGGCCCCGGCGGCACTTTCGCCACACTTCCCGACGAGGCGAAATGGATGCTCTCCTTCGGCATGCTTCTCGGCCGGCTGGAGCTGTTTACGGTGCTGGTGCTGTTCATGCCGTCATTCTGGCGCCATTGAGCGGCGCCCATCGCCGGCCTGGGATTAGCGAATGTAACCGGCGAAATAGACCCGGATGTTTCGATCCAGCGCGCCGTTAAGATCGTTCATCAAGGCTTCGACGAGCTCGAACCAGACGCGCTCGCGCTGGGCCGGCGGCGCGCCCTCGGGAACGGTTCGCTTGCGCTCGGCCTCGCCCTTGACGAAGGCCTTCTGGATACCGCGCTCATCGAGGATCTCGATGATCATTTCCGCCCCGGCGTCGTAGCGCTCCGATTGATCGGTGATGAAAGCGCCGCGAAAGCCCCCCCTCACCTTGAGTGGCACTTCGATGATGCTGGCCTTGATGATCGTCACCCGCGCCCGTCCCGTCCCGCCGCGCGCCTTTAGACGGTCACGGGCCCAGCGCCGCATGGCGTCACCGAGCCCGACCGGCGCCAGGTGCTCGACGTTCGGGGCCTTGAGCGGCGCGACATATTTCGAGACGATCTGGATCTCGCGGACATCGAGGCCGATCACCCCGAGATGGCCGTAGGTCAGCGCCGGATAGGTGGCTTTCGGCGGGGTGGCTTCACATGCGCCGAGCGAGACCAGCGCGATGCAAGCGATGAGCGACAGCCGGAGAAGGAAGGAGCCGTTCATGGGGTCGTCCGATCGATGATGACGCCATGAGTTTGGCACGGCGCGTTACCGACTTTCAAGCCAAGGCGTCCGCTTTTCGTCGTTCGCGGCGTTTACGCCAGACACCAGGAGAGGATTCCCTTCTGGGTATGGAGACGGTTCTCGGCCTCGTCCCAGACCGCCGATCGGGGGCCGTCGATGACCGAAGGCGCGACCTCCCGCTCGCGGCTGGCGGGCAGGCAATGGAGGAAGATCGCGTCCGGCTTGGCCAGCGCCATCAGCCCGTCATCGACCCGATAGGGCGTCAACAACTCGATGCGTTCCTCCGGCGAACGATCCTCCCCGGTTCCCTCGCCCATCGACAGCCAGGTGTCGGTGACGACGCAGTCGGCCCCGGAAACGGCGTCCTTGGGATCAATGGTGACGGTAATGTCGCCGCCCTCCGAAGCGGCCCAGTCGAGCACGCCGGCGGGCGGGCGAAGAGGCTCCGGGCAGGCGAGGCGAAGGGTAAAGCCGAACCTGACGGCGGCCTCGATCCAGGACGCCGCCACGTTGTTGCCGTCGCCGGTCCAGGCCACCACCCTGCCGGCGATCGGGCCCAGGCGCTCCTCGAAGGTCATGATGTCGGCCATCAACTGGCACGGATGGCTGCGGTCGGACAGCCCGTTGATTACCGGCACGGTGGCGTGTTGCACCATTTCCTCGAGATGCGCCACGCTTACGGTGCGCAGCATGATGATGTCGACATAACGCGACAGCACCCGCGCCGTATCGGCGATGCTCTCGCCCCGGCCGAGTTGCGTTTCGGAATGGCTCAATATGACCACGTCGCCGCCGAGCTGGCGCATGCCGACCTCGAAGGAGACGCGGGTGCGGGTCGAAGGCTTCTCGAAAATCATCGCCAGGGTCTTGCCGGCGAGGGGCGCCGGATCGCCGCCCGGCGGCGCCGCGCGCTTGAAGGCGGCGCCGAGATCGAGGATTTCGCGCAAGGTGGCGGGCGCGAGATCGGCGAGGTCGAGGAAGTGCTTCCGCCCGCCGCCGCCGCCATTGCCGAAGGCGGGCTCGTTCGCTCTCGTGGTACCGGGCAACGCCATGTCAGGACACCAGTCCGGCGCAACTGCGATCGAGGATGTCCACGGCCTCCCCGATGTGGCTCTCGTCGATGATCAGCGGCGGCAGGAGCCTGACCACGTTGTCCTCGGCCCGGACCGTCAACAACCCGTTCTCGCGCAGCTCCCGATAGAGATCCGCGTTCGGCACGGCGCATACCAGGCCCAGCATGAGACCGGCGCCGCGGACCTCCACCAACACCTTGGGGTGGGAGGCGACGAGGGCTTCGAGGCGCGCGCGAAGGTTCTCCGCCTGACGGTTGACGTTGTCGAGGAAGCCGTCCGCCGTCATCACGTCGAGCACCGCGTTGGCCACCGCCATCGCCAGCGGGTTGCCACCGAAGGTGCTGCCGTGGGAGCCGGCGGTAAGTTCGCTCGCGGCCTTTTCGGTGGCAAGGCAGGCGCCGATGGGGAAGCCGCCGCCGAGCGCCTTGGCGATGGCCATGATGTCGGGCGCGATGCCGGCCCAGTTATGGGCGAACAGCTTGCCGGTGCGTCCCATGCCGCACTGAATCTCATCGAAGAACAGCAACAGACCGTATTCGTCGGCGGTCTCGCGCAAGCCCCGGAGGTAATCGGCGCCGCCGTCGCGGATGCCGCCCTCGCCCTGCACCGGTTCGACCAGGATCGCCGCGGTCTCATCCCCGATGGCGGCGCGGGTCTCGTTGAGATTGCCGAACGGGACCTGGTCGAAGCCCTCGAGCGCCGGGCTGAACCCCTTGAGGTGCTTCTCCTGGCCGCCGGCGGCGATGGTCGCCAGGGTGCGGCCGTGAAAGGCGTTGGCGCAGGTGATGATGCGGTAGCGTTCGGGCGCGCCGGCCTCATGGAAATGCTTGCGCGCCATCTTGATGCCGCACTCCACCGCCTCGGCGCCTGAATTGCACATGAACACCGAATCGGCGAAGCTCAACGCCACCAGGCGCGCCGCCAGGCGTTCCTGTTCGGGGATGCGGAAAAGGTTCGAGCAGTGCCAGAGTTTCCCCGCCTGCTCGTTCAGCGCCGCCACCAGGCGGGGATGGGAATGGCCAAGGCCGGTGACGGCGATGCCCGAGGCGAAGTCGAGGTAGCGCCGCCCGTCGGCGGCGAACAGATAGGCCCCCTCGCCGCGCTCGAAGGCGAGATCGGCCGAGGCATAGGTCGGCATGACGGCTGGAATCACTTCTCTCCCCCGGACCTTCGGGTTGAACGGCGCTCAAATCACTGAATTGTCGCGAAAAAGGCGCAGAGTATCTGCACAAGACGCGGCTCTGTCAACGGCGGGGAAACCGAAACAGGAATTTTCCGGGCCGGCGCTCAGGGCTTCACCCGATAGCCGGTGGCGATCATCACGTGGACCGCCGCCCAGAGCACGACATTGCCGGCGATCATGACCCCGATCCCGGCCGTGAGCGAGCCGTCCGCATGGCCGATGAAGCCGTAACGGAAACCGTCGATCATGTAGAAGAACGGGTCGAGACGGGCCAGCGTGTTCCAGATGCCGGGCAGGCGCTCGATCGAATAGAAGGTGCCGGAAAGAAAGGCGCAGGGCGTGATGATGAAATTCGTCACCACCGAGATGTGGTCGTGTTTCTGGGCCCAGATGCCGGCGATCATGCCGAGAAGCGAAAGCATGAGCGACGCGGAGAGGCCGAAGAACAGGAGATGGGCCGGGCTGTGGACCTCGAGCGGCACGAACACCACCATGGCGATGGTGACGGCGATGGCGACGAGGATGCCGCGGGTGACGCCGCCGAGCGCGTAGCCAAAAGTGAGCTCCTGGGGCGTCAACGGGGCCATCATGACGTCGACGTAATTGCCCTGCACCTTGGCGCTGATGATGGACGACGAGGTATTGGAGAAGGCGTTCTGGATGATCGCCATCATGATCAGCCCGGGCGCCAGATACTCCATGAACGGCACCCCGCCGACCGTCTTCACCGCCCGGCCGAGGGCGAGTGAGAAGATCGCCAGGAACAGAAGGGTCGTCATCACCGGCGCGCCGATGGTCTGGCCCGAGACCGATATGAAGCGCTGCACTTCCTTGGAATAGAGCGTCCACAGGCCGAGCCAGTTTACCGGCCCGATCCTGCGCACGCTTGGCGGTGTCGGCACATTGGTCATCGCGATCCCGTACGGCATCGGGTGGTCATTAGCGCTTCCTGACCATAAAACGGCGGGGTGCGCCGGCGCAAGGGCGCCAGGTTACGATGACGCCCGGCTTGGCGATGACAAGGGGGTGAAAGCCTGCCATGCTCGGCGCCGATGGCACACGATCCTGACCAGCAAGGGATGCCGGCCGGCCCGGCCGAGGACGAAGGCGAGGCGCCGGGCAGGGCCGCAAAAAGGCGCGTTCCGCGCAAGGCGACGGCGAAGTCGCTGGAGAACGCGGCGCTCTGGTACCTCACCCGGTTCGGCACCTCGGCGGCCAATCTCGAGCGCGTCCTGGCGCGGCGGGTCGAACGATCCGCCCGCCACCACGGCACCGGCCGCGAAGAGGGAATGGCGATCATCGCTCGGCTGATCGCGCGCTACCGCCGATCCGGCCTCCTCGATGACAGGGCCTACGCCATCGCCAGGGCTGGTACGCTGAATTGGCGCGGCAAGCCGGTCAAGGCCATCGTCTTCGCGCTCCGCGCCAAGGGGGTGATGAGCGAAGACATCGACGAGGCGCTCTTGGCGCTCGAGGACCAGGGCGCCGATCCCGATATGGGCGCGGCGGCGCGTTATGCCCGCCGCCGCCGCTTGGGCCCCTTCCGCGCCGCGCCCGAGCGCGAAGAGCACCGCCAACGCGACCTGGCGGCGCTGGCGCGAGCCGGTTTCGGCTATTCCGTGGCGCGGCGCATCATCGAGGCCGAAAGCCCCGCCGACGTGGAAGCGGGGGATGGAACGGGGGGAAGGCGCAATGTCGGTACGTAGTTTCACCCTATCGGTTCTGGCGGTTCTGTGGCTGTGCTCCGCAACCGCTTTCGCGCAGGTCGAGCCGTGGCAAAGCCACATGGACGCGGGTGTCCAAGCGTACCAGCAAGGTAACTACCCGGAGGCCGAGAAGCAGCTGGTGGGCGCCCTCAAGGAGGCGGAAGAATTTGGGCCGCAAGACCCACGCCTAGCCACGAGCCTCAACAACCTGGCGGAGCTCTACCGCGCTCAGGGCAGGTACGCCGAGGCCGAGCCGCTCTACAAGCGGGCGCTGGCGATCGATGAGAAGGCCCTGGGGCCCGAGCACCCCGACGTGGCCACCAACCTCAACAACCTGGCGGCGCTCTACGACGATCAGGGCCGCTACGCCGAAGCGGAGCCTCTCCACAAGCGGGCGCTGGCGATCTACGAGAAGGCCCTGGGGCCGGAGCACCCCGAT
>JACZQV010000052.1 GCA_022545545.1 Pseudomonadota bacterium
CCACCTCTAAGTCCGATTGGCGGTGCGATAACGGAAGACGGCGGCGCCTAGATCGAGGGGATCACTCCCTTGAGCGCCGGAATGATGTCGCCGATCACGGTCTGCGGCCACGGCAGCGCCAGCAAGTAGTCGAACAGGCCCCAGGAGAACAGCACCAGCCCGACCGCGCACGACATGACGAGTTTCCAGGGTTCATTGCCCTCGATCCGCATATAGAGGATGACGAACATGAACACCGCCGGCAACATGCCGAACACGGACGCCAGCCCGACGAAGCCCAACAGCCAGGCGAGATAGATGAAGGCGCGGGTCAGCATGACCTTGGTCTCGAGCCCCTCGTCCTGGACCGTGAGATCGAGGTGCAGGGACTCGGCGACCGGTTTCTTGGCCCCTCCCTCGAGGTCGTTGGCGGCCCTGTGACTGCGGACCTCGCGGAATATGACAGCGACCATGAAGAGGGCGAACACGGCGTAGATCGCGAAGCCCAACAACTCTTGTCTGGTCATGTCTTCGAGGAAGGTGTCTTCCACGAGAAGGTCTAACAAGGGGAGGTCTAAGTCGTCCATGGCGTCCTTCCTTTACTGCGTTCGCTCTCGGCCATCGGTCAGCGCTCGCGCCCGCCGAAGGTGAAATTGAGCAGGCTTATGGCGGTGACGGAAATGGTGAAGATACCAACGATCATAGGCACGATCTTGGCATCCAGATTCCACTCCGAGGCCTGCATCATCATCGCCGCCAACAAAGTAATGAATCCAATATAGAACGCGGTCGTGACGTCGAACCGGGGGGTTGTCAGACCGCCGATCATGCCGCCGAACCCGCCGGACTTCCTGATCTCGCGGACGAAGGGGCGGAACAGGCCCCACATCGCCCCCACGAACACCACCGCGACGACGGGGCGCAGCAGCCAGTCGGTGCCGTAACGCCCGACCGAGATGAACAGGTAGCGCTCGACGATATCGCCGAGCACGACGCCGAGGATCAGGGGCGGCCGCGGCCAGCCCAGGCGCTTCATGCTCCAGCCGATGATGCCGAACAGCAACAGCGCGTAAATGTCGCCCCACTGGCGCGTGCCCTGGAAAGCGCCGACGAACACCACGGTCAGGATCAGCGGCATGATGACGGCGTAGCGGATGAGGGCGATCTTGGCGAACTGGTCGGAGAACGCGAAGCACAGCCCGGCGCCCAGGATGTTGGCCAGCGCGACGCTCCACACCATGGTGTAGGTCACGTCGAGGTTCTTGGTCAGCATGTCGGGGCCGGGAACCAGGCCGTGGATCAGGAAGGCGCCCAGCAGGATCGCCATCGAGGCGCTGCCGGGCACGCCGAAGGCGATGGTGGGCACCAGCGCGCCGCCCTCCTTGGCGTTATTGGAGGATTCGGACGCGATGACGCCGCGGATATCGCCCTTGCCGAAAGTTTCGTCGGCGCCTTTCTCGGTCCGCGCCGCGTGGCCATAGGCGATCCAGTCGATCACCGAGGCGCCGATGCCGGGGATCGCACCCAGCGACGAGCCGAGCAAGGCGCAACGGAGCACCAGCCACCAGTGCGTGAACGTATCGCGCACGCCCTGCCACTGGCCCTTGCGCACATCGACCTTCGCTTCATCGCCGCTGGCGATGGAACGCCGGGCGATCGCCATGTCGGCGAGCTCCGGCAGGGCGAAGAGGCCGATCGTCACCGGCACCAGGGGCAGGCCATCCCAGAGATAGAGCGAATCGAGCGTCCAGCGCAGGGTACCGGTCTGCGGGTCGGAGCCGATCATGGCGACGAGCAATCCGAACCCGGCCGCGGCGAGGCCGCGCAAGGGCGCGCCGCCGCTCAAGACCGCGACCATGGAAAGACCGAAGACCGAGAACGCGAGAAGCTCCGGTGATCCCAGGTACAGCATGACCGGCCTGAGGATGGGGATCGAGACGGCAAGCAACAGGGCGCCGAACACGCCGCCGATCAGCGACGCGCTGTAGGCCGCCCCGAAGGCGCGCCCCGCCTGTCCCTGGCGCGCCAGCGGATGCCCGTCGAGGATCGTCGCCGCCGATCCCGCGGTGCCGGGAACCCCGAACAGCACCGCCGGAATGGTGTCCGACGTGGTGGTGACCGAACCCATGCCGAGCAGGAAGGCGAAGGCGGTGTAGGGGTCCATGTCGAAAGTGAAGGGCAGCAACAGCGCCATGCCGACGATGCCGCCAAGGCCCGGAATGACCCCCAGCATGAGGCCGATCATCACCCCCGAGGCGAGGAAGAAGAGGCGCGTCGGATTGGCGATGATGAGGAGGGCCTGGCCCGCCTCATGCAGCATGTCAACTTCCATCAATGCCTACCCTGTTGACCGGCCTTGCGGCCGGATTGTTATGCTTTATTCGATCTTTGGCCCGGGCTCGCCTTGGGCGCGCCGCCGGCCGGTTCGCGTTTCGAGTACTTACTTTCATAGGAGGATGGCACATCTGACGGCCTTGCGGGTTCTTCGGCTAGGAGCGTGGTCCGCCGTGATGCTGGGCGCATCACAAGGGCCGCGCGACGACGTCCGAAGGGCCTGCAAGGCCGCCCGAAGGGTCGCTTTTCGCGGCCACCGGAGGGCGTCGGCGCCGCTTGACGATGTCCAGACATCGTCGGCGCGACGCTTCCTACCCGGAGGCCGCGAAAAGACGATCATATGTGCCATCCTCCTATGAAAGTAAGTACTAAACCTCCACCTCGGCCGGCGCCGTCTCCTTCCAGCGCCGGAAAAGATCGTGGGGGATGTCGAACAGGTCGAGCGTCTTGCCCACCGTCTGGTTGACGATATCGTCGATGGTTTTCGGCCTGTGATAGAAGGCGGGCACCGGCGGCATGACAACCGCGCCGAATTGGGCGGCCCGGGCCATCAGCTCGAGGTGCCCGAGATGCAGCGGCGTCTCGCGGACCAGCAACACCACCCGGCGCTTTTCCTTGAGACAGACATCGGCGGCGCGGACGATCAGGTTCTCGTCATAGGAGTTGACGATGCCCGACAGGGTCTTGACCGAGCACGGCGCCACCACCATGCCAGCGGTGCGGAACGAGCCGCTGGAAAGCGACGCCCCGATATCCTTGTGGCTATGCACCACGTGGGCCAGGGCCTTGACCTTGGATACCTTCCAGTCGGTCTCATCGACGATGGTCTGGCCGGCGGCGGGTGACATGATGAGGTGAATCTCGACATCATCGACGGCGCCCAGCGCCTCCATCATCCGGATGCCGTAGATCGCCCCGGAAGCCCCGGACATACCCACGATTATTCGTCGCTTCCGCTTCAGCGCCGCCTCCCGTCAAACTTATGTGCGGGGCCGGTCGGAACGGATCGCTCCCGTCTCCGGCCTCCTTCTTCAAGACCAGGGGATGAAAACAAATATTTCATCATGCGTCCACTCCCAAGACCTCCCCTCACCTTCTTTCGGTGCCCCTCACCTTCTCTCGGTGCCCCTCACCTTCTCTCGGTGATGGTGTCCAACAGCGCCGGTTGCCCGGCCTTGACCCGCGCGATCGCGCGCTTGAGCGCCGGTCCGACATCCTTGGCGTGATCGATCGGCCCTTCGGCATACCAGCCGAAGGAGCGGGCGAGGCCGGCGAAATCCGGGTCGGGATCACTGAGGTCCATGCCGATATAGGCGCGCTCCACCGGGGTTTTACGCTGCTTCGCCATGCGGATCTGGTGCTCCCAGTCGTTGTAATACGCCCGGTTGTTGTACATCACCACCAGCATCGGGATGTTGTGCTTGGCGGCGACCCAAAGCGCGCCGGCGTCGAACATCAAATCGCCGTCGGGTTGGAAGTCGACGACAAGGCGGCCCTTGTCCCGGTGGGCGAGACCGACACCTAGAGAGATGCCGATCTGGGTCGAGGTGCCGAGCGACTTGCCGGCATGGCGGTAGTGCTTGTCGAAATCCCACAACTTCCGTGACCAGTTCTCGAGCGTCCCGGCGGTGAGCACCCAGTCCTCATCCTTGATCGCCTCCCACACCTCGGCGGCGAGAACGGGCAGGCGAAGGGGGCGGTCGTTGCGGCCCTTGCGGGCCTCCTTCGCCCAGCGTTGCCGCGCCGCCTGGTGCCGTTTGGCGATCCGCGCGCCGCGCCGCTTGATCCGGGTCTTGACAGCGGCGTTGCGGTTGAGAAGGGCGCGGCAGCGCCTGGTCAGCTCCGGAATGGCCAAGTCGGTGTCGGCCATGATCCTGAGATCGGCGTCGAGGAGGCGCTGGTAATCGAGCGCCCAGGCACTGATCTCCAGATCGCCGAAGCCGATATCGACGAAGCGGCAGTTTTTAGGGGTGATCCTCTCGACCTTGCGGGTGGTCGAGGAAAGCTTGGTCGTCGGCCGCTCCCAGTCGCGGACATCGAGGCCGACGATAAGATCGGCGTCGGTGAAGATATCGTTCACCATGCTCATGTTCAGCGGATGGCAGCCGGGAAAATTGAGCCTGGTGTTGAGGTCATACACCGGCGCCTGGACGGTTTCGGCGAGCTTCACCAGGGCATCGAAGCCGGCCTCGCCGCGCCCGGAAAACTCGGCCAGCAATACCGGCCTCTTGGCCGCAACCAGCATTTCCGCCGCTTGATCCAGGGCGGCCGGGTCCGGGGCCATGGGCGCCGGCACGCGGGCGGCGTCCCTGGACGGCAACGGCACCTTGTGATCCAGCGGCGCCTCCTGGAGCCAGGCGTCGTAGCACATATAGATCGGCCCCTGGGGTTGGGTCATCATGACCGAATAAGCGCGGGCGAAGGCCTCGGGGACGCCGTCGACCACCGAGGGCTGGTAGTCCCACTTGGTATAGTCGCGGATCTGCGACCCCTGGACGTTGGCGGAATGGATCCAGTCGATCTTGGGGCGCCGCTTGGTCTCGTCCATCGGACCCGTCGCGCCGATGATGAAGATCGGGGCACGGTCGATATAGGCGTAATAGATCGCCATGTTGGAGTGAATCAGGCCGACCAGATTGTGGACGATGGCCACCATCGGCTTGCCCGACGCCTTGGCATAGCCGTGGGCGACCTGGACCGCGGTCTCCTCGTGCTGGCACAGCATCATATGGGGATAGTTCTGGCCGTAATTGACCAGCGAATCATGGAGCCCCCGGTAACTGGCGCCGGGGTTGAGCGCCGCATAGGGCATGTCGTAGCGGTGCAGCATGTCGACGATGACGTCGGCCCCCCAGCGGCGCTTGGCGGGGACCACCTTCGGCCTCTTCGGCGTCCTGATCGGTTTGCGAAAGGTCTCGGACTTCCTCCCGGCATTCTTTTTGACAGCCATTCGTTCCTCTTTAACCGACGGTTTACTTTCCTGGCGAAGTCCACTTGCCTGGCGAAGTCCACTTGCCTGGCGAAGTCCACTTGACGGTCCCGACCACGCATGCCTTGGCGATGGCGGTGGAACCCGAGCCCGCCAACAGACCCAACTTATCCGGTGGAAATGGCCCCACGAAGGTCTCTAAACATCGCGGGATGCGCGGGGCGTTGGCGGCAAAATGAGGCCGCGGTCCCGGGCTCGATCACGAACCGCACCCGGGACCGCGGCCCCACTAAGGTATTCCCTCCCGTTTATTCGCAGGCGATCTTCTTGGCCGCGGAACCCTGGAAGGTGAACGCGCACTTCATGCCCACCTTGAGCTTCTTCCGCTTGACCTTCTTGCCGCCGATGAAGACCTTGGTGCGCGAGCCGCTGACCTTGGTCTTGAGAGTTTTGCCCTCCGACTTGAAGGAGATTCTGCGGCCGCCTCTCTTGGTCGCGGTGATCGTCCCCTTGACCGTCACGATGGGAATGACGATCTTGGTGATCTTGGTTTTCCCGGTCTTTTTCGCCGCGTCCTTGGCCGCCTCGACGATGTCCTTGGGCGAGGCGTAGAGCTGGGCGATGAGCTGGCCGATCTTCTCGCCGCTGATCGGCGCGATCTCCAGCTTCTGCTGCTTGGCGTCCTTGAGGAAATCCGGATCCTTCATCGTCGCCATGAACGCCGCCTGCAGGGCCTTGGCCCTGTCCGCCGGCAAGTTCGGCGGCGCCACGAACGGGCGGCCCCATGCCTGACGGGCGAAGACGAGCTCGAGAATCTTGCGGTCCCTGTCGGTCTTGGCCAGATCCATCACGAACGGCACGTCCGGCAGGTCCGGATGCTTCGCGGTCGACATCTGCAACAGGATCTGGACCTTCTTCCCCGTCAGCCACTGGGGGAAGCGCGACTTGAGCGACGACCAGGAGTAACCGCAGCGCCCCATGACCTCGCCGCGCTCCGTCGCCAGGTTGATGTCATTGCCGCCGGGATAGCCGGTCACCAGCCTGAGCTTGGTGCCGAGGACGGCGTTGAGGACCTTGGGGAAGACGTCGGTGTCCGAGCCCGGTCCGGTGCCGCCGACGATCATCGGCTTGGTCAGGAAGTCGTCCAAGGTCTGGATCGGCGATTCGTGCCAGGCGATACAGACGCTGACCTCGTTGTTGGCGCTGCCGAGCCAGGTGAACTTGGCAGGATCGAACTTGGCCTTCTTGTTGCCGAACAGCGGCTCCATGACCATGCCCCGGCCGAAGGTGCCGATGACGGTGCCGTCCTTGGGCAGGGAATTGTAAAGCTCGTTCGCCAGCCTGAGGCTGCCGGCGCCCGGCTTGTTCTTGGCGATGACCTTCGGGTTGCCGGGAATGTGCTTGCCGATCGTCCGGCCGATGGTCCGGGCGTAGGTGTCGTAGCCGCCACCAGCGCTGTAGCCGATATAAAGGGTGATGGTCTTACCCTTGTAGAAGTCCGCCACCGCATCCGCCTGGACCGGCTGTGGCAAAGCCCAGCCGAACAGGACGCCGATGACCCCTAAACCGATGAGGGTACGTAGCGCTTTCATGGTTCGCTCTCCCCGCGATGTAGTGTTCGTTGAACAGGCCCGGCGCGCGCGACGAATACGGCGCCAGTTTATTGTTTCGCTATATTTAGACCTTTATAACAGCATCTTATGCTTGCCGACAGTATTTTATGAACTTTCCAGGCTTTCGGGTTCGATTAACACTTTCCTGCTCTAGCCGACCGCGATTGGCGCCGGCCCCGCCACCGGTCCCTTAGGGCATTAGCCGCTAAAGCGTCAGCGGCCGGTTCTGCACCAGCGCCACCAGGACCGCCGCGATCACGCCGGATAACGGCGGCAACAGGACCGACGCCGAAAGCCGCATCACGGCGAACCGCGGCCCCAACATCGGCACCTCGAAGAGGAACACCCGGTGGATGCCCAGTACCGACCAGGAGGTGAGGAACGCCACCAGTTGCGGGATGTCGGCGCCGGCCTTGTAGAGGACCACGGCGACGGGAAAGGAGATGATGCCGCCGCCGGGAATGAAGCCGCCGACGAGCGAGGCGATGAGGATGCCGCGAATGCCCGAATCGCCGCCGATCCACCCGGCCACCAGCTCCTTCGGCAAAATCTGGCTGGCGAACCCGGCGATCAGCAGCGCCATGATGACCCTCGGGGTGTTGGCGGCGATGATATTGACGCCGACGCGAAGCCCGAGACGGTGCTTCTTTTCCGGCCGGCGATAGGCCACCACCACAAGGCCCGCGACCATCAACCACAACACGACGGCGGTCAGGCCCACCACGTCAGGCGTCCTCCACCTTCGCGCCGATGGGGCCGAACGGCAGCCTGCGGGCGATCAGCCCGGCGATGATCGGCAGCGCCAGGCCCGCGAGCAGGCGCAGGAAGGCGAATTCGGTGCCCATCAGCGGGATTTCCCAGACCAGCATGCGCTGCAGGCCCAACAGGGACCAGGCGGTGAGATAGGTGACCAGCGCCCCGCGGTCGGCGCCGGACATATGGAAGGCGACGACCAGGGGAAAAGACGTCATCGGCCCGCCCGGCGTCAGGATGCCGGCGAGCCCGGCGATGCAGATTCCCCGGACGCCCGATTGCCCGCCGACCCATCTGGCGACGAACTCCGGCGACAACAGCACCTGGACGAGACCCGCCATCAACATGGCCGCGGCCATGCGCGGAAGCAGGACCATGAACAGATCGAGATCGCCGGCAAGCGCGCCGATGAAGGCGTCCTCGCCCTTGAGCCGGTAGCAAAGGACGCCACTGAGGACGGCGAGGGCGGCGAACACCCAGAACGACCGCCCGAACGGTTTGCCCTTGCCCCAACTCTCGGGCAGTCTGGTCTCGGGCAGTTTCGTCTCAGGCATGCTCATGGCAAAGGGGCACGCCGGCGGCGCGCCCCGCCCCGCCGGTCAGTCCAGCAGGTCTTTCCACTTGTCGTAGGTCTTCTGCTTGAGATCGGGACTGGATTCCGCCACCGGCGGGAATTCGTCCCGCCATTCGTACGGGCGGCAGGCGTCGACGATGGCCCGGGAGTTGAAGTTGTCGCCGACCCTCTTGCGCGGATCGAGCGCCCCGCTCCAGGCCTTGCGGATGATGTCGATATCCTCGTCGGGATCGCAGCGCGTCGCCATCGCCCAGGTCACGTCCCAAAGGTTCGAGGGATCGATGTCGTCATCGACGACGATGACCCAGCGGCCGAGATAGTTGCCGGCGTGGCAGTTGGCCGCCAGCATCGCCGCCTGCTTGGCGTGGCCGGGATAGGCCTGGGTGATGGAGATGACGTTGAACAGGCGGCCGCCGCCGGGCTCGTGGCACCATACGGCCTTGACGCCGGGAAGGCCGGCGCTCTCGACCTCGTCCCAGATCATCGCCGACTTGATGACGCATTTGGAAAGCGAATAGTCGGACGGCGGGCGGCCGGGCCGGGCCATGGTGATGATCGGGTCGTTGCGCCAATAGACGCGCTGGATGTGGACCACCGGGTCCTCGCGCACGGACGAGGCGTAATAGCCGGTCCACTCGCCGAACGGGCCCTCGGGCAGTTTGTCGTCCTCGCGGATCTCGCCCTCGATCACGATCTCGGCGTCGGCCGGGATCGGCAGGCCGTGGACCTCGCTCTTAATCACGTCGAAGGGCATGCCGCGATGGCCGCCGGCGTAGGCGAACTCCGAAACGCCGTAATTGACCTCGTTGCCGGCGGCCAGGAACAACAGCGGATCGTGGCCGACGCTGATCGCCACCGGACAGGGCTTGCCCTGCTTGAAATATTTCTCGCGGATGATCCGGCCGTGCTTGCCGGGCGACATCCACAGGCCCAGCGTCTTCTTGTCATGGATCATCACCCGGTAGGTGCCGATATTGACCCAATCGGTATCCGGGTCCTTCATGATCACCAGATCGCCGGTGCCGATGAAGCGCCCGCCGTCGAGCTCATGGAGGAACGGCACCGGGAACTTGAAGATATTCACGTCCTCGTCGCGATCGACGTTCTCCAGCACGGCGCCGGAATCGACGGTGCGCGAGGGGATCGGCTCGAAGCTCTTCATGCGGTCGCGATAGGACTGGACCACGTCGAGGGCGGTGTCGGGATCGGGCAGGCCGAGGGTGACGGCGAGGCGCTTGGGCGAATTGGTCATGCCCGAAAGGACGCGGAAACCCTTGTCATAGCCCGGAATGTTGTCGAACAGCAGACAGGGCGGGTTCTCGGGCGATTCGTGATAGATCATCTCGGCGATGGCGCCGATCTCGAGGTTCCAGTCGGCGCCGTCGATCTTCTTGATCTGGCCGGTGCGCTCGATGCGTTCGAGCCAGTCCCGCAAGTCGGTGTGGGGCTCGTTGTATCCGGCGTAGCCCGAACCGCTTTTCCCGGTTTCCGTCTCTTTCTCTATCGTGCTCATCACTCTTTCCGTTCGATCGACAATGAAGTCCCTGGCCTTGGGGAAGTCCCTCACCTTGGGGAAGTCCCTGGCCTTGGGGAATTCCCGCGCCTTGGGACGGCGATGATCAGAATACGCAGAACCCGGCGCACCGGCAATGGCGCCGGACCTGGCCGAGACGACGAATTCCCCGTTGCGAAACGCCCGCCGGCGCCGCGAAGCCCGTCCCGGCCCCGGCCCCGAGGGCTAAAGCGCACGCCGACGCTGGCTTTCACGAGTGGCGAGACCGCAAGCTAATATCAAAAATCGGCGCCAATGACAAAGTCATTCGCGCTCTGGCCGGACGCCGGGGACCGGCGAAACCGGGGGCCCGGTGACACGCCGCCGAGGGAGGCCCCACGCCCGGTGGCCGAGCGGCGGGAAGGCGCCGGGGCGCCGATAAGACAAAATTCGGCCCATTGACGCTAGACAAAAACGCTATATTACTGGTAGCATCTCTAACTAAGATGACTATCCGGCAGCTCACATACTTCCTCCGCATCGTCGATCTCAAGAGTTTCAGCAAGGCGGCGGCGTATCTGCATGTCGCCCAGCCGGCGCTCGGCCTGCAGATTCGCAAGCTGGAGGACGAGCTCGGGGTGAAGCTCCTCGATCGCCATTCGCGCGGCGTCACCCCCACCGAAGCGGGCCTGGTGCTGCGCGAACACGCGGCGATCATCCTGCGCCAGATCGAGCGGGCCAAGGGGCAGCTCATCGACATCACCGGCCCGCCGCGCGGCAAGATCGCGCTCGGCGTGACGCCGACCGTGAACCTGGTGCTGGCGGCGGCCCTCGTCAGGAAATGCCGGGCCGAGTTACCCGAGGTATCGCTCAGCATCGTCGAAGGCATGAGCGAGACCCTGATGGAATGGGTCGAGAGCGACCGCCTCGACCTCGCCTTCTCCTACAACCCGACGGCGGTCCGGGGCTTGGTTTGCGAGCCCCTGGTCACCGAGGATCTGTGCCTCGTGGCACCGGGCGACGATGACCGCGACCTCGCCGATCCGGCGCCGTTCTCGGAACTGGCCAAATTGCCGCTGATCCTGCCGAGCATGGCCCACGGGCTCCGCATCCTGATCGACGAGACGGCGAACAAGCAGAACCGGGAGCTCGACGTCATCCTCGAGATCGATTCGGTGCCCGCCACCAAGGAACTGGTCGAGCAAGCGGTCGGTTACACGGTACTGGCCTTCGGCGCGGTGCGCCGCGAGGTCGGGGAAGGGCGGCTGAGGGCGCACCCGATCACCCGGCCCTGCCTGTCGCGCGACCTTTACCTCGCCTATTCCGCCAATCACCCGACATCCAGGGCCAGCGTCGCGGTCGCGCAGATCATCCGTTCGCTGGTCAAGGAAGGGGAGATGCGCGGCGCCTGGTCGTCGCGCCCTCCGGGCTGAGCGCCGGAGATAACGTAGGTTTGGGCCGCATTCGAGCCCCACTGTGATGAGGCCCCTGTGCTACAATCGGGCCTGACGCAAAGCGAATATACGGGGAACCGAAGCCATGGCAGACGCGCCGGATACCAAAGACCTGAAATTCCTGCTCGACCCCTATATCGAATGGACCGAGCGGGAAGGCGTTCCCATCATCGAGGAGTTGGGCGTCGATCTTCTGAAGGTCGAGACCAAGCCCTGGCCCCGGTTCGATGCCGATGGCGCGCTGGTGCACCTCAAGGGGCGGGGCGATTTCGTCTCCATATTCGTCATCGATATCGCGCCCGGCGGCAAGACCGCGCCGCAACGCCATCTCTTCGAAGAGGTGATCTACGTCCTCTCGGGCCATGGCAGCACCACGGTCGAGACCCATGACGGCAAGAAGCACAGCTTCGAGTGGGGCCCCAAGAGCCTCTTCGCCCTGCCGCTCAACGCCCATTACCAGCACTTCAACGGCTCGGGCGCCGAGACCGCGCGCTTCGCCTCGGTCAACAACCTCTGCATCATGCTGAACCTGTTCCACAACGAGGGTTTCATCTTCGAAAACCCGCTGCGCTTCCCCGAGCGCGAAGGCGCCGCCGGTCACTTCAGCGGCGAGGGCGAGTTCATCCCCATCCGCCCGGGGCGCAATATGTGGGAGACAAACTTCGTGCCCGATCTCGCCGATTTCGGCCTCAAGGCCTGGGAGGCGCGCGGCGCCGGATCGTCGAACATGAAGTTCATCCTCGCCGACGGCACCATGCACGCGCACTCCTCCGAGATGCCGGTCGGGACGTATAAGAAGGGCCACCGCCACGGCGCCGACTTCCACGTCTTCGCCGTCAGCGGCCATGGCTATTCGCTGCTGTGGTACGACGAGGACGAGGACTTCCAGCGCATCGACTGGACCCATGGCGTCGTCTTCGCGCCGCCCGATCAGATGTTCCACCAGCACTACAACACCTCCGCCACCCCATCGCGTTACCTGGCGGTGGCCTTGGGCAGCATGCGCTACCCCTTCGTCGAGGACAAACGCAGGCTCTTCGCCGGCGGCGTCGACACCTCCGTCGCCGATGGCGGCAACCAGGTCGAGTACGAAGACCAGGACCCGCGGATTCACGGCATCTGGCTGCAAGAGATCGAGAAGAACGGCGTCGAATCGCGGATGGGCGAATATATCGACGAGACGCCTTACGTGAAGAAGACCGCCTGAGCGGGCGGAAGATGAAACCAGCGACGTCGAGGGGCACCGGGACCGCGTCGGCGGTCCCGATTCGTCGGCGCCGGGAAAGGCCGTAGCGTGGCGCAAGCCGAGACAGTCAAGTTCCTCCTCGATCCCTATCTCGAGTGGTGCGAGGGCGAAGGCATTCCCATCGTCGAGGACTTCGGCGTCGATTTGTTCACGGTCAAGACCGAGCCCTGGGCCCGGTTCGACGCCAAAGGCGCCTTCATCCATCTCAAGGGCCGCGGCGACTTCGTCTCCACCTTCCTGCTGGACATAGGACCGGGCGGCATGAGCGCGCCGGCCAAACACGTGTTCGAGGAGGTGGTCTACGTCATCGAAGGGCACGGCAGCACCACCGTCGAAACCCCCGAGGGGCGCAAGCACAGCTTCGAATGGGGTCCCAAGAGCCTCTTCGCCCTGCCGCTCAACGTGAAATACCGGCATTTCAACGGCTCGGGTCAAGACCGCGCCCTGCTCGCCGCCGCCCATGACCTGCCGCTGGTCATGAACCTCATCCACAACGAGGAATTCGTCTTCGAGAACCCTTACGATTTCCCCGAGCGTGTCGGCAAGGCGGCGTTCTTCGACGGCGAGGGCGAGTTCACCCCAGTGCGTCCCGGCCGGCACATGTGGGAGACCAACTTCGTCCCCGATCTTACCGATTTCGGGCTCAAGGCCTGGGATGCGCGCGGCGCCGGGTCAACCTCTCTCGCCTTCATCCTTGCCGACGGCACCATGCACGCGCATACCTCGGAGATACCGTTCGCGAGATACAAGAAGGGCCATCGCCATGGCGCCGGCGTCCACATCTTCGCCGTCACCGGCAGCGGCTATACGCTGTTGTGGTACGAAGGGGATGAGGAATTCCGGCGCGTGCCGTGGCGCCACGGCATCCTTTATGCCCCGCCCTACTGGATGAATCACCAGCATTTCAACACCTCGGCGCAACCGGCCCGTTATCTCGCCATCGCCATGGGCAGCCGCCGCTATCCCTTCCTTGCGATCCGGCGCAAGGGGATCGAGGGGGCGACGGATCTGAGCGTCAAGAAGGGCGGGCACCAGATCGAGTACGAGGACCAGGACCCCCGCATCCACCGCCTGTGGCTCGAGGAGATCGCCAAAACCGGCGTCGAATCGGACATGGGCGCCTATATCGACGAATCGCCCGACGTGCAGAGATCCGCTTGAAGTGGGCCGGCGGCGATTTTGATCTTGAACCATTGAACCCCAAGGGAGACAGCCCGGGCCATGCATGAACTCGGCTTCGATCACGCCCATATGACGCCGGAGGAGGAGAAACGCCTCGCCGAAGCGATCTGGACCGCCGACAATGTGGAGTTGACCACCGTCGGCGTCGACATCGGATCATCGACCTCGCATCTGATGTTCGCCAAGGTCCATCTGCAGCGGCTCTCGACGGCGCTGTCGAGCCGCTTCGTCGTCGTTAACCGCGAGATCCTGTGGCGCTCGCCGATCCTGCTCACGCCCTATAGCGATACCACCACCATCGACGTCAAGCAGTTGGAAGCCTTCATCGAGGGCGCCTATAAATCCGCCGGGCTCGGCCATGAGGATGTCGATTCGGGCGCCGTCATACTCACCGGCGAGGCCCTCAAACGCGACAACGCCGAAGCCATCGCCCACCTGTTCGCCGCCGATGCGGGCAAGTTCGTCTGCGCCTCCGCCGGCCATCATATGGAATCCGCCATGGCGGCGCACGGTTCCGGCGCCGCCGCGCTGTCGCGCCAGCAGCACAGCAACATCCTCAACGTCGACATGGGCGGGGGCACCACCAAACTCGCCCTCATGCATGGCGGCAGGGTGCTTGCCACCGCCGCCGTCGAGGTCGGCGGACGCCTGATCGCCTTCGACGACGAGGGCAAACTCGCGTGCATCGAGGGGCCGGCGCTCCTCCATGCCAAGCGGGCGGGCATCGAACTTTCCCTTGGCGCCAAGCTCTCGGGCGCCGAAATCGCGCGTTTCGTGGACGCCATGACGGACACCCTGATCCCGATGATCCTGCAACAGCCGCCGGACGATTTCGCCAAGGAGTTGCTGGTCACCGAGCCCCTGCCCGACCATCCGAAACCGGACGCCATCACCTTCTCCGGCGGCGTCGCCGAGTTCCTCTACGGCCGCGAGAAGGCGGATCATAACGATGTCGGCCGGCAGCTCGCCGAAAGTATCTCCGGGGCGCTTCGAGCGGGGCGGATACCGTTCAAGGTCTATGACCCCGGCCAGGGCATCCGCGCCACCGTCATCGGCGCGTCCCAGTTCTCGGTCCAGGTCAGCGGCAACACCATCGCCGTCTCGAACCACGACGCGCTGCCGATCCGCAACGTGCCGGTGCTTTATCCCAATGTGAAGCTGGACGGCGACATAGAGCCTGGCCAGGTCGCGGACGAGATCGCCAAGGCGCATCGGCGCTTCGACATCACCGAAGGCGAGAAGCCGGTGGCGTTGGCCTTCCGCTGGGAGGGGGATCCGCTTCACGCCAGGTTGAAGGCGCTGGCCGACGGCATCTGCGCCGGCCTGGCGGAGACCATCAAGGCCAAGCGGCCGGTCATGCTGATGCTCGACGGTGATGTCGGCAAGACGCTGGGCCAGATCCTGCGGCGGGAATCGAACGTCGACGGCGACATCATCTCGATCGACGGGGTGCAGTTGAAGGAATTCGACTATGTCGATATCGGCGAGATGATCCGCCCCACCAACGTCGTCCCCCTGGTCATCAAGTCGCTGCTGTTCCCGACCCCCATGTCCCCCCCTGACGGCCAATCGCAGCAATAAAATGGTTTGCGGAAAAGAAGCTTAGCTCACCATTTAGAATTGTTTTGAAAACTTAGAGCCATTCATGGAAGCCTCCCCCGCGATTAGCGTAAGACAGGACACGAAGATCCTGGGCGTGGTCAGCGCCGGCCATTTCCTGTCCCATTTCTACCTGCTCACCCTGCCGCCGCTGTTCTTCATCCTCAAGTCCGAGTTCGCCGTCAGTTACGCCGCCCTCGGCGCCATCCTGACCGTGTCCTTCGCCCTTTCCGCCGTCGCCCAGATCCCGGTGGGCTTCCTGGTCGACAGGATCGGGGCGAGGATAGTGCTGACCACCGGCCTGGTGATCATGGCCGTCTGCATCGGCCTGATGGGGTTTGCCGCCACCTATTGGCAGGTCCTCATCCTCTTCACCATCGCCGGCATCGGCCACAGCGTCTTCCACCCCGCCGATTACGCCATCCTCACCGCCTCGATAGAGCCTTCGCGCATGGGACGGGCCTTTTCCATCCATACCTTCTCCGGGCATCTGGGTTCGGCGCTGGCGCCGGCGACCGTCATCTTCCTCGCTACCGTCTGGAACTGGCGGGCGGCGCTGTTCATCGCCGGGGCCATGGGTCTCGTCGCCACGGGGGTATTGGCAAGCCAGTGGAACAGTCTCCGCGATGACGTCGTTCCGGCGAAGAATACCGAAGCGGAAACGCAGGTCAGCGGCCCCGGGCCCAAGGATGGGATGGCGCTTTTGCTTTCCAAGCCGATCCTTCTGTTCTTCCTCTTCTTCCTCATGACGTCGATGACCGCGAGCGGCGTGCACGCCTTCTTGGTGGTGGCGCTGATTGAGCTGCACGACATGCCGCTGGCGCTCGCCTCGGCGACTCTCACCGGCTACCTCATCGCCTCGGCGGCGGGAATCCTGCTCGGCGGCGTGTTCGCCGACCGCACCACCCGGCACGACCTTCAGGCGGCCCTCGCCTTCACCGTCAGCGCCCTGTTGATTCTGGTGGTCGCCGCGGCGTCGCTCAATCTGGGCCTGATGATCGTCGTCCTGGTGCTTGCGGGATTGATGCAGGGCATCGTCCGCCCGGCGCGGGACATGATGGTGCGCGGGGCCTCGCCCAAGGGCTCCATGGGCAAGGTCTTCGGCTTCGTCTCCGCCGGCATGGCCGCGGGCAGCGCCATTTCGCCGATGATGTTCGGTTTCGTCATGGACCTCGGCAGGCCCGAGTGGGTGTTCTACCTGATGGTCATATTCATGGTGGTGGCGATCGGGACCGTCATGACGCCGAAGGAACCTTCCGGTGGAGCGGCCGCCGACCGGCGTAGTTAAGGGGAGGATGGGGTAGTTAAATGAGCAAACTCAAGCTGACCATCGCGACCAGCGATTACGATCATCTGCGCGACCTGGCGACGGGGCGGGTGACGGCCGAGGGCATCGACATCAATTACCTCAACTTCTCCATCGAGGAGACCTTCCACCGCTTCGCCCTGAACCGCGAGTGGGAGGTCTCGGAATTGTCGCTCGGCAAGTTCATCGCCCAGGTCGCCGGCGATAAGCCCGACATCACCGGCTTGCCCGTCTTCCCGTCGCGCATGTTCAGGCATTCCTCGATCTATCTCCGCCGCGGCGGCGGCATCACCGAGCCCAAACAGCTTGCCGGCAAGAAGGTCGGCGTGCCCGAATGGGCCCAGACCGCGGCCATCTATACCCGCGGCTGGCTGGTCCACGATGTCGGCATTCCGCTTGCCGACATCGACTGGTACCAGGGGGGCGTGAACGATCCGGGACGGACCGAGAAGGTGACGCTCTATCTGCCCGACGGGGTGAATGTCACCCCCGTGCCGGACAAATCGTTGAACCAGATGCTGCTGGCGGGGGAGCTCGACGCCATCCTCACCGCCCATACGCCGGCCGCGTTCGAGGCCGGCGATGGCGATATCGTCCGCCTCTTCCCGGACTATCGGGAGGTCGAGGAAGCCTATTACGCCGACACCGGGATCTTCCCCATCATGCACATCATCGCCGTGCGCAAGGATGTGCTCGACGCCAATCCCTGGGTCGCCCAGAACCTTTTCGTCGCCTTCGAGGAGGCCAGGGCGCTGAGCATCGCCCGGGCGATGGAGATGACCGCCTCGCGCTATCCCATCCCCTGGGGCGCGAACATGGCCGAGAAGATGCGGGTGAAGTTCGGCGCCGACTACTTTCCTTACGGCATCGAGGCCAACCGCAAGACGCTCGACGCCGTCCTGCTCTATGCCCACGAGCAGGGTCTTTGCCCGCGCCGGCTTCAACCGGAAGAGCTCTTCCCCAAGGAGGTCGAGAGCAAGTTCAAGATTTGAGATCTCTCGCCCTGTTCGCCACAAATAAGGATATTGGCGGTGGCAGAGCAAATACTTAAGGATATTTCGTTCGAGGAATGGGTCGCACACCTGTTCGATCATGAGGTGCGGGAGCCCGAATGGCATTTCGATCTGGATGCGCCCTATTGGGACGGCGATCCCGAAACAGCGGTTCGTTATATTACGCAACTGTTTGAAGACCCTGACGCATATCTGGAGCATTTCAACGACGCTCAACTCAATCAGGGTCTGTGGTTTCTGATTAGCGAATCGGGCAGTGAGTACATCCATGCCGTCCTTGACGAATCCGTGCCGCTCGATTCGCGGTTGCGGTGTGTCCAGGGTATTTACTCGATCTTCGAAAAGCTATTCGCCGTCCGTTGTTCTCCCCACCTTTCCTACATCGACGAACCAGGGGCAAGCCCGCTCAATTCAGTTTGCTACATGTGGTGGGACATTTTCCCCACCTGGGGGGAGCCCGGGAATCCGTTTAGGAAAAAGCTAGACGAGATGTTCCTGAAGGTTATGGAACAGACGCTCCCGTTATCCTCCATCGCCTGTCAGGAAAGCGCGCTGCACGGACTCGGACACTGGCAGCTTACTTATCCGACCGAGACAGCCAGAATCGTCGACGCCTTCCTGTCTTCGACCCCGAACCTTCACGAAGATCTGTCCGACTACGCCAAGGCGGCGAGGGAAGGACGTGTCAACTAGACGCGCCCCTTCTTGGGCCTTTGATTTGCCGCGTTTGCGATTGATCTCTATTATGTCGGCAACGCCGTAAATGAGGGGCCGTTCAAAGAGGGCTAGGTATGGACGCAGCCACCGTCTCGGTAAGACGGGATGTCAGGATCCTCGGTATCATCGGCTCGGGCCATTTCCTGAGCCATTTTTACGTCCTTTGCCTGCCGCCGCTCTTTCCCTTCTTCAAGTCCGAGTTCGGGGTCAGTTACGCGGCGCTCGGCCTGTTGTTGAGCATCCGCTCGATCGCCAACGGCACGATGCAGGTTCCGGTCGGATTCCTCGTCGACCGTGTCGGCGCGCGGGCGGTTTTGACCACCGGCATCACGATGATGGCGGTGGGCATCGCCCTGATCTCCTTCGTGCAGTCCTATTGGGCCCTGGTCGCCCTCGTCGTTGTCATCGGTGTCGGCTCCAGCACATTCCACCCCGCCGATTACTCCCTCCTCAACGCCTCGATCGCCGGGAGCAAGATCGGCAGGGCCTTTTCGCTTCACACCTTCTCGGGCCAGCTTGGCACGGCGACGGCGCCGGTGATCATCATCTTCCTGGCCACGCTTTTCGATTGGCGCACGGCGCTGGTCCTGGTCGGGCTGGTCGGCATCGCCGTCATGGGGGTCCTGGCGACCCAATGGAACCGGATCCAGGAGGACGGCGCGACATCGGAAGAAGAAGACCGCATCATCCATGCCCAGCCTCGGCCCGGAGACGCTGAGGGGCAATATCGGCATCCTGCTGTCGAAGCCGATGCTGATCTTCCTCGCCTTCTACTCGATGACGTCGCTCGCCAGCGGCGGGCTCCAGGCCTTCACCGTCGTCGCCCTCGTGTCCCTGCACGACACCCCGCTCGCCGCCGCTTCCGGCGCCTTGACCGGCTACCTCTTCGCCAGCGCGCTTGGCGTGCTGTTGGGCGGCGTCATCGCCGACCGCACGACCCGGCACGACATCCAGGCCGCCCTCGCCTTCATCGCCGGCGCCCTTATCATGCTGGTGGTCGGCGGGGTCTCCCTCCACTTCACGGTGATCGTCTTCGCCCTGACCCTCGCCGGGCTCACCCAGGGGATGATCCGCCCGGCGCGGGACATGATGGTGCGCGCCGCCGTGCCCAAGGGCGCCATCGGCAGGGCCTTCGGCTTCGTCTCCGCCGGCGCCTCCGTCGGCGGCGCGTTATCGCCGGTGCTGTTCGGCTGGGTCATCGACCTCGGCAAGCCGGAGTGGGTGTTCTATCTCCTGGCCATCATCATGGTGCTTTCCATCGGGACCGCCATGGTCCCGAAAGGCACGGTAAACCGGGACTAGCGCCCCCTGGCCACGGCGTCGGCGCGCCCGGCTTCAATTAAGGTGCAATTAAGGGGACACCATACTTAATTCCATAGCGCCAAATTACCGAGACGAATTAAGGGGACACCATACTTA
>JACZQV010000053.1 GCA_022545545.1 Pseudomonadota bacterium
CCGGCGAGCCCATGACTGGGCTCGCCTCTTGTTCCCTCAAGCGCCGGGCGCGGGCGTCCGCCCGCTTGGCTTTCCTCGCTTCGCTGCGGTCGCGCGGTCGCGCTTGCCAGCGAGCCGATGAAGACTTTCATCGGCTCGCTGGTAATAGGCCCCGGCGCGCTCCTGTAAATCTCCCCAAAATTCCCTGAAATTCATTGCCCCCAGGGCTGTCCGGCAGGGGGCGAAAATTTTCCCGGCGCCGAGGGCTCCTGTGGTTAAATCGCGCTTCGAATCGAAGGGAAGCGAAGGGTTCGAGCCATGACGGAGTTGAGAATCGGCGTTACCGGCGCGGCCGGGCGCATGGGAACGACCCTGGTGCGCCAGGTGCGGGCTACCGATGGTTGCGAGATCGCCGGGGCGATCGAGCGGCCGGGTCACGACGCCGTCGGGCGCGATGCCGGTGAGGTCGCCGGCTTGGATGCGTTGGGCGTCCCCATCGGCGACGATCCGGTGGAGTTGTTCGCCAAGGTCGACGCCGTGCTCGAGTTCACGGCCCCGGATGCCACCGTCGAGCATGCCGGCCTCGCGGCCCAGGGGAAGACGGTTCACGTGATCGGCACCACCGGTCTCAACTCCGACCATGAGAAGGCCCTGGCCATGGCGGCCCGGCATACGGCGATCGTGCGGGCGCCCAACATGTCGGTGGCGGTCAATCTGATGTTGGCGCTGACCGAACGCATCGCCGGCGTCCTCGGCGAGGATTACGACATCGAGATCGTGGAAATGCACCACCGCCACAAGGTCGACGCGCCCTCGGGCACGGCGCTGGGACTGGGCGAGGCGGCGGCCAAGGGACGGGGCGTGTCGCTCGATGATGTCGCCCAACGGGCGCGGAACGGTCATACCGGTGCCAGGCGCGCGGGCGACATAGGCTTTGCCGTGCTCCGCGGTGGCGACGTGGTGGGCGAGCACAAGGTGGTGTTCGCCGGCGACGGCGAACGGTTCGAGATTGCCCACAAGGCGACGGGCCGCCAGATCTTCGCCCGCGGCGCCGTGCACGCGGCGCTATGGGCCCACGGCAAGCCTCCCGGCCTTTACTCCATGAAGGACGTTCTCGGGTTCGGCGACTGATCCGCCGTAGCCCCTGCCCCGATAAGCCTAGGACGATTGCGGCGACGGTCCCGAACGCACCAGCACGACACCGCTTAGAACCAGGGCCATCGCCGCCAACTCGGTCACGCCTATACTCTCGCCCAACCACGCGACACCGAGGATGACGCCGATAACGGGGATCAGATAGTTGATCGTCGATGCGAAGGTGGCGCCGGCCGAGGCCAGCAGCTTGAAGAATATGAGGGTCGCGAACCCGGTGGCGACCAGTCCGAGGATGAACGCGGCGCCAACGGCCGCCGCCGCCGGGGCCAGCGTCCAGGGCGCGTCGATCACCAGCGCCAGCGGCGTCATTATGACCGTGGAGGCGACCATCGTGCCGGCGCCCAGAACCACGATGGGAATGGTCTGGCTGAGGCGCATGGCATAGACGGCGGTGGCGGCGTAGCTTGCCGCGGCGGCGACGATGACGAGATGCGCCGCCCCGTCATCGCCGAGCCTTCCCAACGTCGCCGGCCCGACCAGCACCAGGAGCCCGGCGAAGCCGAGCGCCAGTCCCAGCCCCCGGAGCCAGGTCAGGCCCCGCTCGACCCGGAAGATGTAGGCGAAGGCCACCGTGAAGACCGGCATGGTGCCGATCAGGATCGCCGCCAGACCGCTGTCGACCCGGAGCTCGCCATAGCCGATGAGGGCGAAGGGCAACCCGTTTCCGAGCATGCCCACCGCCGCGAAATGACCCCATTGGCGAAGACCGGGGCCAAAGCTCTCGCCCAGTAGGCGCAGGATGATGAGCAACGTCACCGCCGCCACCGCGACCCGCGCCGTCGCCAGGGATATGGGCGGTATGGTGACGACGGCGATCTTTATCAGGGCGAATGAGCTGCCCCAGATCAGGGAAAGGGCGATGAGGAGGACGAAATCGCGGGTGCCGGGCGTTCGCGTCATGGACCTTTGGTATTAACTCTTCGGCGCCGGTCTAATCGCGGCGGGTGACGGCGGTAACGCCCATTGCCCATTTGATAGGCGATCGGGGGCCTCGAAGTCAAAGCCCTTCACCCATCGGCGCCTCTGGGCGCCATCATCGCCCTTGCACGGCGGCGCGCCGGGGTTACATTGGCGGTCATGAAAGGCGCCGATATCGATGAGTTCTTCCGCCGCTTCGAGGCCGCCAAACCGGCACCCAAGGGCGAGCTCGGCTATGTCAATCCCTATACCCTGCTGGTGGCGGTGGTGTTGTCGGCCCAGGCCACCGACGTCGCCGTCAACAAGGCGACGAAGGCGCTTTTCGCCATCGCCGATACGCCGGCCAAGATGGTGGCTTTGGGCGAGGCGAAACTCCGCCGCCGCATCAAGACCATCGGGCTGTTCAACACCAAGGCCAGGAACGTCATTGGTTTGAGCGCGATACTCATCGCCGAGCACGGGGGCGAGGTTCCCGACGACCGCGGGGCCCTCGAAGCCCTCCCCGGGGTCGGGCGCAAGACCGCGAGCGTGGTTCTGAACAGCGCCTTCGGCGCGCCCACCATCGCCGTCGACACCCATGTCTTCAGGGTCGCCAACCGCACCGGGCTGGCGCCCGGCAAGACGCCGTTGGAGGTCGAGAACAAGCTCGCTAGAGTCGTGCCGAAGCGGATGCGCCGACACGCCCATCACTGGCTCATCCTCCATGGCCGCTACGTGTGTCTGGCGCGCAAGCCCAAATGTCCGGAATGCGGGGTCGAGGATCTTTGCCGGTTCGAGGGAAAGGTGACTTTCTAAGGGGAAGACGGCGTGGGGGAAACGGGGGCCGAAGGTGGCGGACGCGCGGGGTCTTTAATGCGCCGACGCCCTCAGGTACGCCAACGCAATGTCCGTTCCTTCACCGGGTTGACGAAGGGGCGGTTCTCCTTGCCGTCGAAGGCCCCGTAACTGAGAGGAACGCCCCTATGAGGGCAGTTATCGCGAAGCGCGAAGGGGGCGCCGGCATGGTCGCGACCGAACACCAAGGGCTCGCCGAGCAGTGTCATCGCCACCAGACGCCGGGGTTTCAACCGCCCACCCGGCATGGCGAGATACCAGAGGTCGTATAAATAGGCCCCGGCGCCTAGACCCGCGGGCCGAGTGTCCGCGGCGCCTGTCGTGACGGCCCTTGAAGGCGGGTGGTCGGGCACGCCTGGCATCGGTCGCTCTCTAACCGGCCCCGTCCCTGTTGCGGGCATTCAAGAGCGCCGCCAGGCACCGCGTCCTGGAGGCGGCCGCGGCCTTGCCCTGACGCATTTCGAAATGAAGCACCCGGTAGTCGTTGCCCGATTCGTAAAGAAAGACATCGAGGATGCATTCGGTATGCCGGTATTGCCAGATCTCGGCGGTGATGTCCCGGCGCCGGAAATGGGGTTTGCCCAAAAGGTCCGAAAGCTGGGCGCGGGTCAGTCCCATGATGCGCTGAGGGTTCACCGGAGGCGGCAGGTTGGCGGTCCGGGTTTCCGGCGGCGGGGGTGTCTCGGTGACGTTTTTTTCCGCCTTGGCGGGGGCCTTGGGCGCCGGGGCCTTGGGCATTGGCGCCCCGCGCCGGGTGGCCTCCGCCGGCGATTTGATCTCGGCCTTCGCTGTCTCAACTCCGGACATGGGCGGCGGCGGGGTCATGGGCGGAGGGCCCGCGCAGGCCGCCATCGTAAAGGCGAAAGCCACGGCGGCGAGGCAAAATACCGGCTTTAGGCCCATCAGCAAGCCATCACGCCCTTGGCGCCGTCTCTTCGGATATGACCGGTGGCGTCCTTCCTCACCGCAGTCAGGCGCGGGACGCGTTCCGCGCGCCTTGGCGCTCTGGCGATTTTGCCTTTACCGCCGGCAACGGCTCCATCGGCGACGGCTCCTCCGCCTGGCCTTCGGACGGTGAGATCAGTTTGACGTCGCCGGAAATTTCGCCGCCGGCCTCGATCTCGAGCTGGCCGTACCGGATCTTGCCGATGACCCTACCGCCGGCGTGGATGACCAGCCGCTTGCTGACCTTGAGTTCCCCCTCGAACCCGCCACTGATTTCGGCGTTTTCGATCACCGCGGCACCCTTGAAATGGCCGTCCTTGGATATCTCGATGATCCGGCTTTCGACCTTCTCCGCTTCGACGCTGCCTTCAACCACCAGCCTGTCGCATAAAATATTGTTGCCGTTCAGACAGATGTCGCGCCCGACCACCAAGGTCTTGCTCTCGGCGCCGGTATAGGCGTCCGTGTCGGGGCGCCGGCGGCCCATGCCGGGAATGTCCGAGAGCCGGTCGGTTGACGCGGTGAATGGCCGGGCCGGGACCGGATTGGTGACCGGTAAGGGAGTCATCTGCCGCGCCGGCGGCCTCGCTACCGGCTTCGCAACGGAGCCGCCACCGGTTTCGGGGACGATGGGAATCTTCGGCAAGGCCACTTCACTTTTCTTTCGGCGGAACATGCTGTGTCGCTCCTTCCTTGCTCACCCTGAATGTCGTTGACCGCCTCGGCCGATCGCCCCGGCCCGCAACGGGCTTTTGGTCGGGATGATCGCCCCCCGTGGCGTCGACGGCTCTGCCGGGTTGGCGCGCTTGGCCGGCGGCGTTATTGGTGTCGAACGCGCCCTGTCGTCAGGATACCCGTTCAGCCGCCGGAAAACCAAATGAATTCGAACAACGGGGACTGACGCCACTTGTGCGAAACCAAGCGCGGTCTATATTTTGGTCTTCGGATCCCGGTTGACGGAAGGCAACAAGGCTATGGCGGATTCCGTCCTCGATGTCGCCGGCATCGGTAACGCCGTCGTCGATGTCATCGCCCAAGCGGAAGACAAGTTTCTCGACGATAACGGTTTGACCAAGGGTACGATGGCGCTGATCGACCTCGCGGAGGCCGAGGCGCTTTATGCCAAGATGGGTCCGGCGATCGAGTGTTCCGGAGGATCGGCGGCAAATACCCTGGCCGGGCTGGCGTCCCTTGGCGGCACCGCGGCCTTCATCGGCAAGGTGCGCGACGACGATTTCGGCGGCATCTTTCGCCACGACATCCGCGCCGTCGGGGTGGAGTACGACACCCCCCCGGCCGCCGACGGCCCGCCGACGGCCAGGTGCCTCGTGCTCGTGACCCCCGACGCCCAACGCACCATGCAGACATATCTCGGCGCCTGCGCCGAACTTTCGCCCCGCGACATCGATCCCAAGCTTATCAAGCGGGCGAAGGTCACTTACCTCGAGGGCTATCTGTGGGACCGGCCCGAGGCCAAGAAGGCGTTCAAGAAGGCGGCCGGCATCGCCCATGAAGCGGGCAACAAGGTGGCGCTCAACCTTTCGGACCCCTTCTGCGTCGACCGCCACCGAACCGAATTCCGGGAGCTGATCGGCCATCATGTGGACATCCTGTTCGCCAACGAGACGGAGATCGTCTCGCTCTGTGAGGTGAGCGGCTTCGACGCCGCGCTGCAGGAAATACGCGGCCACTGCGATGTGGCGGTGCTCACCCGGTCGGAAAAAGGCTCGGTGGTCCTTACCGACTCGGAGATCCACATCCTCGACGCCGAGGCGGTAGATAAGGTGGTGGACACCACCGGCGCCGGCGATCTTTATGCCGCGGGCTTCCTTTTCGGTCTGACCCGAGGCTGCGATATTCCCACCTGCGGGCGTCTGGGCGGCAAGGCGGCGGCGGAAATCATCGGCCAATTCGGCGCCCGGTCCGACAAGCCGCTGTCCGACCTGTTGGACGAAAAACTGGGCATGGCATGACGGCGGCCCCCGCCGCCCGCGCGGCACGGCGAAGCTGGCGCGAATCGCTCCTCGTCTACAAAAATACCAAGGTGCTCGGGATGCTCTTCCTGGGCTTTTCCGCCGGGCTGCCGTTTCTCATGGTGTTCTCCACTCTTTCCGGCTGGCTCGCGCGCGAGGACATAAGCCGCGCCACCATCGGTTTCTTCAGTTGGGTCGGCATCACCTATTCGATCAAGTTCTTCTGGGCCCCGGTGGTAGACCGCCTGCCGCTGCCGTTTTTGACCCGCGCCATGGGCAGGCGGCGGAGCTGGATGCTCTTGGCCATGATCGGCATCGGCCTGGGGATCCTCGGCATGTCGGCGACCGATCCGACGCAGAACCTGACCCAAATGGCGCTGTTCGCGCTCGTCGTCGCCTTCTCGTCGGCGACCCAGGATATCGCCATCGACGCTTACCGCATCGAGGTCGTCGCTCGCGAAGTCCAAGGCGCCATGGCGGCCGCCTATCAGCTCGGCTATCGCATAGCGCTGCTCGCCGCGGGCGGCGGCGCCTTCATCATGGCCGGAAGAATGTCTTGGCCGGCCGCCTATCAGGGCATCGCCGGGCTGACGCTGGTCGGCATCGTCACCGTCTTCGTCATCCGCGAGCCGGCGATGACGCGCGACGTGGACGCGCATCGGCGCGAGGAGCGGGTGGTGGCCTTCCTGGCGCGCAGCGACCACATGAACCCGCGGTTGCGCGCGGTCACGGCCTGGCTCATCGGCGCCTTGGTCTGTCCTTTCGTGGACTTCTTCGCCCGCATGGGCTGGCTCGCCGTCGTCATACTGGTGTTCATCGGCTTCTTCCGCATCAGCGATATCCTCATGGGCGTGATGGCCTACCCCTTCTATATCGATATCGGTTTCAGCGAGGAGCAGATCGGCGTCATCATCAAGTTCTTTGGCTTTTTCATGACCATCCTGGGCGCGTTCATCGGCGGAATCCTGGTTGTCCGCTACGGCATCATGCGGCCGTTGTTGCTGGCGGCCGTGCTTGTCGCGGTGACCAACCTTCCCTTCGCCGTCATGGCCGCGGTCGGGCGGCCGGACGTCGGCCTCCTGATCTTCACCATCAGCGCCGACAATCTGACGGGCGGGCTCGCGGGCTCTGTCTTCATCGCCTATCTCTCGAGCCTCACCAGCGTCTCCTACACGGCGACGCAATACGCGCTCTTCTCCTCGCTGATGACGTTGCCAGGAAAACTGCTTGGCGGGTTCACGGGAATCGTCGTCGAACAGGCGGGATACACCGACTTCTTCCTGTATGCAGCCGCGGCAGGCATCCCCGCGATCGGGCTCTCGCTCTATCTTTTGCGTGTCGCCGCGCCCGCGGAAACCGCATCGCTGGCGGCGGGGGCAGAACCGCGTTGACGGCGCGGGGCGTCTGCGACAGAGTGGCGGCCGGTCCATATCGGGCGGATTTCACAGAGAATCGGTAAGGGGAAGTGACCATGCAGGTGGGCGTTCCCAAGGAGATCAAGACCCACGAATACCGGGTCGGCATGGTGCCGGCCGGTGTACGTGAGCTTGTCGGGCTCGGGCACGGCGTCGTGGTTGAAACGGAGGCCGGTGAAGGGATCGGCTTCGCCGATGCCGATTACGAGGCCGCCGGCGCCGCGATCGCCAAGGACGCCACGGAGGTCTTCGAAACCACCGAGTTGGTCGTCAAGGTCAAGGAACCCCAGGCGCAGGAATGGCGGATGCTCAGCGAGGGACAGATGTTGTTCACCTACCTTCACCTCGCCGCCGACCCCGAGCAGGCTAAGGGTCTTATGGACGCCGGCGCCGTCGCCATCGCCTACGAGACCGTGACCGACGACTTCGGGCGCCTGCCCCTGCTGACCCCGATGAGCGAGGTGGCGGGCCGCATGTCGGTACAGGTGGGGGCCCACTGTCTGGAGAAAGAGCAGGGCGGCGCGGGGGTGCTCCTGGGCGGCGTTCCCGGTGTCGCCGCCGGCAAGGTCGTGATTATCGGCGCCGGCGTGGTCGGCACGGCCGCGGCCCGCATGGCCGTCGGGCTGGGCGCCCAGACCACCATCCTCAACGAGACGGTGGACCGCCTGCAGGCGCTCGACCTGTTGTTCGGAGACCGGCTCGATACCATCCAGTCGAACGCCGAGACGGTGGAGCACTACGTCGTCGACGCCGACCTCGTCATCGGCGCCGTGCTGGTCCCAGGCGCCGCGGCGCCGAAGATCATCAGCCGCGAGTTGGTCGGCCGCATGCGTCCGGGCTCCGTCGTCGTCGATGTCTCCATCGATCAGGGCGGTTGTTTCGAGACCAGCCGCCCCACCAGCCACGCCGACCCGACCTACGTGGTGGACGGCGTCGTGCATTACTGCGTCACCAATATGCCGGCCGCGGTGGCCCGGACCTCGACTTTCGCGCTCAACAACGCCACCCTGCCCTTCGTCCTCGCCTTGGCCGAGAAGGGGTATCGACGGGCGATGGAGGAGGATGCGCATCTGCGCGCCGGCCTCAACGTCCATCGAGGCGACATCACCCATGAAGCGGTGGCCATCGCCCTCGGGCATGACTATGTTCCGCCCGAGCAGGCCATCGCGGCCTGAGTGAACGGCCCGGCGGAGAGGAGACGGTGTGATGAGCGAGAGAATCGAGATCGTCGCCGCCGACATCACCAAGCTCGAACTCGATGCCATCGTCAATGCCGCCAACACCAGCCTGGTCGGCGGCGGCGGGGTCGACGGCGCCATCCACCGCGCCGCCGGGCCCGAGCTCGGCGACGAATGCCGCGCCCTTGGCGGCTGTTCCACGGGCGAGGCGAAGATCACCAAGGGCCATGGGCTGCCCGCCGATTGGGTCATCCACACGGTGGGGCCGGTGTGGCACGGCGGCAAGGCCGACGAGGACCAACTGCTTGCCGGCTGCTACCGCAATTCCCTCGAGCTCGCGCGCCAACACCGGATCCGCTCCATCGCCTTTCCCTCGATCAGCACCGGCGCCTACCGCTTTCCGTCCGAGCTGGCGGCAAAAATCGCGATCGAGACGGTGACTGCGTTTCTCGAAACCGATGATGGGATCCAAAAGGTCGTCTTTTGCTGTTTCGGCGAGGACGCGGCGCAGATCTACCGGTCGATTCTCTACCCACGCACGTGATCGGGCGCCAGACTACCGCCGGTTGCGAGGCATAAAATTTTTTACCCGGTTCAAAAATTTTTGCGCTTCTCCGCTGGACCTCGATTGGCGGAAATGATACTTACAGGCGCCGCCGCGCGCCTTTGAACGCGGCAAGATTTTTCGGGGGCGTTTCATCACCAACCAGAGACTGCTGCTTGACCGGACCGGGGCCGGATTGGGTCGGCCGCGGGGGTATCGACAGGGCAACAATCGAATTTCGGGTTAGGGTGACAGCATCCAATAATGGCCCCGGAGGGCCTTCCCTCGCGACCGAACCCAACGGTCATGCCGCGCGCCACCTGCTGGCCGGGGCTTTCGTCCTGGTCTTGGCCGCGGCATACGTAACCACCCAGGTCGCCGGCCTGCCCCAGGCAATGGTGGTCATCGTCGCCGGCGTCATCGGCGTCTACATGGCGCTTAACATAGGCGCCAATGACGTCGCCAACAATGTCGGCCCGGCGGTCGGTTCCGGTGCGCTGACCATGGCCGGGGCGTTGGCCATCGCCGCGGTATTCGAGACCATGGGCGCGCTGATTGCCGGCGGCGACGTGATCGGGACCATATCCAAGGAAATCATCGACCCCGCCGCCATCCCGGACGCCGGCAGCTTCGTGCGCCTCATGCTGTCGGCGCTGCTCGCCGCGGCGATCTGGATCAACGTCGCCACTTACATCGGCGCGCCCGTTTCCACCACCCACTCCATCGTCGGGGGCGTGCTGGGCGCCGGCCTCGCCGCCGCCGGCATGAACAGCGTCGACTGGGGCGTGATGGGCAAGATCGCCGCCAGTTGGGTCATTTCGCCGGTCCTTGGCGCCGCCATCGCCGCCGCTTTCCTCGCCGCGATCAAGGCCGGCATCGTGTTCCGCGAGGACAAGGTCGCGGCGGCCAAACGGTGGCTGCCGGTGCTCGTCGGCATCATGGGCGCGGCCTTTACCGCCTATCTCCTGATGAAGGGGCTGAAGCGGGTGTGGCGGCCCGACGGCGCGACGATTCTCGCTTCCTCGGTGGCGGCCTTCGGGCTCATTTACGTCATGGTGCGGCCGCTGGTTTCCGCCGCCGCCAAGGACATGGAGAACACGCGCGAGGATATCAGCCGGCTGTTCACGGTGCCGTTGATTTGCGCCGCCGCGTTGCTTTCCTTCGCCCATGGTTCCAACGATGTCGCCAACGCCATCGGGCCGCTCGCCGCCATCGTGCACACCGTCGGCGAAGGCGCCATTACCGCCAAGGTGACGATCCCTCCCTGGGTCATGCTCATCGGCGCGGTAGGCTTGGCCGCCGGATTGATCCTATTCGGCGCCAAGATGGTGCGCCGGGTCGGCACCGAGATCACGGAGATGGACCGGCTCAGGGCATTCACCGTGGCGCTCTCGTCTTCCATCACGGTGATCATGGCCTCCGCCATGGCTTTGCCGGTAAGCTCCACCCATATCGCGCTCGGCGCCATCTTCGGGGTCGGGTTCCTGCGCGAGTATCTCGAGAACGAGGCCGGTAAGGTCAGGGCCATCCGTGCCTTGTTCAGCGACCACCGGGAGCCCCAGCTGTTCGACACCGGGCGTTCGGAAATGGCGTGGCGCCGCGCCGTCGTCGCCGAACTGCTGAAGGACGAATCGGTTGAACTGGAAGCCGAGCACTACGCCCATCTGACCGAGCGCGCGGAGACGGCGCTCAAGACGTGGCAGCGGCGAAAACTGGTCAGGCGCTCCCTCTTGCGCACCATCGTCATGGCTTGGCTGGTCACGGTGCCGACGACGGCGCTCATCGCCGGCCTCGTCTATGTCGCGGTCTCGGCCGTCGCGTTCCCCGGCCTCGCCGATCTTTAGGATTCTTCGGCGGTTATATCAGCGGGTATATCAGCGAAGCGCGTCGTGGGCGGCGAGGGCCGCGAGATTGACGATGTCCGACACCGTGGCGCCCATCTGGGCGATCTGCGCCGACTTGTCGAGCCCGATCAGGAGCGGCCCGATGACGGTGCCGCCACCGATCTCCTGGAGCAGCTTCGAGGCGATGTTGGCGGCATCGAGCGCCGGCATGATCAACACGTTGGCCGGGCCCGAGAGACGGCAGAATGGGAAATAGCGCGCCATCAATTCGGGGTTGAGCGCGACGTCGGGCGACATTTCGCCGTCATATTCGAAATCGACATTTCGATGGTCGAGAATATCGACCGCCTGGCGGATCCTCTTGCCCCTGTCGCGCAATGGGTTGCCGAAGTTTGAGAAGGACAGCAGCGCGACGCGCGGTTCGTGCCCCATCTGGCGCGCCTTCTCGGCCGAAAGCACCGCTATGTCGGCGAGCTCCTCGCTGCTCGGCACCTCGATCACGGTGGTGTCGGCGATGAACACCGTCTTTTCGCGGGCCAGGAGAATGGTCAGGCCGAATACCCGCTGCCCGTCTTTGGCGTCCAGCACCCGGGTGATCTCATCATAGGCGACCGAGTAGTTGCGGGTCAGGCCCGTGATCATGGCGTCGGCGTCGCCCAGCGCCACCATGCAGGCGCCGAACACGTTGCGGTCGTGATGGACCATGCGCTGGCAATCCCGGTAGAGCGAGCCCCGCCGTCCGAGGCGCTCGTAAAGGAACTCGATATAGCGCTTGTTGTGCTGGCTGAGCGCCGCGTTGTGGATTTCGAGGTCGCCCGAATTCTGTAAACCGATCGATTTCATGGTCTCGAGGATGGCGTGCTCGCGGCCGATGAGGACGGGGGTGCCGTAACCCGAATTGCTGAAGGCAAGCGCGGCGCGGATCACCTTTTCCTCCTCGCCCTCGGCGAACACCACGCGCTTGGGGTTGGCGCGTACTTGCTCGAGGATGAACTGCAGGCTGGCGGCGGTGGCATCGAGGCGGCCCGACAGTTTGCGCCGGTAATCGTCGAAATTCTCGATCGGCTTGCGGGCGACGCCGGTGTCCATCGCCGCCTTGGCGACGGCGGGCGGCACGGCGACGATCAGGCGCGGGTCGAACGGCGTCGGGATGAGGTAGTCGGGGCCGTATTGCAAACGCTGCCCGGCATAGGCCGCGGCGACCTCGTCGGGCACGTCCTCGCGCGCCAGCGCCGCGAGCGCCTCGGCGGCGGCGATCTTCATGTCGTCGTTAATCGTGCTCGCGCTGACGTCAAGGGCGCCGCGGAAAATGTAAGGGAAGCCAAGCACGTTGTTGATCTGGTTGGGATAATCCGAGCGGCCGGTGGCGATTATGGCGTCGGGGCGCTCGGCCCTGACCTCTTCCGGCGTGATCTCGGGGTCGGGATTGGCCATGGCGAAGACGATCGGTTTTTCCGCCATGGAGGCCACCATGTCCCCGGTCACCGCGCCCTTGACCGAAAGCCCCATGAACACGTCCGCGCCCTTCATCGCGTCGGCCAAACTGCGCGCCTCGGTGGCGACGGCGTGGGCCGATTTCCACTCGTTCATGCCGTCCGTACGGCCCTCGTAAATGACGCCCTTGGTATCGCACATGATCAAATTGCCCGGGGAGGCGCCCATTTTCTTCATCAGCGCCAGGCAGGCGTTGGCGGCGGCGCCGGCGCCGTTCATCACCAACTTGATGTTCTCGATCTTGCGGCCGGTGATTTCGAGGGCATTGATCAAACCGGCGGTGACGATGATGGCGGTGCCGTGCTGATCATCGTGGAACACCGGGATGTCCATGATGTCCCTGAGGCGCTGTTCGATGATGAAGCATTCGGGCGCCTTGATGTCCTCGAGGTTGATGCCGCCGAAACTGGGGCCAAGGAAGCGCACGCAGTTGACGATCTCGTCGACATTGCTGCTGTCGACCTCGAGGTCGATGGCGTCGACATCGGCGAAGCGCTTGAACAGGACGCATTTGCCCTCCATCACCGGCTTGGCCGCAAGGGCGCCGAGATCGCCGAGGCCGAGGACCGCGGAGCCGTTGGTAATGACCGCCACCATATTGCCTTTGTCGGTATATTCGTAAGCCAGCGACGGATCGCCGGCGATGCGCAGGCACGGCGCCGCGACGCCCGGTGAATAGGCGAGCGACAGGTCCCGCTGGGTGGTCAACGGCTTGGTCGGGGCGATCTCGATCTTGCCGGGCCGGCCCATGGAATGGAACAGCAGGGCCTCTTCGTCGGTGACGTGATCGGTATCCTTGTCCATGTTTCGCCTCGGCCATCCTTGTCCGTTGCCAAGCGCCCCCGGCGGAACTTTCACCCGCACGCACACTTTCCGTGAAACCGGGCCGTGAAATCGGGGCCGATCGATCCTGATACTTACCCCCTTTTTCCGACATTCCAAGCCGGAAGTTCATGCTCACCAAGAATTTACGAGGGCCACGGTGGCCGGGCACGGAACCGCCAAGTACTTATTTTCATAGGAGGGTGGCACATATGATCGTCTTTTCGCGGCCACCGGGGTGGAGGCGGCGCGCCGGCGACCCTGGCTCCGCCGGAGGCTTCGCCGAGGCGAGTGTCTGGACATCCACCCTCCGCAGCGGCAGCGACTGTCCGCCCTACAACCCCGGAAGGCGGGAAGGTGCCGCTGCTGCGGAGGACGGGTCGTCAAGCGGCGGTGACGCCCTCCGGTGGCCGCGAAAAACGACCCTTCGGGCGGCCTTGCAGGCTCTTACGCTCACCTCGCGCGGCCCTTGTGATGGACCGGCATCACGGTGGGCCACGCTCCTAGCCGAACAACCCGCAAGGCCGTGAGATGTGTCACCCTTCTATGAAAGTAAGTCCTAAGGACCGGGGTGGGCCGAGGTTCGGTTTCACCAGTCGAGGGTACAGTCGGGACGATAGGAGTGTAGCTCAACTGGTAGAGCACCGGTCTCCAAAACCGGGGGTTGGGGGTTCGAGCCCCTCCACTCCTGCCAGTTAAGGCGAGGTCCGGCGCGCCTTCCGCGCGCGGAATTGAAAGTTTCCTGGTGCCTGCGGGCGAATTTGCCGGTACCCGGTTGGTTAAGGCGGTATGACAAAGACTTCTCCTTGGCAGTTTGTACAGCAGGTTCGCCAGGAAGTTTCCAAGGTGACCTGGACGTCGCGGAAGGAAACCGTCGTCACCACGACGATGGTCGTCATCATGGTGTTCTGCGCCTCGATCTTCTTCTTTGTCGTCGATTGGTTCTTGGGAATCGGGGTGAAATCTATCCTGGGGTTGGGAAGCTGAGGCCATGGCGCACCGTTGGTATGTCATCAACGTCTATTCCGGTTTCGAGAACAAGGTCGCCGAATCGATCCGCGAACTGGCGGGACAGAAGGGCATGGCCGACCTTTTCGAACAGATCCTGGTGCCGGTCGAGGAGGTCGTGGAGATGCGCCGCGGCGCCAAGGTCAAGACCGAACGCAAGTTCTTCCCGGGCTACGTCCTGATCAGGATGGAGATGACCGACGAATCATGGCACCTGGTGAAGAACACGGCGAAAATGACCGGATTCCTGGGCGATGGCGGCCGTCCCACCCCGGTCAGCGACGTCGAGGTCGAGCGCATCCTGCGCCAGGTCCAGGAAGGCATAGAACGGCCCAAGCCCGCCGTCACCTTCGAGATCGGCGAGCAGGTCCGCGTCTGCGACGGCCCCTTCAACTCCTTCAACGGCCTGGTCGAGGAAGTCGACGAGGAACGGGCGCGGCTCAAGGTGGCGGTGTCGATCTTCGGCCGCGCCACGCCGGTGGAACTCGAATATTCGCAGGTGGAAAAGGCATGAACACCGCCCGTTCCATGGACGCGAGGGATTTTGGCGGCTTCGGCGCCGGCGACATCGCGGCACTGGCCGGATAGTGCTCTAAGGCCGGATAGTGCTCTAAGGAAAGAGGATGGCGAAGAAAGTTCTCGGATTTATCAAGTTGCAGGTGCCCGCGGGTCAAGCCAACCCGTCGCCGCCGATCGGCCCGGCGCTCGGCCAGCACGGGGTCAACATCATGGAGTTCTGCAAGGTGTTCAACGCCCAATCCCAGGGCATGGAGCCGGGCGTGCCGGTGCCGGTGGAGCTTACGGTCTATCAGGACCGCTCATTCTCCTTCACCACCAAGACCCCGCCGGCGTCCTATTTTCTCAAGAAGGCGGCGGGGCTCGACAAGGCGGCGAAGGAGCCGGGCCGGGACCCGGTGGGGCGGGTGAGCAAGGCGCAGATCCGCGAGATCGCGGAGAAGAAAATGGTCGATCTCAACGCCGACGATATGGAAGCGGCGATGCGGACGATCATGGGTTCCGCCCGTTCCATGGGCATCGAGGTCACGGAGTAAGGCGATGGGCAAGGTGGGAAAGCGTCTCAAGGGCGCTTATGAGGCCATCGACCGCGAAGCGGTTTACGATGTCGCCGAGGCGGTCAAGATGGTCAAGGAACAGGCCCAGGCCAAATTCGACGAAACGGTCGAGATTTCGGTCAATCTCGGCATCGATCCCCGTCACGCCGACCAGATGGTGCGCGGCGTCGTGACCCTGCCGAACGGCACCGGCAAGTCCGTTCGCGTTGCCGTCTTCGCCAAGGGCGACAAGGCGCAGGAGGCGGCGGACGCCGGCGCCGATGTGGTCGGCGCGGAGGATCTGGCGGAAAAGGTGAAAAAGGGCGAGATCGATTTCGACCGCTGTATCGCGACGCCGGACATGATGGGCGTGGTCGGACGGCTGGGCAAGATCCTCGGCCCCCGGGGCTTGATGCCCAACCCCAAGCTGGGGACGGTGACGGCCGAAATCGCCAAGACGGTTCAGGCGGTCAAGGGCGGCCAGGTCGAGTTCAGGGCCGAGAAGGCGGGCGTCGTCCATGCCGGGATCGGCAAGGCGAGTTTCACCGAACAGGCGTTGGTCGAGAATGTCCGCGCCTTCTATGACGTGATTCTTCGCAACAAGCCGAGCGGCGCCAAAGGGACCTATGTGAAGAAAGTTTCGATCAGCTCGACCATGGGGGCCGGGCTGAAATTGGAGATCGCGAGCCTCTCGGGCGCTTGAGCCGAGGGGTTTGCACGAATTACGCCCTCGCGGCACGCGGCCGTGGCGGCGGGGACAAGGACGGAAGCGAAGGCATTCCGTCCGACCTGTCCGAGACCGCAGGTGCCTAGCCTGCCGGAGGAAATGTTCCGGCGGCGAGGCTTAAGGGGGACACCGCCTGCATAGACAGTTCCGACCCTATCCCCGGCTTGCGCCTGACGCCGGCTGGGGGAAGGGCCTGAACCTCTGGGACAGGCGGGTGGGCCTTGGGCGCGTTCCCGGGTCCGAAAGTCACCAAGCCTGGACCGGGCATCTTGGACGGGCCAGGCGAAGGAAGCGGAGAAGAAAGAAAGTGGATCGCGCAAAGAAAGAGCAACTGGTCGCTTCCCTGCGTGAGTCGGTCGGCGATGTCGCCCTCCTGGTGGTGACCCGGCAGAGCGGCCTCAGCGTCGCGGAGGCCACCGATCTCCGGCGGCAAATGCGCCACGCGGGCGCCAATTTCCGGGTGACCAAGAACCGGCTCGCGCGTCTTGCCCTCAAGGACACCAGGTTCGCCCAGATCGTGCCCTTGTTCACGGGCCCGACGGCGATCGCAACCTCCAAGGACCCGGTGGCGGCGGCCAAGGTGGCCGTCGAGTTCGCCAACAAGAACGACAAGCTCACGATCATCGGCGGCGCGCTCGACGACAAGGTGCTCGGCGTCGACGACGTCAAGGCGCTTGCGGCGCTGCCGTCACTCGATGAATTGCGGGCACGGATCGTCTGCCTGCTGTCGGCCCCGGCGACGCGGATCGCGACCGTCCTCGGGGCGCCGGCGGAGCAGATGGCGCGCGTCGTTCGTGCCTATTCGGAAAAGGACGAGGCGGCGTAGGTGCCGACCAAACAACTGGAGTTCAAGCTTAGGAGAATTTGATGGCAGATTTGGAAAAAATTGTGGGTGATCTCTCGAAACTGACCGTGATCGAAGCGGCGGACCTTTCCAAGCTTCTCGAAGAGAAGTGGGGTGTTTCCGCCGCCGCGCCGGTGGCGGCCGTCGCCGCGCCGGCGGCCGCCGTGGAAGCGGCCGTCGAGAAGGACGAGTTCGACGTCATTCTCGCCTCCTTCGGGGAAAAGAAAATCAACGTGATCAAGGAGGTGCGGGCGCTCACCGGCCTCGGTCTCAAGGAGGCCAAGGATCTGGTGGAAGCGGCGCCCAAGGCGGTCAAGGAAGGGGTCGGCAAGGAAGAGGCGGAGAGCGCCAAGAAACAGCTTGAAGAGGCCGGTGCGACAGTCGAGCTCAAGTGACAGAGCGTGGGCCGTTCCCGGGTTCGTCGTGGGAAGCGTTGACGTCAGCCCCCGGCCCGTTGGCCCTCCATCAATCCCGAGGATCGGCCCGCGGGGAAACTGGCGCGCGCGTGGACGCCGGCGCCGGACCATCGGGCTAACCGTTAGTAATACGAGGAGTCGCTATGACGCAGTCCTTCACGGGTCGTAAGCGTGTTCGCATAAATTTCGGCCGCCTTCACTCGACGGTGCCGATGCCGAATCTGATCGAGATGCAGAAGTCCTCTTACGACAAGTTTCTGCAGATGGAGATCAAGCCCGGCGAACGGTCCAGCAGCGGTTTGCAGGAAGTGTTCCGCTCGGTTTTCCCGATCAAGGACTTCTCCGACCGCGGCACGCTGGAGTTCGTCGAGTACGAGTTCGATGTGCCCAAATACGACGTCGAGGAATGCCAGCAGCGGGGCATGAGCTACGCCGCCCCTCTCAGGGTGACTCTCAGGCTGGTGGTCTGGGACATCGACGAGGACACCGGCGCGCGCTCCATCCGCGACATCAAGGAGCAGGATGTCTACATGGGCGACATGCCGTTGATGACGGATCACGGCACCTTCATCATCAACGGCACCGAGCGGGTCATCGTCTCCCAGATGCACCGCTCGCCGGGGGTGTTTTTCGATCACGACAAGGGCAAGACCCACTCCTCGGGCAAGTACCTGTTCGCCGCCCGCATCATCCCCTACCGCGGATCATGGCTGGACTTCGAGTTCGACGCCAAGGACTTGGTCTATGTCCGCATCGACCGGCGCCGCAAGCTGCCGGTGACGACCTTGCTGCTGGCGCTCGACAGCGGCGAGACGGCCAAGCTCAGGAGCGAGAGGGCGCGGTCCGGCGACACCCTTGAGCCCGAAGAGGTGTCGGGCATGGCACAGGAGGAAATCCTCGACTACTTTTACAAGAAGGTGCCCTTCACCTGGACCAAGAAGGGCTGGAGCGCACCCGTCGCGGTCGACCTCCTGCGTGGCACCAAGCTCGCCTCGGACCTGGTTAACGCCAAGACCGGCAGGGTCGCCGTCAAGGCTGGCACCAAGATCACCCCCAAGGTCGTCAAGAAGCTGACGGCGCAGGGTCTCAAGGAACGGTTGGTACCGCGGGAGGACGTCATCGGGCGTTACGCCGCTTCCGACATCATTGACGAAAAATCGGGCGAGATCTTCATCGAGGTCGGCGGCGAGATCACCGACGAGATTCTCACCGCCATCGAGGAGGCCGGCCTCAAGAAACTGTCGACCCTCGATATCGACCACGTCAAGGTCGGTCCCTATATCCGCAGCACGCTGGCGGCGGACAAGAACCAGGGACGCGAGGATGCGCTGATCGATATTTACCGGGTCATGCGCCCCGGCGAGCCGCCGACGCTGGAGACCGCCGAAGCCCTGTTCAAAGGCCTGTTCTTCAGTCCCGAGCGCTATGACCTGTCCGCCGTCGGCCGCGTCAAGATGAACGCGCGCCTGGGCTTCGAGACCGATGATTCGGTTCGCGTGCTGCGCCGCGAGGACATCCTCTCCGTCGTCAAAACGCTGGTCGAACTCAAGGACGGCCGCGGCGAGATCGACGATATCGACCATTTGGGCAACCGCCGGGTGCGCTCCGTCGGCGAGTTGATGGAAAACCAGTACCGGGTCGGACTCTTGCGCATGGAACGCGCGATCCGGGAGCGGATGAGCTCCGTCGACATCGATTCGGTCATGCCCCAGGATCTGATCAATGCCAAGCCGGCGGCGGCGGTGGTGCGCGAGTTCTTCGGTTCCTCGCAGCTGAGCCAGTTCATGGACCAGACCAACCCCCTCGCCGAGATCACCCACAAACGTCGGCTTTCCGCGCTTGGGCCCGGCGGTCTCACCCGCGAGCGCGCCGGCTTCGAGGTGCGCGACGTCCACCCCACCCACTACGGGCGCATCTGCCCCATCGAAACCCCGGAAGGGCCCAACATCGGGCTGATAAGCAGCCTCGCGACCTATGCCCGGGTGAACAAGTACGGGTTCATCGAAAGTCCTTACCGCAAGGTGACCGACGGCAAGGTGACCGAAGAGGTGGTCTACTTTTCGGCCATGGAGGAGGGCAAATACACCATCGCCCAGGCCAATGCGACGATCGATAAGAACGACAATCTTACCGAATCCCTGGTCAGTTGCCGGCGCAATGGCGATTTCGTCGTATCGGCGCCGGAATATATTGAATTCGTCGATGTTTCGCCCAAGCAGCTCGTTTCGGTGGCGACGGCGCTGATTCCGTTTTTGGAAAATGACGACGCCAACCGCGCCCTCATGGGCTCCAACATGCAGCGTCAGGCCGTTCCGCTGCTTCGTACCGAAGCGCCTCTGGT
>JACZQV010000154.1 GCA_022545545.1 Pseudomonadota bacterium
GACGGCGAGCTGAAAGGTGTAGGCGGGAAACAGGAAGGGGCCGGCGATCCCGAAGACTAGAATAGCGGCGTAGCCCGCGACCTGCGCTTGGCTGAATTTCATACCACCGCCTGGCGTTTCCGGCTTTGCTGTACCTGGCGCACGATCAGGACGAGGACGAGCATCCCGACGACGATCGCCTGCTGGAACTCGGCGCCCAATATGAAGCCGCCGAACTGTTCGGCGAAGCCCAGGCCGAGGGCGGCGGCGATGACGCCCGGCAGGTTTCCCAGCCCGGCGGCGGTGACGATGACGAAGGAGCGGATCGAATAGGCCAGCCCGAAGAACGGCTGGATCACCCATATCATCGAGATCAGCACGCCCGAGGCGGCGCAGATCGAGGCGTTCAGCGCGTAGGTGAAGGCATAGACCCGCTCGGTGTCGATGCCCATGACCTTGGCCGCCCGGGCGTCCTGCGCCGTCGCCCGGATCGCCTGGCCCATGCGGCTGTACTTCATGAAGGTCACGACGATGCCGGCGATGACGACGGTGAGGACGAAGGCAATGAACTTGATATCGGCGACCGTCACCATGCCGCCGAGGATGGAGCGGATCTCAAAGCCGGATTCGGCGGTCTGCACCTCCGGCCCGAATACCAGGTTCAACAACTGTTGCAGGACGATGGCGAGGCCGAAGGTCGCCAGCAGCGAGGTGAACATGTCGCGGCCGACCACCCGGCGGATGATGATGCGGTAGATGAACCAGCCGAAGCCGAACATCACCACGATCGCCACCGGCAGACCGAGAATCGGGTGAATGCCCATTTCCGACATCACGTAGGCGATGTAGCCGCCCATGATGACGAAGTCGCCCTGGCACAGGTTCTTGACGTTCATCACCCCCCACACCAGCGCCAGGCCATAGGCCGCGAGGGCGAAGATGGCGCCGATGAAAAACCCGTCCAGCAGCAACTGCACGTTTATCACCGGCGCCTGCGCCAAGATCATCAAGTTATCCATTTGGTGAAATCCCCGTTGCCGCCCCGACGGGGCACGCCCGCCTCCGCCGGTTCGTGCGGAGGCGGGCGGACCCGAAGCTGGTCAGTACAAGCTAGTCGATACGCCGTGGCGTTACATTCCCGGCACCTTGCGCGGATGGACCACCGGCGCTGACGCCCACTTCGACGGCGCCACGACCTTCAATATGCCGCCCTGGATCTGGCGCAGCACCATGGGCTTGGCGATGTTATTGCCCTCCTTAGCGAATCTGATGCTGCCGTAGAAGGTCTTCATGTCGGTCGCGGACAGCGCATCGCGCACCTTTTCGGTGTCGAAGCTGTCGGCGCGCTCGAAGGCTTCCTTGTAGACGAGGATCGCCGCCGCCGCCTGGGCCGACTGATAGGGCACGTTCTTGTAGCCCTTGTAGGTCTTCTTGAACAGCTTGTCGAAATCGGCGGCCTTACCGAAATAGGCGCCGAAATAGCTCAGCGTCTCGGCCCACTGGGTCGGGCACAGGAAACCTTCCGTCGCCTTGCCGAACTTCTTGATCACCTTGGCCGCCTCGCAATGGGTGATGGCGATCATCGGCACGTCGATCTTCATTTCCTTGATCTGACGCGCCGCCGTCGCCGCCCCCTTGGAATGGCCGGAGATCACCAGGATGTCGGGCTTGAGCGCCTTGACCTTGGTCAGGGTCGCCGACATGTCGGCCAGGTCACGGGGCAGCTTGTCGTCGATGACGATCTTGATGCCGTATTTCGAGGCGTCGTCCATTACCCCCGCGCGCACGTCGAGCGAGAACGGGTCGTTTTCGAACGCCATCGCCAGCTTGAGATCCGTCGGCTTTCTGCCGTTCTTTATGGCGATCTCGGCGGCCAGGGCGATCGAGCTCGCGAGGTATTGCTCCGAGGTCGAGAGCACGGCGAAGATGTACCTGTTGCCCTGGGTGAACAGCGAGCGCGACGCGCCCTCCGCCTCGACCATCGGGATCTTGTATTTCGCGGTCACCGGCGCCACGGCCTTGGTCAGGCCCGATGAGTACGGGCCGAGCATGAACTTGATGCCGTCCTGGCGGATCAGGCGCTCGGCGAGCTGCGCCCCGCGCGCCGGGGTCGACTCATCGTCGTAGTACTTGATCTTGAGCTTGTACATCTTGCCGCCGACCTTGACGCCGCCCATCTCGTTGACGCGCTTGACGCCGAGATCGTACCCGTTCGAGGCATGAATGCCGTTGGTCGAGTACTTGCCGGTAAACGAGATGGCCGAGCCGAGGATGATGGTATCGCCTTCGACCTTGGCGCCCGCGGGCGCGGCGGCGAAGATCCCGGCGCCCGCCATCGCGACGGCAAGCGCGGGAATGTTTCTCAACCACTTGCTCATGGATAATTCTCCCATCGTTTGTTTTGTTTTACCCTGTAACCGGGCGTTTGGCCCCCAGACGCGATGTTTCCACGGGTGGGGACCCGCCTGGTCGCTAATCCGTTTATTATGACATCTTATTATGACATCAATTAGCTTATTGTGACATCAATTAGCCGTCTTGAGAAAGCCAGAGTCAACCCCCGTCGTCGGCGAGGGAGAGGTGAAAAAGTTGCCCGGCGCGACGTTGAGATTGGTGCCGGCCCCGGTCTCGGCCGATTCCACGGTCTCCACCCGGCCGCCGGCGCCGGCGGGTGGGAGCCGCCACATAAATTTTACCTCGTCCGCCGCGGGGCCCGCGATCAGGCCACGGAATTAGGTGCTTTCGATGGCAAAAGCGATGAAGAGATGGCGCCCGCCGGGCGCGGCTATAATAGGAGTGTTAGCGCTACTCGCAGCCAATTGCGCCCCGCCCCTCCACGAGGCCAGGGCCAAGGACACGCCGATGACCTCCCCACTGCCGCCGGCGCCGCCCTGGTCCTCGGAACATTTGCCCGATCACCCCCTTGCCGGGCGGATTTATCAGCCCGGCAGCGGCCGTTTTATTTCGCCATCGGCGCTGATCGCCGCCCTCGGGCGCGCCGATATGGTGCTGCTCGGCGAAAAGCACGACAACGCCGATCACCACCGCCTGCAGGACTGGGTGCTCGGCGCCCTGATCGCCAAGGGACGCCGCCCGGCGGTCGCCTTCGAGATGTTCACCGCCGATAAGGCGCCCGTCATCGCCGCGCATCTTGCCAAGGACCCCAAGGACGCCGCCGGCCTCGGCCCGGCGCTCGGCTGGTCGAAGACCGGCTGGCCCGATTGGCGCCATTATGAACCGATCGCCCAGGCGGCGCTCGATTCCGGGCTTCCGCTGATCGCCGCGAACCTGCCGCGTCCCTTGGTGCGCGAGATCGCCAGGGAAGGCCTGGGGGCGCTGAGCTCTGCGCTCAGGGCGCGCCTCGGGCTCGATCGCCCCGTCGATCGGCGCATCGCCGACGCCATGGCCACGGAAATCGTCGACGCCCATTGCGGCATGCTGGCGCGAGAAAAGACCGGGCGGTTCGTCGATATCCAGCGCGCCCGCGATGCCCACATGGCCAGATCCCTCGCCGATGCCGCCGCCGGCGGCCCCGACGGCGCCGTGCTGATCACCGGCGGCGGCCACGCGCGCACCGACCGGGGCGTGCCCATGCATCTGGCAACGATGGCCCCTGGCCGGACCGTCGCCGTCCTCGCCATGATCGAGGTGACGAGCGGCGAGAACGCGCCCGAGCCTTATGCCGGGCGTTACGGCGCCAAGCGCCTGCCCTTCGACTTCGTCTGGTTCACCGCGCGCCACGATATCAGTGACCCATGCGAAAAATTCCTCGAGCAAATGCAGAAGCTTAAGAAGAAGAGCTAATAAAGAAGATTAGACCTGTGATGGGGCAGACAGCGCCGCGTCCTGGCTCGATCCGATCGGATCACCGGGCGTTCGCGCAAGGGTCCTCGCGCGGGAAAATTTAGCGCCGAATCCGGGTTGCCGATAACCGGCCGCGGCTCCGGGTGGGCGATAGCCGCTGTGCATCTGCCCGAATCGGATGTACTCTTGCCCGTGACTCTAAGTTGGGCGCTTCCTGGAGGACGATCCATGACCGCGACAGTGGCGCCCGATCCCCTGATCAAGCAGCCGCCCGATCCGGAACATTTCCTCCGGCCGCTGGCGTTGATGCGCCTGGAGCATAAGCGTCAGCGCCAGGTGTGGGACAGGCTGGAAGCCCTGGCCGAGGAGTTGAGCACGGACCCAGCGTTCAACGAGGCGGCGACGATCCTCGCCATCCTGACCGAGGAGTTGCCGCGCCACGCCGAGGACGAGGAAGCGGATCTGTTTCCCCTGCTCGAGCGCCGGTGCCCGCCCGACGACAATATCGGCGATATCGTCGCCCAGCTTCGGTCCGAACACGAGCTCGACGAGGATCTGGCAAGCTTCATCGTCGCCGACCTGGAGGTGCTGGCCAAAGGGGCGAAATTGGCGAACCCGGTGCGCCTGCTGTTCAACGCCCGCGCCTTCGCCGAGGCCCAACGCCGCCACATCGCCTGGGAGAACACCGTGCTCCTGCCCCTCGCCCGCCGGCGCCTGACCGAGGCCGACCTCAAGGAACTCGGCCGCAACATGGCGGCCAGGCGCGGTATCGTCTATCCGGGATAGGATTCCAAGAGTTTAGCGAGGACGCCGCATCCCCGGCTTGTGGCCCAGTTCTTTCTGATGCGCCGGCTTGGGGTCATGGACATGGCCCATTAATTTCATGATCTTGGACGGAATCATGGTTGCATTGAATTTATGCTGCTGCTCGTCGTCGTGCACGAAGGCGATGATGTCGGCGATCTCCTCGCCGGTGAACAGGATCTGGTCGCCATAGACTTCTTGCTGGGCGTAGATCATCGCCGGCGCCATCCGCCACATCTTGGCGACGAAGTCGAACGGGTTCATCACCTTTTCCATGGTATGGGCGTCGAGGTTCTTGGCGTCGTGCCCGCCGATGCCGTTGACCGCGTGACAGGCGACGCAGCCCTTGGAGGCGAAGAGATACATGCCGCGCTCGGCGTTCATCATCGGCATCGCCAGGCGCACGTTGGCCGGTTCGTGCTTCGGAGCCGCCTTTGGCGTTTGTTCCTTCTTGTGCACTTTGTCGTCCTGGGCCGCGGCCAGCAGCGGTTGAGCCAAGCCCAGCAACACGGCCGCCAAAATTAGCACCAGTCCTTTAACGAGGCGATTATATACTTCACATACCCGACCCATCCGGTAGAGTATATCAGAACAAACGGTGAATCTCCATGATCGAAAATATCTCACAACTCGCTCCATATCTGGCCGATGAAGATAAGGCCCGTGAATTGTTTGAACGCCTGCACTGGCCGGATGGCCTCGGCTTCTTCGCCGTCTCCGAGGTATTCATGCAGGGCCGCGTCTATCCAGACGCGGCCGAAATTGGAGAACATCACCCATGGCCAAGAAACCTAGTGGCAAGGTCCGCAGTGCTGTGACCGGCCGTTATGTCAGACCATCACAGGCGAAGCGCAACCCGCGTGAAACAGTGACTGAGCGAGATAGGC
>JACZQV010000155.1 GCA_022545545.1 Pseudomonadota bacterium
AACACCGAACAGTTTGCACGCCACCAGCGTCACCAGCGGCAGGGCTATAAGCTTGAGCGCCGAGGTCACCACGACCGCCGGGCCGGCCTGACGCGCCGCCTTGAGGCTCAGCCCGGCGCCGACGGCGAGCAGTCCGATGGGCAGGGAGGCGCGGCCGAGGAACCGTAGGATGTCGGCGATCAGCGCCGGCAGCTCGATGGCGCTTACGTTCAACCCGGCGCCAAGCGCGCAGGCGATGATCAGCGGATTGCCGGCGATGGCGCCGATGAGACGGGCCACGCCTTGCGGTCTTTGGGCGGCGAAATGGGCCAGCGCCGCGACGCTCAGCACATTGACCACGGGAACCAGGATGCCGATGGCGATCGCCGTCAGGGTGAGACCAGGATCGCCGTAAAGCGCCAGCGCGGCGGCAATGCCGACATAGGTGTTGAATCGGATCGTGCCCTGGAAGACGGAGCTGAAGGCAGGGCCGTCGAGATTGAGCCAGGGACGGATCGCAAGGGTGATCACGGCGATCGTCACGACGCCCGTGGTCAAGGCCGCCGCCGCCGGAAGCACCGCGATCCCGCCAAGGGACGCCGCCGCCAGGCTGTGCAGCAGGAGCGCCGGGAACAGCATGTAATAGGTGAGCTTCTCCGCCCCCGCCCAGAAGCCCTCGCCGGGAACGCCTATGCGCCTCAGCGCGTAACCAAGGGCGATGAGGAAGAAGATCGGCGCCAGGGCGGCGAGGGAAGCGCTCATGTTTTCCCGCCATCGGACCCGGCGGCGGGGCGGGGCGGCGGCTCGGACCCGGCGGCACCCTTGGCCATGAAGTCGAGCGCCCCTTGCAGGATGTAGGCGGCCGCCGTTTTGTCGACCAGCTCGCCTCGGCGCTGGCGCGAGAGATCGGCGTCGATCAACATCCTCTCGGCGGCGCGGGTGGACAGGCGCTCGTCCCAGAAGCAGATATCGATGTCGATCCTGGCCATGAGGTTGGCGGCGAAGGCGCGCACCGACTGGCAGCGCCGGCCTTCGCTGCCGTCCATGTTGATCGGCAGGCCGATCACCAGGGCGCCGACGGCGAATTCCTCGATCAGCCGGCCGAGCCGTTCGGCGTCGTCGCCAAAGCGGGTGCGCTTTATGGTCTCGAGCGGCGACGCGATGGTCAGCGTGATGTCCGATAACGCCAACCCGATGGTCTTCCTGCCCACGTCCAGGCCCAGGAGTCGCTGTCCGGAAGGCAAGTTTTCTGGCAGTTCGGCGGGGTTGCGGAGGGGCATGGCGGGTGATAACTTGCGTCTCGATCCTGGACCGGGGGCTTAATTCCTGCCGGGAAATGAAGCGCTTAGGCGCCTTCCCGTTTGGAGATACTTAATCAGATGTCGCTGGATAAAGCCACAGTGGCGAAAATCGCGCGACTCGCCCGGATCAAGGTGCCCGATGACGACCTCGCCGCCCTGGCCGGGGAATTGTCGAACATCCTCGACTGGATCGAACAGCTGAACGAGGTCGATACCCGGGACGTGCCGCCGATGACCCATGTCGCGGCCATGAAGCTTAAATGGCGCCAGGACGAGGTCACCGGCGCGGCGCCGCGCGACGATGTGATCGCCAACGCGCCCGAGGAACGGGACGGCTTTTTCACCGTGCCCAAGGTGTTGGAATAACCGGGCCCAAGGTGGTGGAATGACGGGGACCATGTGATGGCCGGGCTCGCCGATCTGACCCTGGCCGAGGCCCGCGACGGCTTGCGTAACAAGGACTTCTCGGCGCTCGAACTGGCCGAGGCGGAGATAACGGCGGTCGAGGCGGCGCGCGGCCTCAATGCCTTCATCACCGAGACGCCGGAGCGCGCGCTGGCCCAAGCGCAGCGATCGGACGCCCGTCTCGCCAAGGGCGAGGGGCTGGCGCTCGACGGCCTGCCGCTGGCGATCAAGGACCTCTTTTGCACCGAAGGCACCTTGACGACGGCGGCGTCCCACATTCTCGACGGCTTCACGCCCAGATACGAATCGACGGTGACGGCGAAGCTCTGGGCCGCCGGCGCCGTCATGCTCGGCAAGACCAACCTCGATGAGTTCGCCATGGGCTCATCGTCGACCCAGAGCCATTACGGCCCGGTGGAGAACCCCTGGCGCCAGGCCGGGGAGGACCGGCCGCTGGTGCCGGGCGGGTCCTCGGGCGGCTCGGCGGCGGCGGTGGCGGCGCGCGCCGGGCTTGGGGCCACCGGCACCGATACCGGCGGTTCGATCCGCCAGCCGGCGTCCTTTTGCGGCGTCGTCGGGATGAAGCCGACCTACGGGCGCTGTTCGCGCTTCGGCATCGTCGCCTTCGCCTCCTCCCTCGATCAGGCCGGGCCCTTCGCCCGCACGGTTCGCGACTGCGCCATATTGCTCGGCGCCATGGCCGGCTACGATCCCCGGGATTCGACCTCGGCCGATGTCGAGGTGCCGGACTTCGAGGCGGCGCTGAGCGGTGATGTCCGCGGGCTCAAGGTCGGCATCCCCGACGAGTACCGGGTCGACGGCATGGGGGGCGAGATCGAGAAACTGTGGCGCCAGGGCATCGATTGGCTCGAAGGCGCGGGCGCCGAGACGGTGGAGATCAGCCTCCCCCACACCCGCTATGCGCTGCCCTGCTATTACATCCTGGCGCCGGCGGAGGCCTCGGCCAACCTCGCCCGTTATGACGGCGTGCGCTACGGCCTTCGCGTGCCGGGCGATAGCATCGATGAGATGTACGAGAACACCCGCGCCGAGGGCTTCGGCCAGGAGGTCAAGCGCCGGGTCCTGATCGGCACCTATGTCCTCTCCGCCGGCTATTACGATGCCTATTACCTCAAGGCCCAGCGTGTACGCACCCTGATCTCGCGCGATTTCACCGAGGCCTTCGAGAAGGCCGACGTCATCCTGACGCCGACGACGCCGAGCGCGGCCTTCGCCGTCGGCGAGAAGATGGACGATCCGATCGCCATGTACCTCAACGATGTCTTCACGGTGCCGGCCTCCCTTGCCGGGCTTCCCGGCATCTCGTTGCCGGCGGGGCTGTCCGACGCCGGCCTGCCCCTGGGCCTGCAGCTGATCGGCCGCGCCTTCGACGAGGAGACGGTGTTGCGAACGGCCGGGGTGCTGGAGGACGCGGCGGCGTTCGACGCCAGGCCCGGACGTGGTGTCGGCGAATGACGCTGATCGAGGGGCGCACGGGCGAATGGGAATGCGTCATCGGGCTCGAGATCCACGCCCAGGTGATCTCCAAGGCCAAGCTCTTCTCCGGCGCGCCGACGGATTTCGGCGCCGAGCCCAACACCCAGGTCTCCTTCGTCGACGCCGCCATGCCGGGGATGCTGCCGGTGATCAACGGCTTTTGCGTCGAACAGGCGGTGCGCACCGGGCTTGGGCTCGAGGCCGAGATCAACCTTACCTCGGTGTTCGACCGCAAGAACTATTTCTACCCGGACCTGCCCCAGGGTTATCAGATCTCCCAGTTCCCCCTTCCTATCGTCGGCAAGGGCTCGATCACCCTCGATCTTGAAGGCGGCGAGACGCGCACGATCGGGATTGAGCGCCTGCATCTCGAACAGGACGCCGGGAAGAGCCTCCACGATCGGGAACCGGGCGCGACCTATATCGATCTCAACCGGTCCGGCGTGGCGCTGATGGAGATCGTGTCCGAGCCCGACATGCGCAGCGCCGAGGAAGCCGGCGCCTATATCCGCAAGCTGCGCTCGATCCTGCGCTATCTCGGGACCTGCGACGGCAACATGGAGGAAGGCTCGCTCCGCGCCGACGTCAACGTCTCGGTGCGAAGGCCGGGCGAGGATTTGGGCACTAGGTGCGAGATCAAGAACGTCAACTCCGTGCGCTTCGTGCAACAAGCGATCGAATACGAAGCGGCCCGCCAGATCGACATCATCGAGGACGGCGGGGTGATCGCGCAGGAGACGCGGCTGTTCGATCCCTCGCGCGGCGAGACGCGCCCCATGCGCACCAAGGAAGAATCCCACGATTACCGCTATTTCCCGGACCCGGATTTGTTGCCGCTGGAACTCGACGCCGAATGGGTCGCCGACATCAAGGCGTCGCTGCCCGAGCTTCCCGAGGCCAAGAAGGCGCGGTTCATGGCGGACCTCGATCTCGACGCCTATGACGCCGGCGTCCTGGTGGCGGAACGGGAGACGGCGGAATATTTCGAGGCGGTGGCCGAGGGAAGGGACGCCAAGGCGTGCGCCAACTGGGTCATGGGCGATCTGTTCGCGGCACTCAATAAGGCCGGTCTCGGCATCAATGAGGCGCCGGTCTCCGCCGCCTCCCTCGGCGCACTCATCGACCTGATCGATGACGGCACCATCTCCCGGCGCATCGCCAAGGAGGTGTTCGAGACCATGTGGCGGACCGGCAGCAAGGACGCCGCCGCCATCGTCGCCGAGAAGGGGCTCGAGCAGATCAGCGACTCAGGCGCCATCGAAGCCGAAATCGACAAGGTCATCGCCGCCAATCCCGGCCAGGTGGCCGCGTTCAAGGGCGGCAACGAGAAGGTCATCGGCTGGTTCGTCGGCCAGATCATGAAGGCGACCGAGGGCAAGGCCAACCCCCGGACGGTGAACGAGATTCTGCGCAGGAAGCTGGCGGACTGAGGGCGACAAGGAGCCGGGAAGAGGAGCGTAAGGGAGAAGCGGATGATCGATCTCTACACCTGGACGACGCCCAATGGGCGCAAGATCCACATCATGCTGGAGGAGGTGGGGTTGGAGTACAGTACCCATCCCATCGACATCCGCAAGGGCGATCAGTTCGAGCGTGAGTTCCTCAAGATCAGCCCCAACAACCGGATCCCCGCCATCGTCGATCATGACGGCCCCGATGGCGCGCCCTATTCGCTGTTCGAATCCGGCGCCATATTGATGTATCTCGCCGAGAAGACCGGCAGGCTGATGCCCAAGGCGCCGGCGAAGCGCTACCGGGTGATCGAATGGCTGATGTTCCAGATGGCCAATGTCGGGCCGATGCTGGGCCAGGCCCATCATTTCCGCGCCTATGCGCCCGATCCGATCGACTACGCGATCGATCGTTACACCAACGAGGCCGGGCGGCTCTATCACGTCCTCGACAAGCGCTTGGGCGAGCATGAATACCTCGCCGGTGAGTATTCCATCGCCGACATCGCCACCTACCCCTGGCTCCAGTCCTACGAACGCCAGGGGCAGGACATCAATGAGTTTGCCAATCTCAAGCGCTGGTTCGATACCATCGAGGCGCGCCCGGCGGTGCGCCGCGGCAACAAGGTGATGACCGACATCCCCAAATCGCCGATGGACGAGCGCGCGCGCGAGGTCATGTTCGGGGCGACGCAATACCAGCGCCGCTGAACGTTTATCCGCCGTGCGGCGCATTCGTGCGCATTCGTGCGGTTGGGGGTTCTGGGCACGCCCGGTGTGAGAGGTCGCCCGCTGTGAGAGGTCTCCCGGGGTGAGAGCTCGCCC
>JACZQV010000156.1 GCA_022545545.1 Pseudomonadota bacterium
CGACAAGCTCCATGCCCGCGGGCCGGTCGGCGTCGAGCAGCTGACGTCCTACAAATACCTCGTCCGCGGATCGGGCCAGGTCCGGCCCTGAGCCGCGCCGCGATACCTTCGGCCACTATCACCGGCGATCAAGGCAAGATGCGCATCGGGCTTTTAGGCGGTTCGTTCAACCCCGTCCATGACGGGCACCGCCACATCACCCTGGCGGCGCTCGGTCACTTGCGCCTGGATCGGGTGTGGTGGATGGTCTCGCCGCAAAACCCCCTGAAGCCCGCCGCCGGCATGGCGCCCTACGCCGAGCGCCTGACGGCGGCCGCGAACTTCGCCCGCCATCCGAGGATCGAGGTCAGCGATATCGAGGCCAGGCTCGGCACCCGCTACACGGTGGACACGCTTGGGGCGCTTGAGCGGCGCAATCCCTTTACCCGCTTCGTCTGGCTGATGGGGGCGGACAATCTGATCGAGATCCCCAGATGGCGCGACTGGACCGGGATCTTCGCCCGCGTGCCCATTGCGATTTTCAACCGAAACTCCTATTCTTTTAAGGCGCTGGCGGGAAAAGCGGCGCGGCGTTACCGGTCCGGGCGCCTCCACGCCAAGGCGGCGCCGGAATTGGCGGAACGGACGCCGCCGGCATGGGTATACCTGCCGATCGTGGCCCATGGGGCCGCCGGGACCGAGATCAGGGCAGGCGGAAAACGGCAATCATAAGCCTCGTCCGCCGATGAGCGTGAGTCCCGGCCGATTTGAATGTTAACGGATCAAGGTGAATACGATAGCAAGGATTTCCAAGCCCGCCGATATAATCGCCCGCCTCCTGGCGCTGGTTGAAAGTTCACTCGATGACGACAAGGCGGAGGACATCGTCGTCATCGACCTCCACGGAAAATCCACCATCAGCGACTACATGGTCGTCGCCACCGGCCGCTCGCAGCGGCACGTGCGGACGATCGCCGAGCACTTGCGGGAACGGATCAAGGCCGACGGCCTCCACACCCCTTCGCCCGAGGGCGTGCCCCGGTGCGACTGGGTGCTGATCGACGCCGGCGATGTCATCGTCCATGTCTTCCGTCCCGAGGTGCGGACCTTCTACAATCTGGAGAAGATGTGGAGCCAGGCGCTGACCGGTCCGGAATTCTCGCCGGACGCCGGCCGCGCCGGTGAACTGACCGCCTGATACCGGGTCCGCAGGCCTTATGCGCATCCTGATCGCCGCCGTCGGTCGCGCCAAACGGGGCCCGGCGCTGGACCTCTACGATCATTACGCCAACCGGCTGCGCTGGCCGCTTGCCTTGAAAGAGATCGAAGCGCGCCCAGCCGGCGCCGCGAAAGTCCGCAAGCAACGCGAAGCGGAGTTGTTGCTCCGCGCCGTGCCGGCAGGGGCCCGGCTCATCGCCCTCGATGAAGGTGGCAAGACGCTCCCCAGCGCCGAGTTCGCGGCGATGATCGCCGAGGCCCGCGATTCAGGCGTCGATGATCTCGTCTTCGCCATCGGCGGCGCCGACGGTCACGCCGGGGCGCTGCTAAAGAAGGCCGACCTGGTGCTTGCCCTCGGGCCCATGACATGGCCCCATCTTCTCGTCCGCGGCATGCTGGCCGAGCAGCTTTACCGCGCCCAGCAGATCCTCGCGGGCCACCCCTATCATCGCGACTAGGCCTAATCCACCCGCCCGCCTCCCGCCTGCGCGGCCTGGCTCCGCCGAAGCGAGGCTTCGCCGAGGCGAGAGCCGCTCTCGCCACGCTTCGCTGGCGTAGCGGGTCGGCGAAGGCAGGCGGAGAGCAGGCGTGGAACGCGCCGGCGGCCAAGCCCCGGCGCCACCCGGCGGTGGCGAAACGCGCCGCTAATCATATATAAACCGCCGGGGACTACCTTGACCGCCGGTGAAGACCCATATATGGCTGCCATGCCCATTTGCCGCCAATTGTCGCGATTGTCCCGATGACGCACCCTATCCCGGACCGCCCGCGTCCCGTCGTGCTTTGCGTGCTCGACGGTTGGGGGCATCGCGTCGAGCGCGAGGACAACGCCATCCTCGCCGCCGACACGCCGGTGTGGGACCGCTTGATCGCGGAGTGCCCCAACGCGCTGCTGCAGGCTGCGGCCGCCGATGTCGGCCTGCCCCAGGGACAGATGGGCAATTCGGAGGTCGGGCATATGAACCTCGGCGCCGGCAGGGTGGTCATGCAGGACATGCCACGGATCGACGCCGCCATCGCCGATGGTTCCTTGGCCGCGAACGAGGTGCTTGGCGCCTTCCTCGGTGACCTCAAGGCAAGCGGCGGCGGCGCCCATGTCATGGGACTGATATCGCCTGGCGGCGTGCATTCCCGCCAGGACCAGATCGCCGCCCTGGTCAAGATCGTCGGCGACGCCGGACTCAGTGTCAATGTTCACGCCTTCCTCGATGGCCGCGACACCCCGCCCGCCAGCGCCGCCGATTACATAGCAAGGTTCGAATCGGACATCGCCGGCGTGCCGGGCGCGGCGATCGCCACCGTCAGCGGGCGCTATTACGCCATGGACCGGGACAAACGCTGGGAGCGCACGGCGCTAGCCTACGGGGCGCTGGTCGAAGGCAAGGGGGAACCGGCCGATACCCCCGCCGGCGCCGTGGCGGCATCCTACGCCGCCGAGGTCACCGACGAATTCGTCCTCCCCGCCGTGATCGCCGGTTTCCAAGGCATGAAGGATGGCGATGGGCTGTTGCTCGGCAACTTCCGCGCCGACCGCGTCCGTCAGATCCTGAGCGCGCTCTTGGATCCCGCCTTCGACGGGTTCGAACGGCCCCGGACCGTCCGCTTCGCCGCCGCCGCCGGCCTGGTGGAATATTCGGCGGCGCTGAATGAATTCATGGCGACCTTATTCGCGCCGGTGAAGCTCGATCGCATCCTCGGCCGGTTGGTGGCCGATGCCGGCATGACCCAGCTTCGCATCGCCGAGACCGAGAAATATGCCCACGTCACATTCTTCTTCGACGGCGGCGAGGAGACCCAATTCCCCGGCGAGGAGCGCATCCTCGTCCCCTCGCCCAAGGTCGCGACCTACGATCTCAAGCCCGAGATGTCGGCCCACGAGTTGACCGACAGGCTGACCGAGGCGATCGCGGGCGGCGGCTTCGACTTCATCCTGGTCAACTACGCCAATGCCGACATGGTGGCCCATACCGGCGATATGGATGCCGCGATCAAGGCCGTGGAGACGGTGGATCATTGCCTGGGGCGCATCGTCGCGGCCGTCGGCGAGGCCGGCGGCGCCCTCGTCATCACCGCCGATCACGGCAACGCCGAGCTGATGCGGGACGGCGAAACCGGTCAGCCCCACACCGCCCATAGCCGCAACGCCGTGCCCGTCATCATGGTCAACGGTCCGGCGGCGGTCAAAGGCCTCAGGGACGGCCGTCTCGCCGATGTGGCGCCGACGCTTCTGGAACTCCTGAAGCTGGAGCAGCCGCCGGAAATGACCGGCGTCTCCCTCGTCGACAGAGCTGGAGGGCCCCGTGCCGTCACCGGTGAGCGCGTCTCCGCCTGAAGGCATGACGCCGGGCCGTCGCCCTCGGCGGGCCTTCGCCACGCCGAAGCGGCTCTCGCCTCGGCGAAGCCTCCGGCGGAGCCAGGGCCGGTCGCGCAGGCGGGCCGTGATCGGCGCGGTCTTTGGCTTGGGCGCCGCACTACTCCTTGCCGACGCGCTCGTCGCCGTGGCCGAGGAGACCGGCGCCGATGCGCCGGGGACGGCCGTCGGCGACAAGCTGAAGGAAGTCGAAAAGGCGCTCGAGAAGAGCCGCCGCGAGGATCAGGCGCTCGCGCGCAAGACCGACACGCTGGGCCGCCAGATCGCCAACTTGCGGGCCGATCTGATCCGGACCGCCAAGCGGGCGCAGGACCACGAAAAGGCGGTCACGGCGCTTCAGGAAACGATCGCGGCGCTGAATGCCAGCCATCGGGCCAAGACGCGGGCGCTGGAGCACCGGCGTGCCCGCGTCGTCGAGATGATCGGCGCCCTGCAGCGACTCGCCCGCCAGCCGCCCGAGGCATTGATCGCCCTGCCGAGCGCGCCCCAGGATACATTGCGCAGCGCTATCCTCTTACGCGCCGCCGTACCGCAACTGGAGGCCCAGGCCAAGGCGTTGCGGGCCGAGCTTGAGAAGCTGGCGAAATTAAAGGCGGATATCGCCGCCAAGCAATCGGCGCTGGCCAAGGAAAGCGGCTCGCTTAGCGGCCAGCGCGGCCGTCTCAAGAAGCTTCTGGGGCGCAAATCCGCGCTCGAGCAGAGCACCCGGAAGCGGCGCCAAACGGCCCATGCCCGGGCGCGGCGGCTGGCGGCGCGGGCGAAGAACCTGCGCGAGCTGCTGGCCGGCATCGAAACGGCGCGAAAGAGGCGGCTGAAGGCCGAGAAGGTCGCCAGGCTGGTCCTTCGCCCGCCGCTAACGACGCCGGTCTTGCGCTTGCCGAAAAAGCCCGAAGGGCCTGCCCGGACCACCCCTCCCGCCGATCCCGGCGCCGCCGGCCGGCCGAGGCTTCAGGCCCCCCAGCGCCCCTTCCGTCTCGCCCGCGGGCGACTCGTCTTTCCCGCCCAGGGACCGGTGGTCAAGCGCTTCGGCACGAAGAACGCCTTCGGCGGGGAAGCCAAGGGCATCACCATCAAGACCCTGCCCGCGGCCCAAATCGTCGCGCCCTATGATGGCCAGGTGGCCTTCTCCGGCCACTTCCGCGATTATGGGCAACTCTTGATAATCGAGCACGGCGGGGGATATTATACTTTATTGGCGGGGTTGCGCCGCATCGACGCCGTCGCCAGCCAGTGGTTGCTCGCCGGGGAGCCGGTTGGAATCATGGCGCTTCCCGAAAAAGGAAGCCCAGAGCTCTACATAGAATTGCGCCGCAACGGACGGCCTATCAACCCATTGCCGTGGCTGGCGCCACCCACCAACCCACCCATTGACAAGGTAAGCGGATGAACAAAAAACTCGTATTGGCAGCAATCGCGGCTCTGGTACTGACATTGCCGATCGGGATCTTGACGGCGCAGGAGAAGAGTTCGGCGACCTATCGGCAACTCAACCTGTTCGGTGACGTGTTCGAACGGGTGCGCGCGGATTATGTGGAAGAGGTCAGCGACAAGGAGCTGATCGAAAACGCGATCAACGGCATGCTGACGGCGCTGGATCCCCACTCGAGCTATCTCAACGAGAAGAACTACCGGGACATGCAGGTCCAGACCAAGGGCGAGTTCGGCGGTCTCGGCATCGAGGTGACCTTGGAGAACGGCCTGGTCAAGGTCGTTTCCCCGATCGACGACACGCCGGCCTTCCGCGCCGGCATCCAGCCCCAAGACCTGATCACCCATCTCGACGGCGAGCAGGTCCTCGGCCTGACCCTCCAGCA
>JACZQV010000054.1 GCA_022545545.1 Pseudomonadota bacterium
TCCCAAGGCTTTCGGACGGCGTCGCGCATGGCTTCCGATGTTCCACATCGCCGCGCCACGCGCTCCTAGCCGAAAACCTTGGGAAGCCGTCTCTAGGGGTCATTATCAAGGACCTTTGGTATAAGGTGTGGGCCGGGGCCTCGACCAGGCCATCCGGGCACCCGCCAAGCCGACTGAATCCGTTTGCGTTTTTCGCCCCTGACGCCATATAAGGCCCGGTATGAGCGGGCTTTCCTTCATCAAGATGCACGGGCTCGGCAACGATTTCGTCATCATCGACGCGCGCCAAGCGCCGGTCGCGATCACCGCCGACGATGCCCGCGCCATCGCCGATCGGCGCACCGGGGTGGGGTGCGATCAGCTGATCGTGCTCGAGCGCGCGAAAGCCAACGGCGCCGGGGCTTTCATGCGCATCCGCAACGCCGACGGCGGCGTAACGGCGGCCTGCGGCAACGCCGCGCGTTGCGTCGCGGCGCTGCTGATGGAGGAAAGCGGCGAGGACCGGGCCCGGATCGAGACCGAGGCCGGCGTGCTCGCGGCGCAACGCAAAGATGGCGGCGTCATGCTCGATTTCGGGCCGGCGCGCTTCGAATGGCGGGACATCCCGTTGAGCGCGGCCGCCGATACCCTGCATCTGCCGATCGAGATGGGGCCTCTGAGGGACCCGGCGGCGTGCTCCATGGGCAATCCCCACGCGACCTTCTTCGTCGACGACGCGGAAGCGGTCGATCTCGAGGCCCTCGGGCCGGCGCTCGAACATCACGAGATGTTCCCGGAGCGCGCCAATATCGGCATCGCCCAGGTGATCGGGCCCGGCGAGATCAGGCTCCGCGTCTGGGAACGCGGCGCCGGCGTCACCAGGGCGTGTGGCACCGGCGCCTCGGCGGCGGTGGTGTCCGGGCACCGGCGGGGGCTCATCGGGCGCGAGGTGAGGACGATACTCGACGGCGGGTCGCTGATGATCGAATGGCGCCAATCGGACGGCCACGTGCTGATGACCGGCCCCGTCGCCATCAGTTTCACCGCCACCCTCGATCCCTCGCTGCTATCGGGGGAGCAAGCGAGATGAGCGGCTTCGAGGCGCGCAAGGCGGGCGCACGCGCCGCCGAGCCGACGCTGATCACCTTCGGCTGCCGTCTGAACGCCTATGAGTCCGAAGTCATGCGCGCCCATGCGAGGGACGCCGGGCTCACCGACACGATCATCGTCAACACCTGCGCCGTCACCGCGGAGGCCGAGCGCCAGGCCCGCAAGGCGATCCGCAAGGCCCGGCGCGAGAGGCCGACGGCGCGCATCATCGTCACCGGCTGCGCCGCCCAGATCGACCCCGCCAAGTTCGCCGCCATGGCGGAGGTCGACCAGGTCCTCGGCAACGAGGAAAAGCTCAGGCCCGAGAGCTTCATGCCGACCGAAGGGCCCAGGGTCCGGGTCAACGACATCTTCTCGGTCAGCGAGACCGCCGGTCACCTGATCGAGGGCTTCGAGGGGCGCGCCCGGGCGTTCGTCCAGGTGCAGCAGGGCTGCGATCACCGCTGCACCTTTTGCATCATCCCCTTCGGCCGGGGCAATTCACGCTCCGTCCCCATGGGCGAGGTTGTCGCCCAGACGCGCAAGCTGGTTCAGCACGGCTACCGAGAGGTCGTGCTCAGCGGCGTCGACATCACCGCCTACGGCGCCGATCTTCCCGGACAACCGACGCTCGGCCAGATGGCGCGCCGGCTGCTGGCGGCGGTGCCGGAACTCAGGCGCCTGCGATTATCTTCCCTCGATCCGGCCGAGGTGGACGATGATCTTCTGGAGTTGATCGCGACGGAGGAGCGGCTGATGCCGCACCTCCATCTCAGCCTGCAGTCGGGCGACGACATGATCCTCAAGCGCATGAAGCGGCGGCACAGCCGGGCCCAGGCGATCGCCTTTTGCCGGTCCGTTCGCGCCCTTCGTCCCGGAATCGTCTTCGGCGCCGATCTGATCGCCGGCTTCCCGACCGAGACCGAAGCGATGTTCGAGAACTCCCTTAGCCTGATCGCGGCCTGCGGGCTGACCTACCTTCACGTCTTCCCGTTTTCCCCCCGGCCGGGCACGCCGGCGGCGGCGATGCCCGAGGTTCCACCCCAGATCCGCAAGCGCCGGGCGGCGCGCTTGCGCGCCAGCGGCGCCGACGCGCTCGATCGCTTCCTCATAAGCCGGATCGGCGCCACCGCCGAAATCCTGGTGGAGAGCCCGGGCACCGGGCGCAGCGAACATTACGCGCCGGTCAGCCTCGATCCCGAAATGGCGATGGGAAGCATCGTCAAGGCCATGATCACCGGGGCCGAGGGCGGCCGGCTCATCGCCCGGCAGGGGCCATGAATGCCGACGCCCCCGAAGCCAAGAGCGGCTGGCTCGACCGTCTAGGCTCCGGCCTTAGCCGCACCTCATCGAAGCTCGCCCAGGGCATCACCGACATCTTCACCCGCCACCGGCTCGATGACGAGACCCTGGAGAAGCTCGACGATCTGCTGATCGCCGCCGATCTCGGCCCGGTGACGGCGCACGCGCTCACCGCCCGTCTCGCCCGCGATCGCTTCGATCAGGACATAGCACCCGATGAAGTACGCGCGGCGCTGGCCGGGGACATCGCCGAAATCCTCGCGCCCGTGGCGGTGCCGCTCATCCTCGATCCGGTGGCCAAGCCCCATGTGATCCTGGTCGTCGGCGTCAACGGGTCGGGCAAGACCACGACCATCGGCAAGCTCGCGCACCAGTTCAGGCGCCAAGGAAAATCGGTGCTGCTGGCGGCGGCCGACACTTTCCGGGCGGCGGCGATCAACCAGTTGCGCATATGGGGAGAGCGCGCGGGCGCCGAGGTCCACGCCCGCGACGACGCCCGTGACGCCGCCGCTCTCGCCTTCGACGCCTTCAAGCGGGCACAAGCGGACGGCACCGATGTCTTGCTCGTCGACACCGCGGGAAGGTTGCAGAACAAGGCCGATCTCATGGCCGAGCTGGAGAAAATCATCCGCGTCCTCAAGAAGATCGACGCGGCGGCGCCACAGAGTTGCCTGCTGGTGCTCGACGCCACGACGGGGCAGAACGCCCACGCCCAGGTCGAGATCTTCCGCGACATGACCGACGTCACCGGGCTGATCGTCACCAAGCTCGACGGTACGGCCAAGGGCGGCGTCCTGGTGGCGCTGGCGAAGAGGTTCAATATTCCGGTTCACGCCATCGGCGTCGGCGAGGGCATCGACGATCTCAGCCCATTCGAGGCCGGAGATTTCGCCCGCGCCCTTCTCGGCCTGGCGCGCTGATTCTCAATAATCTCCGGTTTCGCCCGGCGGATTGGTGCGGAGCGTAAAGACGGTCTCATCGCCGATCTCGCGGTGATGATTGAGCGCCCAATGGACCGAGGGAAAGGCGATATCGGGCCACGGGATATCGTCCCAGGCGAACAATCCGACCTCCTGGCTCTCCGGCCCCGGTGCGATATCGGGCGCCAACAGTTTGGCCCGGTAGATCAACTGGACCTGGCTGATACGCCGGATGTTGTAGACCGCCAGCAATGTCAGGATCTCGATACGCGCCGAAGCCTCTTCCAAGGCTTCCCTTATCGCCCCGTCTTGGGTCGTTTCATCGAGTTCCAGAAACCCGGCCGGCAGGGTCCAGTAGCCCCGGCGCGGACCGATCTCGCGCTTGCACAAAAGGATCTTGCCGCCCAAGGTAGCGACCGAGCCGACGACGACCTTGGGATTTTCGTAGGCGATGTAACCGCAGTCCGGGCAGACCAGGCGCAAACGGTTGTCCCCCTCGGGGATTTTCCGTACCATCGACCCGCCGCGATTGGGCCCCTCCGGAGACCCGCGGCCACGCTTGGGTGTGTCGCTCATGGGCGTTAATGTGGACCGCGCCGGAGAATAAGACAAGAACCGCCAACATCGCGTCGAACGCCTGTTCTCGGGCCGATGTCCTAGCGGGCCGATGTCTTAGACGGTGATGTCGATAAGGCTGCCGCGCGGCGCGTTGGCCGGCGGTGCGGCATTCGAGTTCTCCTGACCGGGGACCTTGTTGCGATTGGCGCCTGACCGGGCGGCCTCGGCCTGTTTCGCGGCTTCTGGCGCCTGGGCCTGGGGCGGGACGCGGCCCTGGGCGGGAATGTTGGAAATGGTGTTGAGAAACTGAACGGCGGGCGTGATTCTCATCGAGAGCTTGTCTCTGGGTTGCCGATGGCCGCAAAATAAACCGACGCCCTTAACAGAGCCTTAATTCAGGCATCGGAGTCGTCCCGATTGTCGTAACTTTTACCGTTGGTTAAGGTTAGTGACTCTAAATTTAGACGAATTGTCGGTTTAATCGTGATCCTCGCCTCCCCTTCGGCGCAACCTGCCACATCGGAAGCGCCGTCGGGGCAAATTCACGGACGCGGCGGCGGCGTGTCGATGGCGTCAGGACGCGACAGTAACGCCGAGTGAAGACAGGCAACGAACCGGGATACGGAACGAGCCATGGCCCAAGGGTCGAGTAACGATATCGAACAGCTTTACCAACTCGCCCGCGACAAGACCATCGCCGGGCGCAAGTCGCTGGTGAACGCCGTCAGCGATCTGTTCTTCGACAGCCAGGAATTACTGACCGACCGCGAAAAGGCGTTGATGACCGACATCCTGCGCCAACTGCTGCACGACATGGAGATGTCGGTCAGGCGCGAATTGGCGGAGCGGCTGGCGAAGACCGAGAACGCGCCGCACGAACTGATTATCACCCTGGCCAACGACAAGATCGAGGTCGCCTACCCGATCCTGCGCGAAAGCGAATTGCTGCACGACACCGACCTCATCGAAATCATCCACCACCGCGCGCTGCAACACCAGCTGGCGATCGCCATGCGCAAGACCTTGAACGAGAGCGTCACCGACGCGCTGGTCGAAACCGGGCACGAGGACGTCATCAAGACCATGCTGGAGAACCCCGACGCCAAGCTCTCCAAGATCACCATGGAATATCTTGTCGACCAGTCGAAGCGCGTGGACAGCTATCAGAACCCGCTGCTGACCCGAAGCGATCTCGAACCGGTGCTGGTGAGGCGCATGTACTGGTGGGTCTCGGCGGCGATGCGCAAAGACATCATCGCCAATTTCGACATCGATCCGACCGAGCTCGACGCCTCTCTCGAGGCGACCGCCAAGGACCTCATCGACGAAGCCTCGTCCGAACTCGATAAAACTTCGAAATCCGCCGAGGTCGCAAATCGCCTGGCGGAGATCGACGAGATATCGCCCCAGTTGCTGATCGAGGTCCTGCGCCAGGGCGAGGTGCCGCTGTTCGAGGCGATGTACGCCAAGCTCACCGGGCTCAGGCCCAAGCTCGTGCGCCGCATAGTCTACGAGCCCGATGGAGAGGCGCTTGCCGTCGCCTGCAAGGCGGTGGGAATCGACAAGCCGAATTTCGCATCCATATTCATGCTGACCCGCAAGGCCCACGCCAAGGACAAGGTCATCAGCCCGCGCGAACTGACCCCGGTGCTCGAGTTCTTCGAAAACATCAAGCCGGAATCGGCAGCCCTACTGCTCGAAAGATGGCACCGCGACCCCGACTACCTCGACTCCATCAGGGCACTCGAGGCCCCGGCGGGCAAGGATGACAAAAACTAGACCGTCATCGGGGACCGCCGCCGATTCGATCGTCCCGCTGGGCGATGAACCCGCCGCCGTGGCCGCGGATAACGCGGGCGAACCGGCACGGCGAGAGGACGGTGGTATCCTTCACCCGGCGCCGATATCCGGACACCCGCCCGAGGCCTCGCAGCTACTCGACAACGGCCCGCCGATGTTCCTGGCCGATCTTGACGGCAACATCATCTACGCCAACCGCCAGTACCGCCGCTTCGCCGAAGCCACCGCCTTCGACCGGACCGGCACCGCCGTGGCCCTTCGTCCGGCCTTTCCCATCGAGGACGTCATCCGCGAAATCGAGGTCTCGGGCCAGCCGATCGAACGCGAGGAGATCATCGAGATCCAGGGACATCCCCGATACCTCAGCGCGCGCTACATTCCCGTCCACGACGAAGCCAATGAACTCAGCGCCGTCGGCGGGATCTATCAGAACGAAACGGCCCTGACGGCGGCGCGTCTTCGGGCAAAGACGGCGGAGGCCCGGTTCGACGACATCTCGCGGCTGGTTTCCGATTGGATCTGGGAGACCGATCCGCGCTTCAATCTGACCTTCGTGTCCGCGCGCATCCTCGAGACCCTGCGACTGCATCCGCGCACCGTCTGGGGCACCAACCTGTTCGACCTCGGCGCCTTCAAGCAGCCCGATGCCGAGGACGCCCGCGAACTTCCCGGTCCATCGACACGCTCGCCCTTCCGCGACCTCCCCTTCGAGATCACCAGCGGCGAGGGCGAGACGCGGCTGTTCCGGCTCAGCGGCTTGCCGGTGTTCGACGACGATACCGGGGCCTTCGAGGGATATCGTGGCACGGCGCAAGACATCACCGCCGAGACCGAGGCCGGCGAACGCGCGCTCAGGTCGGAGCAACGCCTGAGCGCCGCGATCGACAATATTTCGGAGGGCTTCGCCCTGTTCAGCGGCGACGATCGGCTGGTGCTGTGCAACGACCAACTGCGGGTTTATTTCTCCGACATATCCGCCCATCTCGACCCCGGCACGCCTTTCATCCAGTTCGCCCACGCTCTCGGGACGCTTATCGCCGGCGAGACCCGGGGCAACCTCGATGCATGGATCGAGAGCCACGCCAACGGTTCCCCGCAAGGGTCGCTGGAACTCAATCTCAGGGACGGGCGCTGGCTCAAGGTAAGCGAGCGCGCCAACCAGGACGGGGGAACGGTCGCCATAGTGAGCGACATCACGGAGTTGAAAGAGCGCGAAGAGGCGCTCAGGGCCGCGCGGGATCTGGCGGAACAGGCCAGCCGCTCCAAAAGCGAGTTCCTCGCCAACATGAGCCATGAACTGCGCACGCCCTTGAACGCCATCATCGGATTCTCCGAAGTGATGAAGAACCAGGTGTTCGGCCCGATGGACAACGAACGCTACCTCGGCTATGCGGCCGACATCACCGACAGCGGCCAGCATCTTCTCGGCATCATCTCCGACATCCTCGAGGTGTCGAAGGCCGAGGGCGGCAAGCTGGAGTTGGACGAGGAAGAGGTCGATGTGGCGGCGGCGTGCGAGGGCGCGGCGCGTCTCTTTACCCAGCAAACCCTGGAGCGCGGCATCGAGATGACGGTAAAGACGGCGGACTATCTCCCGCCGCTTCGCGCCGACAAGACCAAGATCAAGCAGATTCTGCTCAACCTCATCTCCAACGCCGTCAAGTTCACCCCCGAAGGCGGCGAAGTCACGGTAACGGCGCGAATTGACGGGGACGGGGCGCTGATCCTCGCGGTCGCGGACACCGGGATCGGCATCGCCGAAGAGGACATGGCCAAGGCGGTTTCGGCCTTCGGTCAGGTCGCAAGCAGCCACACGCGAAACCACGAGGGTATGGGACTCGGCCTGCCGCTGACCATGGCCCTGGTGGAATTGCACGGCGCCACCCTGGAGCTCGACAGCGCGCCCGGCAAGGGCACCACGGCGACGGTCCACTTCCCGGCAAGCCGCGTCGTCTCCTGACCCCTACCGATCTGCCCCTATAGATATGCCACCCCTAAACCTCCCCTGAAAGCGCGGCGACGCCCGGCAGTTCCTTGCCCTCGAGCCATTCGAGGAAGGCGCCGCCGGCGGTGCTGACATAGCTGAAGTCCTCGACCACGCCGGCCTGGACGAGCGCGGCGACGATGTCCCCGCCGCCGGCGACGCTCAGAAGCTTATCCGCGCGGGTGAGCTCGGCGACGGCCCGGGCGACGGTGGTGGTGCCGGCGTCGAACGGCGGCAACTCGAAGGCGCCGAGGGGACCGTTCCACACCAGTGTCCGCAAGCGCAAAAGCCTGTGGATCAGATCGTCGACCGTCGCCGGTCCGATATCGAGGATCATGGCGTCCGCCGGCACCTTGTCGATGGCGACCGTTTGGCTCGGCGCGTTAGCCTTGAACTCGCGCGCGATCACGGCGTCGGTGGGGAGAACGATCTCGGGGCCGCCGGATTTGGCGTCTGCCATGATGGCGCGCGCGCTTGGCGCCATCTCCCGCTCGCATAGCGAAGCGCCGACATCGACGCCGGCGGCGAAGAGGAAGGTGTTGGCCATGGCGCCGCCGATCACCAATGTGTCCACCTTGGCGGCGAGATTACCCAGGAGATCGAGCTTGGTCGACACCTTGGCGCCGCCGATCACCGCCGCCACCGGTCGCTCGGGCGCGGTCAGCGCCTTGTTCAGGGCATCGAGTTCGGCCTCCATCAGCCGGCCGGCGAAGGCGGGCAGCAGCCGGGCGATCGCCGCGATCGAGGCGTGGGCGCGGTGCGCCGCGGCGAAGGCGTCGTTGACATAGACCTCGCCAAGCGAAGCGAGATCGGCGGCGAAGGCGGCGTCGTTCGCCTCTTCCCCGGCGTGGAAACGCAGATTCTCGAGAAGCGCGAACTCGCCATCGCCGAGCGCGGCCACCACCGCCTCGGCCTCGGCGCCGATACAGTCGCCGGCGAAGGCCACGGGGCGGCCCAATGCCTCGCCCAACTCGGGCGCGATGGGGGCAAGGGAGAGGGCCGGATCGGCCTTGCCCTTGGGCCGCCCGAAGTGGGACATGACGATCACCTTGGCGCCCTTGGCGGCGAGTTCCGTCAGGGTCGGCGCCAGACGCGCGATCCGCGTCCTGTCCGTGACCTTGCCATCATTCATGGGAACGTTGAGGTCGGCGCGCACCAACACGCGCTTGCCCGCGACATCGGCCGCATCGAGGGTGGGGAAACCGGCCATCGGATCAGCCGAGATGCCGAGCGCAGGGCCCGATCGGCGGCGGTCTCCTCTGCCGCCGGCCTTTCATCAGCGGAGCTTGCCGAGAAGCACCGCGACGTCGGCCATGCGGTTGGCGAAACCCCATTCGTTGTCGTACCACGACAAGATCCTGACGAACCGTCCGTCGACGACCTGGGTCTGGGTGAGGTCGAAGATCGAGCTCGCGGGATTGTGGTTGAAGTCGGTGGACACCAGCGGCACGTCGTTGACGGCGAGGATCCCCTTGAGCTTGCCGTTGGCGGCGCGGACGATGGCGTCGTTGATCTGGCGCACCGTGGTCCGCTTCTTGGCGGTAAATGTCAGATCGACGAGCGACACATTGGCCGTCGGCACCCGGAGCGCCGTGCCGTCGAGCTTGCCGGCGAGCGCGGGCAGCACCAGGCCGACGGCGCGCGCGGCGCCGGTCGAGGTCGGGATGATGTTGAGCGCCGCCGCCCGCGCCCGGTGCAAATCCTCGTGCAGGGTGTCCTGGATGCGCTGATCGCCGGTATAGGCGTGCACCGTGGTCATGAATCCCCGCGCAATGCCGACGGCGCGGTCGAGCACGAAGGCCACCGGCGCCAGGCAGTTGGTGGTGCAGGACGCGGCGGAGACGATCCGGTGGCTTTTGCGCAGCTTGTTGTCATTGACCCCCAACACCACGGTGATGTCCTCGCCGGTAGCCGGGGCCGAGATCAGCACCCGCTTGGCGCCGGCCTCGAGGTGCTTGCCGGCTGCCTCGCGGCTGGTGAAGAGGCCGGTGCATTCGAGTAGCACGTCGATGCCGAGCTTTTCCCAGGGCAGGTCCGCCGGGTCGCGCTCGGCGAACACCCTGATCGTGCCGGCGCCGATGTTGATGCCCGTTTTCGTCGTCCTGACCTTGCCGGGGAAGGGCCCGTGCACCGAATCGTAGCGCAACAGATGGGCATTGGCCTCGATCGTGCCGAGGTCATTGACGGCGAGGACGTCGATGCCCTTTCGCCGCTTCTCATGGATCGCACGCAACACCAAACGGCCGATCCGCCCGAAACCGTTGATCGCCACCCGAACCGCCATAATCCTTCTCCCCGTAAGTTGCCGGCCGAAAGCTTTCCTACCCGGCCCCCGATCCGGCCTTGAGACATTGCCGGGCCGCCTCGGCGACGGCCTCGGCGGTGATGCCGAAATGGGCGTAAAGATCCGCCCCCGGGGCGGACGCGCCGAAGCCGCCCATCCCCACCATCGCGCCGTCGGGACCGATATAGCGGTCCCAGCCAAAGGGGCTTGCCGCTTCGACGGCGACGCGGACCGCGCCGGCGCCCAGCACCTCGGCCCGGTATTCTTCCGTCTGCGCCTCGAACAGTTCCCAGCACGGCATCGAGACGACCGCGGCGTCGATCCCTTCGCCGCGCAAAATCTCCCTCGCCCCGAGGGCGATGGCGACCTCCGAGCCGGTGGCCAAGAGCGTCACCCGGCGCCCATCGCCGGCCTCCCCATCGCCGGCCTCGAGGTCGGCGGGCGCGAGGACGTAGGCGCCCCGCGCGCACAAGTTCTCATCGCCCGCCTCGATGCGCGCCGGCTCCAGGTTCTGGCGCGTCAGCGAGATGACCGAGGGCGAGGTGCGGCTTTCGAGCGCCAACGCCCAGCATTCCGCCGTCTCGACGGCGTCGGCGGGGCGGAAGACCATGAGGTTCGGCACCGCCCGCAGGGACGCCAGGTGCTCGACCGGCTGATGGGTCGGCCCGTCCTCGCCGAGGCCGATCGAATCATGGGTCATGACATAGATCACGCCGAGCCCCATGAGGGCGGAGAGGCGGATCGCCGGCCGGCAGTAATCGGTGAACACCAGGAAGGTGCCGCCATAGGGGATCAGCCCCTTGTGCAGCGCCATGCCGTTCATCACCGCCACCATGGCGTGCTCGCGCACCCCGTAATGGATGTAGCGTCCCGAGAAATCCTCGGGCGTGATGACGGCCTGGACCTTGGTCTTGGTGTTGTTCGACCCGGTGAGGTCGGCGGAACCGCCGATCATCTCCGGGATCTCGGCGGTGAGGATCTCGAGCACCTCCTGGGACGCCCTGCGCGTCGCCATCGGCGCGCTTGCGCCCGCCAGCTTTTGCTTGCACGCCGCCACGGCGTCGGCGAAGCCGGCGGGCAGTTCACCGGCCTGGGTGCGCGCGAACGCCGCGCCCGTGTCCGCATCGAGCGCCTCCAGGCGGCGCTGCCAATCGCCCCGCCCGGCCGCGCCGCGCGCCCCTGCCTGGCGCCAGGGGCTTAAAATTTCGTCGGGGACGACGAAGGGCGGATGGGGCCAGCCAAGGGCTTCGCGCGCGCCGGCGATTTCTTCGGCGCCCAAGGGGGCGCCGTGGGTCGCCGCGGTCCCGGCCTTGGTCGGCGCCCCGAAGCCGATGGTCGTCCGACACGCGATCAGCGACGGCGCCGGGGAGGATTTGGCCGCCGCGATCGCGGCATCGACGGCGGCCTCGTCGTGCCCGTCGACCTGGGCGATGTCCCAGCCATAGGCGGCGAAGCGGGCGAGGGGGTCGTCCGATACCGACAACGAGGTCGGCCCGTCGATGGAAATGCCGTTGTCATCGAACAGCACGATGAGCTTGGCGAGGCGCAGGTGGCCGGCGAGCGACGCCGCCTCGTGCGAGATGCCCTCCATCAAACAGCCGTCGCCGACGATCACGTAGGTGGTGTGATCGACGATTTCGGGGCCGTAGCGGGCCTCAAGCATCCGCTCGGCCAGCGCCATGCCGACGGCGTTGGCGAACCCCTGGCCCAGCGGTCCCGTCGTCGTCTCGATGCCCCTGGCGGCGCCGTATTCGGGGTGGCCGGGGGTACGGCTCTCGAGTTGGCGGAAGCGTTCGATCTCGCCGATCGTCATGTCCTCGTAGCCGAGCAGATAGAGCAGGGCGTAGAGCAGCATCGAGCCGTGCCCGGCCGAGAGGACGAAGCGGTCCCTATCGGGCCAGCCGGGGTCGGCGGCGTCGAATTTCAAATGCCGGGTGAAGAGGACGGTGGCGGCATCGGCCATGCCCATCGGCATGCCGGGATGGCCCGACTTGGCCTTCTCCACGGCGTCCATGGCGAGCGCCCTGATGGCGTTGGCCATCTCCCGGTGACCGGCGCCAGGCGCCGTCGAATCGCTGGTTTCTCTTCCTTCGTCCGGCACACTGCTCACGGCTGCGATCGCCCCCCTTCGTCATCGATCCGGCGTTGCGAGTGATAGAGGGTTGATAAGCAATCGCGCGCCGATAGGCAACGGCCAATCGGCCAAATTCGGTCCGCGGCGCCGGGCCTTCAGGGCATGGGGCCGGTGAAGACGCCGCCGCGCCCTCGGCGCTTCCATGTCCGGCGCGAAAAAGGCGTGCGGGCGAAAAATTGCGGCTGGCGCGCCGAGACAAAAAACTTGCATGAATTACCTAAATTAAGTATTTTTGACGCGGTCCATTGTTTCAGTATGATCGCCCTTTCAGCCCGTCGGCCTCCCTGCCGGCGGGCTTTTTTTTCGCCGATGGCGATTCTCGCCAAGGGGCAGGCGCGCGGCAACGGTGACGGTCGGCACCGGCGCCGTTTTCTTGAAGGAGCGGCTCGGGCGCTGGCCCGTCGCGGCGGTGGCGGCGGCGCGCTTTTTGTCGTGCCGCTCAAGGCGGAGGGGGCGTTCGCCAGGGCCGCCGGGGCCCCGTCTCCGTCGCTTCCCTCGCCCTCAATCCCTTTGCTTCTCATGGCGTTCCGACATAAGAAGGGGACGGCGCGGCGCTTCCACCCCGGAGGCCGCGAAAAGACGATCATATGTGCCACCCTCCTATGAACGTAAGTGCTGGCAACCCGATGGCGGAAAAACGCATCCCGGTGGGCGGGCCCTACTTCGAGGATTTCGAGATCGGCCAGGTCTACGACGGCGTGCCGGGCGTGACCCTGACCGAGGGTCACGCGGCGCTCCATCAGGCCCTCTTCGGCGACCGGCTGCGCCTGGCGCTCGACGCCACCTTGAGCGAAGCGGTCACCGATTGCCCGCGTCCCCTCGCCCATCCGATGCTGGTCTGCAATACCGCCATCGGCCAGACCACCGTGGTCTCGCAAAGGGTCAAGGGCAACCTGTTCTACCGGGGACTGGTGATGCTGAGCCCGGTGTTCATCGGCGACACGCTGACGACGACGACCAAGATCATCGCCCTGCGTCAGAACACGCCCCGCCCCGGCAGGCCCGCCACCGGCTTGGTGGCGCTCGAGATGGAAGTGACCAACCAGGACGACGCGAAGGTGCTTCATTTCTGGCGCTGCCCGATGATCGCCTGCCGCGACCCGGAAGCGCAGACCGGGCATGAGGGCAGTTTCGACGCCATCCCCGAGGATATCGCGCTGAACAAGCTGAAGGCGGCGGTGCCCGCCCAGTGGCGCCTCGATCTCTTCCGCCGGCGCGCGCCCGGTGAGCATTTCACCGATATCGAGGCCGGCACCATCTACGACATCGCGCCGCGCGACGTCGTCACCTCGGCGCCCGAGCTGGTGCGCTCCGGCCTCAACCTCGCCATGGGACACCTGGATGCCCATGAGAGCGTCTACGGCGTCCGGCTGGTCTATGGCGGGCACGTCATCGGCCTGGCGGCGGCCCAGGCCGTGCGCGCCCTTCCCAATCTGGTGACGATCATCGCCTGGCGAAGCTGCGATCACACGGCGCCGGTGTTCGAGGGCGACACGCTGAGGACCGAACTGACGGTGGAGAACACCCACCCCATGGACGACGGCCACGGCCTTCTCGATCTTCGCTGCGTGACCCGCGCCGAACGCGGCGCCGAAGCCGTCAGGGCCGGCATGGAGGCCGGCACGGAGAAGGCCGTGCTGGACTGGCGCTTCGTCGCGTTGATGGCGTAAGGGACCGTCCATGCCGGCCATACTCGAGGGAATGCGCATCGTCGAGGGCTCGGCCTTCGTGGCGGCGCCGCTCGGCGGCATGTCTCTGGCGCAACTCGGCGCCGAGGTGATCCGGTTCGATCCCATCGGCGGCGGGCTCGACATCGGACGCTGGCCGCTGACGCGCGATGGCAAGAGCCTGTTCTGGGCCGGCCTCAACAAGGGCAAGCGCTCCATCGTCATCGATCTCGGCTCAGCCGAAGGCCAGGAGATCGCCACCGCGCTGATCACCGCGCCGGGCGCCGACGCCGGCATCTTCCTGACCAATTTCCCCGCCCGCGGCTGGCTCGATTACGACAGGCTGGCGGCAAGGCGGGCGGATTTGATCATGGTCAACGTTATCGGCAATCCCGACGGGTCGAACGCCGTCGATTACACCGTCAACTGCGCCGCCGGCTTTCCCTTCGTCACCGGGCCGGAATCATCCGAAGGGCCCGTCAACAACGTTTTGCCGGCCTGGGACTGCATCACCGGGATGACGGCGGCCGTCGGCATCCTCGCCGCCGAACGCCGCCGCAGATCGACCGGCGAGGGGCGATTGGTGCGACTGCCGCTCTCGGACGTCGCCATGGCCATGGCCGGCAACCTCGGTTACATCGGCGAGGTCTGCATCAACGAGGAAGAGCGGGGCCGGTACGGCAACTACCTTTACGGCGCCTTCGGGCGCGATTTCGCCACCGGGGACGGCAAGCGGATCATGCTGATCGCGCTGACGGCGCGCCAATGGCGGGGCCTGATCCAGGCGACGGGGCTGGGGCAGGATTTCGCCGAGATCGGTCGGCGCCAGGGCCTCGACCTCGATGACGAGGGGGATCGCTTCAAGGCGCGCGAAGCCATCGCCGGCGTGCTCGAGCCCTGGATCGGGACCCGCCGCCTCGACGACGTTGCCAGGGCCTTCGACGCCGAGGGGGTGTGCTGGGGCCCCTATCAGACCTTCAAGGAGATGGTCGAGAACGACCCCCGCGCCTCGGTGGCCAACCCCATGTTCGGGGAGATCGAGCAGCCCGGCATCGGCGCCTATCCGGCGCCGGCATCGCCGCTCGACTTCACCGGGCTGGAAAGGGGAGAAACGGCGCCGGCGCCGGAGCTCGGCCAGCATACCGACGAGATCCTGGACGCGATCCTCGGCCTGTCCGGGGCTGAGATCGCAAGGCTCCACGATAAGGGCGTGGTGGCCGGCCCCGGGTAGGGCATGAGCGGGCCCGACCGGCGCCGCGATCTTAACCTGTTAACGAAACCGTCATAATTCCGCCAAGTTCTCCCTTGAAAATCATATAAATGGCCTTATTAATTCATCCCCCGGACAGACGAAAATAACCAACCAGGGAGCAGGGAGCCCCCATACCGCCAATGATCGAAATTGACCGACTGTGCAAGCGGTTCGGCCCGATCGTGGCCGTCGATGACGTGTCTTTCTCGGTCGCCCGCGGCGAGGTCCTGGGATTCCTCGGCCCCAACGGCGCCGGCAAGTCGACGGCGATGAAGATCGTGGCCGGTTTCCTGGCCCCGGATTCCGGGCGCGCCCTCGTCTGCGGGCTCGATGTCACCGAGCACGGCATAGAGGTCAAGCGACGGCTCGGCTACATGCCGGAAGGGGCGCCGTCCTACAACGAAATGACGCCGGTGACGTTCCTCGGCTTCATCGCCTCGGTGCGCGGCTTTTCCGGGATTGAGAAGCACCGCGCGGTCGATCGGGCGGCGGACATGACCCGCTTGGGCGAGGTCCTCAACCAGCCGATCGAGACCCTGTCGCGCGGCTACAAACGCCGGGTGGGGCTGGCCCAGGCGCTGTTGCACGATCCGGAAGTGCTCATCCTCGATGAGCCCACCGACGGTCTCGATCCCAACCAGAAGCACGAGATGCGGACGCTGATCCGCGACATGGCGCCCGACAAGGCGATCCTGATCTCCACCCACCTCCTGGAGGAGGTCGGCGCCGTATGCTCCCGCGCCGTGATCATCGCCCGCGGCCGCGTCGTCGCCGACGGCACGCCGGCGGAACTGGAGGCGCGGTCGCCGAACCACAACGCGGTGTTCGTTTACGCCCCGCCCCAGACCCTTCGCACCCTGGCGCCGATTCTGCGCGAGCTCGACGGCGTCGGGGAGGTCGAGGTCGGCGACGACAGCCTGTGCGCCCGCCCCCGGGAGGGTTGCGAGGTCTATGACAAGATCCAGGTCCTGGTGCGCCAGCGCAATATGCTGGTCAGCGAGGTCAGGCTCGAACGCGGACAGCTCGACGACGTGTTCCGTGCCGTCACCACCGGCGAAGCCCTGACCGGGAACGCCGGCGCCAAGGCGGCGGAGGACTGAGCCATGGGCGTCATGTTGGCCGTTTTCCGCCGTGAGTTCGTGACTTACTTCGTCACCCCGCTGGCCTACGTCTTCATCGTCATATTCCTGGCCCTGGCCGGCACCCTGACCTTCTTCCTCGGCGCCTTCTTCGACCGCGGCCAGGCGGACCTGCAACCCTTCTTCTCCTTCCACCCGTGGCTCTATCTCCTGCTGGTGCCGGCGATCGCCATGCGGCTGTGGTCCGAGGAACGCAAGATCGGCACCATCGAGCTGCTGCTGACCCTGCCGGTCTCGACCACCCAGGCGGTGCTCGCCAAGTTCCTGGCCGCCTGGGCGTTCACCGCCATCGCCCTGGCGCTGACCTTCCCCTTGTGGCTGACGGTGAACTATCTGGGCACGCCGGACAACGGCGTGATCCTGGCTAGCTATATCGGCAGCCTGATCATGGCCGGCGCCTATCTTGCCGTCGGGGCGTGCTTCTCGGCGCTGACCAGCAACCAGGTCATCGCCTTCGTGCTGGCGGCGTTGGTCTGCCTCATCTTCGCCGTCGGCGGCACGCCGATCGTGCTCGAATTCTTCACCGGCTGGGCGCCCGCCGGGGTGATCGACACGATCGCTTCCCTGAGCTTCATGTCCAACTTCAGGGCCATCGCCAGGGGCGTGATCGATGTAAGCGCGCTGGTCTATTTCGCTTCGGTCATCGCCTTCTTCCTGTTCGCCAACGTCATCCTCGTCGATCTCTACAAGGCAAGATAAGGGCGGCGGGATGGCGGACAAGACCATGAAGAAGCGCCCCGGGAAAAAGCGCCCTGCCGGCGCGGAAATTCTGGGCCTGGCATCCCTCCTCGTCGCCTTCGTCCTGTTCGTCGCCGTCAACATCCTGGCCCAGGCGGGGCTCAAGGGCGCGCGCGTGGACCTCACCGGCGACAAGCTGTTCACCGTCACCGCGGGGACGCACGCGATCCTCGCCAAGATCGACGAGCCGGTGACGCTCCGGTTCTATTTCTCGGCCAGCCTCGGCAAGGAGTTGCCGGGGTTGGCCAAATATGCCGGACGGGTGCGCGACCTGCTCGGCGAATATACGGCGCTCGCCGGCGGCAAGATCCGGCTCGAGATCGCCGACCCGTCGCCGTTCTCGGACGCCGAGGACACCGCGGTGGCCTTCGGCATCCAGGGCATCCCCCTGGATCAGACCGGAGAGATGGTCTATTTCGGCCTCGCCGGGACCAACAGCACCGACGATGAGGAAACCATCGCGTTCTTCTCGCCGGCCCGCGAACGCTTCCTCGAATACGACCTGACCAAGCTGATACACAACCTCGCCAACCCCAAGCGGACGGTGATCGGGCTGATGACGTCCCTTCCCGTGCGCGGCTATCCCGGCACGGCGCTGGCGCGGATGGGCCGGGGAAGGCCGTGGCAGATGGTCGACCAGTTGGAGCAACTGTTCGAGGTCCAGACCGTCGACACCAACACCGATGAGATCGAGGAGGAGATCGATGTCCTGATGATCGTCCATCCGGTGGGTTTGCCTGAGAAGACGCTTTATGCCGTCGATCAGTTCCTGATGAACGGCGGGCGGGCGTTGATCTTCACCGATCCCCTGGCCGAGATCGCCGGACGCGTGCCGGCGCCCGGCGGCGGACGCCTGCCGCTGGCGTCCGATTTCAAGCGCCTGTTCGACGCCTGGGGTATCGAGCAGGCGCCGGGCGTGGCGGTGGGCGATCGCCTGCTGGCGCGCCGGGTCGACGCCGGAACGGCGCAGCGTTCCCAGCCGGTCGATTACCTCCCCTGGATCACCCTCAAGCCGGAGAACTTCGCCGCCGACGACCTCACCACCAGCGAGATCGAGTCCATGAACCTGGCCTCGGCCGGATCGCTGAGGCCGAAGGACGGCGCCACGACGAAATTCACGCCGCTGATCACCTCGTCCCCCGAGGCCATGCTGATCGAGACCGACAAGCTGAAGGACAGGCCGGACTTCTTCGGCCTGATCCGTGAATTCAAGCCGGCCGGCTCCCCCTACACCCTGGCGGCGCGCATCAGCGGCCCGGTGCCCTCGGCCTTCCCCGACGGCCCGCCGAGTGACAAGACGGCGAAGAAGGACGGGGATGGGGGCGAGCCCAAGGAAGCGGCCCCCACGGAAGCGGCCCCCACGGAAGCGGCCAAGGAAAAGGACGACGCTTTGAAGAGGCCCCCGCATCTCGGCAAATCCAAGGGCGATATCAACGTCATCGTCGTGGCCGACGCCGATATGCTGCGCGATCAGTTCTGGGTCGAACTGCGGCAGTTCTTCGGCCAGGTCATCGCCATACCGATCGCCAACAACATCGACTTCGTGATCAATGCGCTGGACAATCTCGCGGGCTCGGACGAACTGATCGGCCTGCGCTCGCGCGGCGTGTCCCAGCGCCCGTTCGAGCGTGTCGTCGACCTCACCCGCGCGGCGGAGATCCGCTACAGGACCACGGAGCGCGAGCTCCAGACCCGGCGCGAGCAGACCGAACTGAAGCTCTCCGAACTGCAGCGCCCGGACCAGGCCGGCGGCGGCCAGATCATCCTGACCGCCGCCCAGATCGAGGAGATCGAAAAATTCAAGGGCGAGCTCCTGAAGATCCGCAAGCAGCTGCGCCAGGTCCAGCTCGATCTCCGCAGGGACATCGAGGCGCTGGAGGCACGGCTTCAGTTCTACAACATCGCCCTGATCCCGATCGGAGTGGCGGCCCTGGCCATCATCCTCGGATTGCTGCGCATCAGGCGCCGGCGCCAGCGCATGGAAACCGAGGCCCTGGGTTGAACGAGGATATGTGATGAGCTTGCGCGGCTTCCTGGTCCTCTTAACGATCACCGCCATCGCCGTGGCGGCGGCGGTGTTCGTCATAGGCGCGCGCGATACCGCGCTCGGCGGCGCCTCGCGCGCGCCGATGTTCCCGGGGCTGATGGATAGGCTCGAAGAGGTCGCCACCATCAA
>JACZQV010000055.1 GCA_022545545.1 Pseudomonadota bacterium
CGGCGGCGGCGAACTGGAAGCCCATGCCGAGGTTATTCAGGAAGCAGGTCACCTCTTCGTCCGAGGTCCGGCCCCGGGCCTTGCCGGCGATGATCTCCGGCAGGGTCGTGAGCTTGGCCATGTCGACCGCCTCGGTCATGGCCCAGCCCTGGCCCTCGGTGCGTTCCGGCAGCTCGAGACCTTTGGTGGCGATGTGCATGGGCGTCGCGTCACGGGTGTGGATCACCACCTTGTCGGCCCTCTGGATCGCCTTGGTCTCGATTTCCGGGCGCTTGATCGAGCTCAGATGCACGCCCGGCTCGACCCACGGCTCGAAGAAGATGTTGTCGATGGAACTGGACGCGCACATCACCACATCGGCGCCCTTGACCGCTAATTCCGGGGTATCGACAGGCGTGACGTCGACACCGAGCGTGGCGCTCATTTCGGTTGAGAAGGCGGTACGGTTCTCGGCGTTGGGGCTGAAGCAGCGGATGGTCTCGATGTCGCGGACCGTGCAGATGGCGGTGAGCTGGGTGCCCGCCTGCCAGCCCGACCCCAGGATACCGACGCACTTGGCGTCCTCGCGCGCCAGGTACTTGGCGGCGAGCCCATTGGTGGCGCCGACGCGGGTACGCTGCATCACCCCGTCGGGGAAGATCGCCAGGGGCTCGCAGTTCTCGGTGCTGAACAACAGCACCAGCCCGACATAGCGGCCGTTGGGCGCCGCCGGCACCTTGACCCGGCGCAGCTTGCCGCCCTGCCTCGGCCAGGTGACGATATCGGAGCCGATGCGGACGGCGCCGATGCCCTGCTTCGGCAACACCCCGTCCATCGATTTGAGGCCGTAAACGGCGCCCTCGCGCCCGGTCGGGGTGAGGCAGTCGGAACGCACCCGCGTCACCCCGCGCCCCTCGGCGAGCTCGACATAGGCGTCTTCCAGCGCGTCAAGGCATTCCGTCATGCTCAGCAGGCGTTCGACATCGTCATTCGACAGGATCAGGGTCATGCATGCCCCCTTATGATGGATCGGCGTGGTCCCGCGCGCCGCCGCCGCGCCCCGAAAGACGGGTGGCGTCGACCGAGGATGTGGGGATGGCCCGGCAATGCGCGTCTCCGGGCGCCTCGCCAACCGCCGGGCCGGCGCCCACCATCACCTCGTCTCGGACGATGGGCGCCAGGGCCACGAAGTCCTTATTCGCAGTCGAGCGTCTTGGGCTCGTTGCGTCCGCCCGGCTTGTAGTCGATCTTGCACTTCATGCCGGTCTTCAGTTTCTTACGGTTGGCCTTCTTGCCGGCGATCTTGATCTTGGTCCGCGAACCCGAGACCTTGGACTTGACCTTCTTGCCGCCGGCGCCGGCGAAGACGATGTAGCGGCCTTTTTTCTGGACCTCGATGGCGACGGGACCGACCTTGATCGATGGCGCCTTGACGCTGAGGATTTTCCTCACCAGCGCCACCGTCTTCGGCGATTGCTGAAGGGCGGCCTTGATCTTCTTCGCCACATCCTCTCCGAACAGCGGATCGACGGGCCGGCCGACTTTCTTGGCCTTGGCCCGGAAGTCCGGATCGTTGAGGGCGCTCTTGTACGCCGCCCGCAAGGCCTCGAGACGGTCGGCGGGGATTCCGGGCGGTCCCGCGGTCAGCCGCGCCAGCTCGCCCTGGGAACCGATGAGGGCGGCGATCGATCGGGCCTCCTCGCCCTTGACCAGATCCCTGAGCAACGGCACGCCCTCGGGCGGCGTGCCGCCGACCTGGAAGATGATGCGGCCATAACCGTTCTTGACGAACAGATCGGCGGAACTCAGCGAGCCGACGGCGGCGTCGATCTCGCCCCGGCGCATGGCCATCTCCGACTGCATGCCACGGTAGCCCGGCACCAACTTGATGTTCCAGTTCAACACCTTGGTCAGCATCATGGTGTCGTTGTAGCCGGAACTGCCGACGCCGGAGGTCGACATCGTGGTCGCCGTCTCGCGGCGGAGGTCGGCAAGGGTCTTGACCTTGGATGTGACGCTCGCCATCAAGACCCGCGGGTCGGACGAGGCCTTGCCGATCCACGACATCTTGGCGAGGTCGAACTTGATGCCCTTGCGGCCGATGACCTGCTGAAAGATCAGGCCGGTATTGAAGGTGCCGATGGTGAGGCCGTTGGCCTTGGAATTGTAGATCTGGCTGGCCCCGATTATGTGCCCCGCGCCCGGCACGTTCTTGACGATGATGGTCGAACCCGGAAGGGCCTGTTCCATGTATTCGGAGATCAGCCGTCCATAGAAATCGTAACCGCCGCCGGCGCCGGTGGCGACGACATAGGTGATGGTCTTGCCCTTGAAGTACGCGGCGCCCGAAGCGGCAAGGGCGGGAGCGCTCAGCACGACCGCGCTGAGACTGGCCAGGCCGAGCGAAAGCAGAATTGATCTGGTGCGCATGTTTCGGTCCTCCGTGTTTCGATGCGGCAAACGGGTTCTCGGCCCCTTGCCCATTGGCACAAGGGTCTCGGCTTGGCGGCCGTTTGTCAAGCCGCGTCCGGTGCCAAAAAAAGGGGCGGGGTTTCGCCCCCCGCCCCCGAAGTTATCGTTAAGGCCTAAGCGATCAGCACTTGACCGTCTTGGCCTCGTCCTTGCCCTTGCGCGGCGCCACCATGGCCGTGCAGCTCATGCCGACCTTGATCTCCTCGCGGTCGACTTCCTTGCCGCCGATGGTGACCTCGGTGCGCGAGCCGCTGATCTTGACCTTGGTGCTACCAATTGTCACGATGCGGCCTTCGCGTTCGGTCTTGGTGACCTTGCCTTTGACCTCTCCCGCACTGGCGGTATCGACCGTAATAGTCGTCAGTCCAAAGGCGAGGACGCTACCGAGTGCCGTAGCCAGTACAATATTCCTTACGCTCATATCGAAGTCCCCTTTTCAAAGCTCTCCCAAATGGCCCCAGGGCCAATTCAAGCCGGTGGCCGGTTATTTCCGCGGTCTCAAGACATTTCTCGAGACCGCTTGCCCTTTCGGGACCTTGCCCGGCGGCCACACCGATGGCCGGGCGAAGTTGCGGCTATTTTAGGCCGCTTGGGGCCTCGATACCAAGCGATTGTTTGTTAACGGAACAAAAAACGAACGTCTAATCGGGGAACAGCGGCTCGATGAAATATTCGGTGATGAAGCCTTGATGAAGGATGATGCTCAGCAGGCGGTCGAAAATCGAATAGACGATGAGCCACGCCGCCCCGGTGAGGGCTAAGACGAACCGCCAGTTTTCGCGTTCGTGGAGGCGCAGGAAGATGACCAGGAACACCGGAATCGTCAGCCAGAAACCGAACAGCAACACCCCCGCCACCAGGCCGATGAAATAGCCGAAGAACACCATCTCGCGGTGGATCCTGGAGGTCGAGGCATCGGTCCGGTCGGCGGCCACCACCTGCAGCGTCTCGTGGGCGATATCGAGTTCGACATCGCCCTTGACGCGCTTCGACACCTCGTCCTGGAGCTTTTCGAGATCGCTTCTCGTGTCCTTCCCAAAGGAATGGCGAGGAGAATGAGCCCCATCAGGTAAGGGGAGGACACCAGCCCGACAAAGGTGGTGCCCATGATTTCAATCATTACTATTCACCTTTACCTTCAAGCTCTCAGGCTAACTATTTCAATATAAATGATTATGCACAAGCCTGACCGTCGCCCCGGCAAGGGTCCCCGATGGCGGAATGGCGTCGGCGATGGATCTCATGGCGCCGGTCATCCACCCGGTTCCGCCGTCGCCCGCCGGGGGCGGCGGGTCCGATCAGAAGCCCTCCGCGTTTTCGATCTGATCGAACCAGTCGAAACCCATTTTCTTGATGATCCGGCTGTTGATGACGATGATGCGGGCCTCGTTCCCGGTGTCCGAGTTGTGATGCTGGTGGATGACGTAAGGCGGGACGTAGACGAAGTCTCCCTGCTTCCACTCGAACTTCTTGGGCTCCTTGGCCCAATCCCAGACGAATTCGTCCTGGCAGTCGAATTCCACGTCCCAATGGAGATCATAGCCCTGGCCCTCGACGACGTAGAAGATCTCCTCGGTCAGATGGCGGTGCTTGCCCGATGCCTTGCCGGGTTCGATGAATTGCATGTAGACGTCGATGCAGCACTCCATGGTGTCCATCTTTTCGTGGATGATGTGCTTGATCAGCCCGTCGGGTGAACGCTCCAGGAGCATGTCCTCGGCCTTGACCACGTTCTTCCTCTGCCTCTTGTAGGTGTCGCGGAAATCGGCCGATTCCTTGAGGCCCTCCGAGTAGAAGTCGCAGGTGAGATCGGTTTTCCTGGCCTTCGCCTTTTCATCCGGGAAACTCATATTTCCTCCAAAACTTTCTGTTAACCGCCGTTGGGCGGACCTCCGATACCAAGCGTTCCTGGCGAGACCTACGTTCCTGGCAAGGCCTAAAGGTCGTCCGGCGGCCTGAAATCCTCATGGCCGGGGACCGGATCCGTGGGCGGGTATTCCACCACCTTCTGGAACACCATGTGCATGAACAGGAACAGGGGCTTCGCCTTCATGATCAGCACCACGGTGGGTTCGTCGGGATCGTCGTTGAAATGCTGATGGACGCAGCCGTTCTCGACGATCAGGGCCTCTCCCGCCTGCCACGGGATGTGCTTGCCGTCATGGACGTCGTGGCCCTTGCCCTTGAGCACGTAGAAGACGGCGCTGTTCATGTGACCGTGTTTCTGTCCGTACCCTCCCGGGGCGTAGACATCGAGGTGGCATTCGATGGCCTGGGCGATCGAGACGGATTGCGGGTTGATGATCTTCTTGCCGTAGTTCTGCGGGCCGCCCTTCCACGTCCAGTCCTTCGACGTGTAGACGCGGGGCTGGGTGTAGAGGCTTTTGTAGACCTCGCCGTAAGTGCCTTCCAGCGCCCGCACGAAGGTGCGTTTCTTCTGCCAGCGCTCCCACACCACTTCCTTGGGCTTGTTGTGGCCGGCCTCGCCGGGCCTGATGTAGGTGTCGGTCTCGTCTTCTGTCAGCGTATCGTCGGCCAATTTGCGTACTCCCGATCGAATCGAATGGCCGGGCGGGAGAAAACCCCTTAAGAATTCCCCGCCCTCGGTGTCTATTACATACCCTAGTCAGGCGCTTTGCGCCAAGGATTTCAGTGAACCGGAGAGGCCCGCCAAACCCGCCGATCGGGGCATCCGGGCGGGCGCGGCCCCGGCCCCGCCGGATGCCCGAAGTGCCCGGTAAAAATCGCGTCGGCGCCCGGTTCACGTCCTGTTCCGCCGCCGCCGCCGCCGTCTTGAAGATTCCCGCCGAAAGGTCTTGAAAGCCCAACCGGTAAACGATACCGTCATTGCCGTCTGGGGCTGTCTCCGCGCCTTCGCCTATCATCCTCGAGGGCGTTGCGGCGGCCCCGGCCATGATAATAAAAACACCAATCCGCATGGCGGCGAGGCCGGGAAATGAGGCTTTGCCCGGCGGGGCGGAGGATGCTTCCGGCATCCCGGGAATCCGGAGCCGGGACATTCTAAAAACCAAAGGGAACTCGAGGGAGGACCGGTGCGTATACTCGGATCAGGCTTGGCGTTTCTATGGCATCTGGGTATCGCGCCCTTCATTCCCGTCAAGCGGCTGTTTGCGCGCCTGTTCATGGAACGGCAGGTGATCCTGCGCTGGAACAGGCGCTTTAAGTTCATCATCGTGACACCGCGTGCCCAGTTGGTTGCCGCCGGCGTGTTTTTGCTCATCGGCGGGTGGTTCGTATTCACCAACGTCGCGGCCGTCCACCAGCGGAGCGTGATTGCCGCCAAGGACAGGGAGATCGACGCCGGTGAAAGGGCCTTCGCCGCCTTGCGCGACGAGGTCTCCCGGTCGGTGGCGCGGATCGAGAACCTCAACCGAAACCTCAAGGCGAAACACGCCGAAGTTCGCGGCCTTTTCGCGCAGCGGATCGATCTCAGGAAGCGGCTCGGTTCGGTCAAGGTCGAGCTCGGAGAATCGGAGAAGGACCGCAACGACGCGCGGGCGTCGCGTGAATTGATCGATAGGGAACTCGGCCGGCTCAGGGTGACGCTCGATGGCGCGGTCAAGCGCAACATTCGCCTGCGCGACGCCGTAGAATCGCTCGAAACCAGGCTGGAGGACGCGGCCCTCGACCGTAGCGAGTTGATGGCGGAACGAGATCGGCTGGAAGGGCGCGAGAGGGATCTGGAGAAAGATCTCGTCGATCTTCAGACCTCGCGGCAACAGGTACTCGACCGTCTGACCGAGCGGACCGTCGACCGGATCGACGAGTTCAAGGAAGTGATCGCCATGACCGGGCTCGATGCCGACAGGCTTCTTGGCGGCGTTTTCGACAACTCGGCCGGTCAAGGCGGCCCCTTCATCGCTTTCAAGCCCGAGACGGATAAGAACGAGGATGAGTTCGATTCCCGGCTCGCCGTGCTCAACGGTCACATGGACCGCTGGGACGGGTTGAAAGGGCTTCTCAAGACCCTGCCTCTGACCTCGCCGTCGGACCACTATTATGTATCGAGCCGGTTCGGCAAGCGGCGGGATCCGGTAAACAAGAAATGGGGCATGCATATTGGGGTCGATCTGGCCGGCTTGAAGAAATCTCCGGTGCTCAGCACCGCCGCCGGCACCGTGGTGTCGGTCAGCCGCCACCCCAGCTACGGCCGGATGATCGTGATCGATCACGGCCTCGGCATCCGTACCCGTTACGGCCATTTGTACAAGATTCTCGTGCGCCGCGGACAGAAAGTCGGATTTCGTCAGAAGATCGGTCTGATGGGAAACACCGGCCGCACCACCGGAGCGCACATCCACTACGAAATTCTCGTCAACGGTAAGCCCTATGACCCACTGAAGTTCATGCAGGCAGGAAAATATGTTTTCAAAGGATAGCAAAGACGTGGAGACCACGCAGGTGAAGGCGAACCAGAAGCAGCAGCACGTGCCTACGATCATCAGTGCCTCGCTCAGGATCGTCGGCAACCTGATCAGTGACGGCGACGTCCAGGTCGACGGCATCATCGATGGCAATGTGAGAAGCCGGACCCTGACCATAGGCGAAAGCGCGACGATCAACGGCGAGGTCGAGGCCGAAACGGTCCGCATCCATGGATCGATCAGCGGCCAGATCAAGGCCAAAAAGGTCGAGCTTGGCCCCACCGCCAAGGTCGTCGGCGACATTATCCATTCGCTCTTGGTCGTCGAATCGGGCGCCTATCTCGAGGGCAGTTGCCGGCATCTCGACAGCGCGCGCAAGGACGCCGAATCGAAGCCCGCCGATACATCGAAGACGGAGGCGCTGGCCAAGGCGCTCAGCAAGTCCGCCACGGAATCGGTGGCACCGGCGTCGTCCCTGGCCGAGCCGGGTAAGGGCCAGGCTGCACCGGGGGCCGCACCGAGCAAGGACCGGGCCGCACCGGGCAAGCTCGGCGGGTAACGAGATCGCGCGGCGGTCCGTCGGTTCGATCGCCGCCACGCCCAGGCATTGGTCCCGATGGGCCACCGGGGGCATAACCCCTGGAGGAGTGGCCTTGGTTAACGCGTAACGCCAGATTTCGCGGCGCCGGGGGGACGTGCCCGGAGCCTGTTCACCTGGCTCCATATTTGCCCGGCGGCATGGTTGAAAGTCTCGATGAACGGGAGGAACCTCAGAGGCTTGTCCGATGGCGCGCTATAATCGCCGAATCAGCCCCAAGGTCATCGCCGGCGCGGTTCAGGAGAGGAACCGTGTCGACCCGACGCCGACCTATTGGAACACCGACCAGAAGGTCCCGGTGATCGATAAGGAGCGTCCCGGCCGCGGCTATCGCCACCTGCTGCGCAAGAAAGACATTTTCGACTTCATCGAGATACTGCCGCGCTGGGACGACTTGGCCACCGGGTTGAACGCGGTCCTGCTGGCCGAAGGGGAGGCGGGTCTCTACGGCTGGTATGACACCGGCGTCGTCGGCATTTGCGCCTGGCCGCGCGATCTTTGGACCCGGGAAAGCCGTGATTATTACGACATGCACAAGGACCTCTATGCGCGGCTCGGCGTGGCCTCGGAGCCCCGGGGCGAGTTGATCCTGTGGAAACATACCGAGGCCACGGCCAGGGCCTTTCAGCTTCTGCGCGTGTTCCTCCACGAACTCGGCCACCACCACGACCGCATGACGACCAGGAGCAAGATCGCCTCGACCCGCGGCGAGGACTACGCCGAGAACTACGCCATCCGCTACGAAGACATGATCTGGGATCGCTATACCGCCAAATTCGGTCTCGGCTGAGGCCTGCGCGGGGGCGATTGCCGCCGGCTATCGGGGGGAAGGCATTCGGCGCACCGCCTTCGGCGGCCGTCAATGCCGCCGCCGCGCAGGCGGGGCGGTGCGCCTTTCACCTCATTCACTTCCCGCGGTGATCGCCCGGTGGAAGGTTTCGGCATCGACATTGGCGCCCGAGCAGACCACGCAGACGGTCCTGCCATGGCAATCGAACTGGCCCGAAAGCACCGCCGCCAGGGCTATGGCGCCGGCCGGCTCAACGACCAGCTTGAGGTGGCTGAACGCCGCCGCCATGGCCGTGGCGACCGCGTCGTCCGCCACCGCGAGCGCGCCCGAAAGCAGCCGGGCGTTGATCTCGAACGTCAACTCGCCCGGCATCGGCGCTAACAGCGCGTCGCAGAAGGATTGGGCCCCCGGCGCGTTGGCGAGCCGTCGTCCGGCCTTGAGCGACCGGGCCCAATCGTCGAACCCCTCGGGCTCGACGGCGAAGATTTCGCTACCGGGGCAGCGGGTCTTCAAGGCGATCGCCGTGCCGGAGCTCAAACCGCCGCCGCCGCAGGGGATCAGGACGGCGTCGAGCTTGACGCCCATCGCTTCCGCCGCCGCGGCGATCTCGAGGCCGACCGTCCCCTGGCCGGCGATGATCCCGACGTCGTCGAAAGAAGGCACCAGGGTCGCCGAGCGCTCGGCCGCGAGCCTTGCCCCCATCTCCTCGCGGTTGTCGCGGGCGCGGTCATAAAGGACGATCTCGGCGCCATAGGCCTTGGTGTTCTCGAGCTTGATCGCCGGGGCGTCGGCGGGCATGACGATGACGGCGGGAATATCCAGAAGCGCCGCCGCCGCCGCGACGCCTTGGGCGTGATTGCCGGTGGAGTAGGCGACGACGCCCGCGCGGCGGGCGTCGTCGTCGAGCTGGCTCAGGCGGTTGAAGGCGCCGCGGAACTTGAACGAACCGGTGCGCTGCAAACCCTCGGCCTTGACCAGGACCCGGCCGCCGGCGATGCGGTTCAACAGCGGCGATTCGACCAGCGGCGTCGCGACGGCCGCGCCCTCGATGCGCTTGGCCGCCTCAACGATGTCCTCGAAGCCGACCGGAAGATCCAATTCGTCCCCGCGATGATGGCCGGACCGTGCTCAAGCACGTTATCCGATTGGCTCGACCCATCCCGCTCCCCCACCCGACCACCCATAGTCTACGATCCCGTGGGTGGTCGGGTGGGGGAGCGGGCCGGCGCGATTCCACGCCAGTGGATCATATACTAAAGGCCGAGCAGGGCCGGCAGTTCCGAGAGCGAGCTTATCTCGGCCACCGGGCCGACGCCGAGCTTCTCGGCCGGCTGGCCGGTGCGGTTGACCCTTACGACCTGGAAGCCGAAGGCGGCGCCGCCGGCGGTGTCCCAGCCGTTAGCCGACAGAAAGCAGATCTGGTGGGCCGGCAGCTTGAGCTTGTCGACCGCCAGCTGGTAGGCCGCCGGATGGGGTTTGTAGAGGCCCGCCTCCTCGATCGAGATGGTGTCGTCGAGGAGCTTGCCGATCCCCGCATGCTTGGTCGCGGAAACCAGCATGGTGACGCTGCCGTTCGACAGGATCACGCGTTTCATGCCGGCCTCGCGCAAGTGCTCGAGCACGGGCGTGACATCGTCGAAGGAATCGATGTCGAGGTAGAGCTGCATGAGCCTCGCGCGCAGCGCCGGGTCCTCGATCCCCAGCGCCTCGAAGGCGAAGTCGAGCGCGGCGCCGGTGATGTGCCAAAAATCGCTGTGCCGCCCCATCAGGCTGCAGGTCCAGGCATATTCAAGCTGCTTCGCGCGCCAGATGGTGTTGAGTTGATCCGCCTTGTCGCCGAGTTGATCCCTGCACCGCGCCACCGTCGAGGCGAAATCGAACAGGGTGCCGTAGGCATCGAACACGCAGGCGGCGATATCGTCGAACTGGGGCTCGGCCATCGGTGCCTCCCTATGGGTCCGTCCGGTGACGGGTTCCGTTTGAAGAACCTATACACTTTTTTCCCCTGAGCCAAACACCGGCGCGCCGCCCGGTATCAGGAATAATCTTTGTGCCACGGCGGGGTCACTGGCAACACGCCGCGATGCGGACGAGGCGCTCCCCGGCCACGGCGCGTTTGTCGGGCGGCCAAATATACTGTAGATTGTCAGCCTAAATGGTTCCAGTGAAGCGGAGGCTCCCATGGTGGAACCAACGGGCGTAAAGCGCAAACTGGCCGTGATCCTCGCCGCCGATGCGGAAGGATACACGCGGCTGATGCGCGAGGCCGAGGAACCGACACTCCAAACCCTCACCGAGTACCGGGAAATCATCGACGGACTGATCGCCCGCCACGACGGGCGCATCTTCGGCACGGCTGGCGACAGCGTGGTGGCGGAGTTCGGCAGCGCGGTCGAGGCGGTGCGCTGCGCCCTTTCAATCCAGGAGGAATTGGCGGTCCGCAATGCGGAGCTTTCCGATGAGCGCAAGCTGCGATTTCGCGTCGGCATCAACCTTGGCGACGTCATGGCCAAGGGCGATGACCTGTTCGGTGACGCCGTCAATGTGGCGGCGCGCCTCGAAGGGCTGGCGGAGCCCGGTGGTATTTGCGTCTCCGCCAGCGTGTTCGAGCAGGTCAAGCACAAGCTCTCGCTCAGTTTTGACGACATCGGTCCCCAACATGTGAAGAACGTGGCCGAGCCGGTTCCGGCCTATCGCATCGTCCCGGGCTCGGTTTCCGTGGCCGAAGGCGCAAGGGCGATTGCAAGTACGAGCGCCGCGCCCAGGTGGCGGATCGCGGCGATCGCGGCGGCGGTAATCGCGGTCGTGGCGGTTGGCGGCGGTGCGCTCTGGCTTCAACCATGGAAGCCTGACATAGAACCAGCCTCTGTCGAACGGATGGCCTTCCCCCTGCCCGACAAACCCTCCATCGCCGTATTGCCCTTCGCCAACATGAGCGATGACGCCAAGCAGGAGTATTTCAGCGACGGCATTACCGAGGACATCATCACCGATCTTTCAAAAATCTCGGGCCTCTTCGTCGTCGCCCGCAACTCGACCTTCGTCTACAAGGGCAGGGCGGTGAAGGTGAGGGAAGTCGCCGAGCAGCTAGGCGTCCGCTATGTGCTCGAGGGCAGCGTGCGCAAGGTGGGCGAGAGGGTGCGGATCAATGCCCAGTTGATCGACGCCGTGACCGGCGGGCACCTTTGGGCGGAGCGCTACGATGGGACTCTGGCCGATGTCTTCGCCTTGCAGGACAAGGTGACGGAGAAGATCGTCGCCGCGCTTGCGGTCAAGCTGACGGCGGCGGAGCGGGCGCTGCAGACCCGAAAGGAGACCGACAGTCCCGAAGCCCACGATGCCTTCCTGCGTGGCTGGGCGCATTATCGGCGCAATACGCCGGCCGATTTCGCCAAGTCAATCCCGTACTTCAAGGAGGCTATCGAACTGGATGCGAATTACAGCCGTGCCTACGCGGCATTGGCGGCGGTCTATTGGGATGTTCAGGATAAAGAGCGGACAAGCAGGGCCAGTGATTGGCCGCGGAGCCTGGGACTTACACTAGCCGAGGTTTGGCAGCGGGCGAACCGGTATCTCCAGGAAGCCACGAAAGATCCGGTGCCTCTTGCCCTCCACGTGGCATCCCGCATGATGTCTTTCCAGGGCCGCCACGACGAGGCCATCGCCCAAGCCGACCGCGCCATAGCGTTGGCTGCCAATGATCCCGTCGGCTACGAGGCCATGGCCATTGCCTTGATTTATGCCGGGCGCGCCGAAGAGGGCGCCAGCGCTATCGCCAAGGCGATGCGCCTCGACCCCCATTATCCGCCGGAATATCCGTATTGGCTCGGTCTCGCCCGGTTCGGCATGGAGCGGTTCGAGAAGGCCGCGGCGTCACTGACCCGGGCCGCCCAAGGCAATCCCGACGACGACCGCGCAGTCTTACTTCTGGCCGCGGCTTACGGGCATCTCGGCCGCGGGCGGGAGGCCGGGGCCGCGATAGGAAGGCTCGAAAAGCTTCTTGCGCAAAGGCGAAAGCGCCGGGACCTCTCGAGCGGCAAAGGCGTCCAACTCGGCGTCGATGTTCTTCTCATAGGCCCGTACACCTTGGAAGACGTTGATTTGTGGCCGTTCAAGGAACGGGCGGACCGGGAACGGCTGCGCGAGGGCTTGCGCAAGGCCGGCTTGCCGGCGGCGGCGCCGGGATCGGCGGGGGTGTCGCCGTTTGAGGTTGCGGGCGCGACGACCATCGATGCCGCCACGGCGAAGGCGTTGCGCGACCGCGGCGTGCCTTTCGTCGACGTGCGCGGCGACGCCTATTGGGGTCTCGGTCACATCCCCGGCGCCGTACACCTCGAACTGAAGACTGCCTTCAGTGAAGCCAGGCTCTCCGTGATCGTGGCCAAAGACCAGGAGGTCGTTTTCCTCTGTGGCGGGCCAAAATGCCTGCGGTCGTCGAAGGCCTGCGCCGAGGCGGTGTCCTGGGGCTTCACGAATGTCCATTATTTCCGCGACGGGTTTCCGGGCTGGAAGGCCGCAGGCTATCCCGTCGCCCTGCCCTAACGCATAACCCACTCCCGTCGAATCGCGCCGGCCCGCCTGTGCGGCCGGAGCCGCTCTCGCCACGCTTCGCTGGCGTAGCGGGTCGGCGTGGCGAATGCCCGCTCCTTACCCCGGCCACCCATCGCCTCGATCCCGTGGACAGACGGATGGTGAAGCGGGAAGGGTCAAGCTGATCGGATAGTGCGCTAGCGGTTGAGGTCGCTCTCGAGGTCGACGCCGGGGTTCGTTTTGCCGGTGCGCAGGCGATACATCTGCACATTCTCGAGCACCCTCTGGACGTAGTCCCGGGTCTCTTCGAACGGTATCATCTCGATCCAGTCGATGACGTCGATTTCACTATCGCGGGGATCGCCGTTGTTCCTGATCCACCTCTTGACCCGGGCCGGTCCGGCGTTGTAGGCGGCGAGCGCCAGCACATAAGACCCCCGATAGTGGTTAATCAGGCCGTTGAGAAAGGCGGTGCCGATGGTCAGGTTGAACTCGGGGTCGTTCAGCAGTCTGTGCTTGGAGTAAGGGAGCCTCAACCGCCGCGCCACCCGGCGCGCCGTCGCCGGCATGAGCTGCATCAACCCCCTGGCGCCGGCATAGCTGACGGCCCCGACCTCGAAGGCGCTTTCCTGGCGTAGCAGCGAAAGCAGCAGTTCCGGTTCGAGCCCGTTGCGGTTGGCGGGAAGATACGAGAGGGGATAGGCGTCCGCCAACAGGAACACGCCGCGCCTGAGCGATTGCTTGGCCGCCGCCACGGCCAGGTCGGGGCGGTTCTGTGACATCGCAAAATTGGCAATAAGGTAATGTTCTTCCGGTAGCTGCGCCTTTTTATTAAGGTGAAGTATAAACCTGCGCATATGGCGGCCATTCGGGCTCGCCGCGAGCAGGTGCATGGCCTTGACGAGTTCCCTTTCCGCGAATGCCTGGGCCGTCCGCGCGTCCGGCGCCGGTTCTTTCGGCATCGCCGCCGGCGCTGAACCTTTCAAGCGCGAAGCCGCGAGCTGGCCGTAGAAAGTGGTGACGTGGGACGCCGCCTTGGCGTACCACTGCTGGGCGAGCTTGCCATCGCCCGTGGCCTCGGCGGCGCGGCCGGCCCAATAGGCGCCCCGGGCGAGAGAGATGGGATATCTGACATTGGCGTGAAGGGCGGAGAAGTGCTTGAGCGCGACCTCGGCGTCGTCGAGGAAGCGTAGCGAGATCCAGCCGGCGAGCCACTCGGCCTCGGCGAAATTCTTGCCCCGCGTCTGGCGATGCGCGCTGACCAGCGCGTAGGCGACCGAAATCTCGCCGCCTCGCAGTGCGCGGCGGGCGAGGACGGCGCGTTCGCGCCACCAGATTTCGGGCGGCCGGGTGAGGGCCGGCGGCAGGCTGTCCAACAGCGCGCGGGCATCGGTGTCGCGGCCCTTGCGCCGGCGCCAGCGCAACCGTTCGTAAACGAGACCGAGATTTTCGGTCAGGGCCTTGGGCACCTGGCGGATCGCCCAGTCGACCCCGCCCCGGAACCGGCGCAGCCTGATGCGCGCCACCGCCAGCGCCCGCTGGCCGGCGTCCACCCGGCGCAACATACGCCGCGCTTCCCAGGTCCTGCCGGCCCAGAGCAGGCGGTCGAGCCGCCCGGCGTGATCGGCTTGGCGCAGGAACTTGCGGTAACGCTTGAGGAAATAACGTTCCCGGAGTCGCGCGAAGTTGTCTTCGACCCAGGTCTGGCGCAACAGGGTCCGGGCCCTGTCGGTCTCGCCGCTGTCCAGCAACGCCTGGGCGAGGCGCAACCGGCCCCTGACCGTCAGGGGCCGGCGGCGGGAAAACCAGTCGATGACCGTGGCCGCGGGGATGGAGTCGGCCAACGCCTCCTCGGCGTTGCGCTGCAGGATGTGCTGGTCCGGCCAATGGGGGTTTTGCCCCATGAAGGCGGCGATATCGGCGAAGCGGGCCCTGGAGCCGAGCTGGGTGTAATCGATCCAGGCAACGAGTTTCCCGAGCAACTTATCGTTGGCGCGCGCCGCCAGGGCATAGGCGGTCTTCCAACGGGCCGCCTCGATGGCGGCGAAGACCTGGGCCTGATAGCGCTCGACGGGAGGATGGGGGGGAACCGCCGATATGTGGGAAGCCTCGACCGGAAGGGCGGCAAGATCAAGCGCCGCGCCGAGGGCGAAAACGGCCAACCAATGCTTCTTCACGCTCTCGCTCCCAGCCGGTGAAGGAAAACGGTCCGTGTTCTCATCGCCTCCCGTATCGACGTAATGTAGGGGGCGGGGGCGTGCCCGGCAAGTGGCGCCCGGCTCTCGCCCTTGCCGCACCGCTCCTCTGGGGCTATTTTCAAGCCGACCTATGGGCGATTTGGGAGAGGGCCATGTTCAAGGGATACAACACCGCCCTCATTACCCCGTTCAAGGACGGGAAAGTGGACGAGGGGGCGTTCAGGTCTCACGTCGAATGGCAGATCGGCGAGGGCATCCACGGCCTGGTGCCGTGCGGCACCACGGGCGAATCGCCGACCTTGAGCCACGAGGAGCACATGCGGTTGACCGAATTGTGCATCGAGATCGCCGATGGCCGGGTGCCGGTGATCGCCGGGACCGGATCGAATTCGACGGCGGAGGCGATCATGCTCACGCGGCACGCCAAGGAGGCCGGCGCCGCCGGCGCCCTGATGGTGACGCCCTATTACAACAAGCCGACCCAGGAGGGCATGTACCGCCACTATTCCGCCGTCGCCGACGCCGTCGATATTCCGATCGTGATCTACAACATCCCCGCGCGCTCGGTGGTCGACATGACGGTCGAGACCATGGCCAGGCTCGCCCGGCACGCCAACATCGTAGGCGTCAAGGACGCGACCGCCGACCTCGTGCGCCCGGCGTTGACGCGCCTCGCCATCGGCGCCGATTTCTGCCAGCTCTCGGGCGAGGACGGGACCGCGGTGCCGTTCTTCGCCCAAGGCGGGCACGGCTGCATTTCGGTGACCTCCAACATCGCGCCGAAGCCGTGCGTGGCGCTGTTCGATGCCTGGACGGCGGGGGATCTGAAGACGGTGGCGGAATTGAACGACCGCCTGATGCCGGTCCATGACGCCCTGTTCGTCGAATCCAATCCGGCGCCGGTCAAGTACGCCGCCTCCCTCCTTGGCATGTGCACCGATGAGGTGCGCGCCCCGCTTTGCGAATTGGCCGAAGCCTCCAAGACGGTCGTCAGCGAAGCGCTGAGCGCCGCCGGCCTGCTGGCGTGATCGCGAAATGGCCCGGGGCGGCCTGATCGCCGGCAGGATCGCGGCGCAGAACCGCAAGGCCCGCCACAACTACTTCATCGAGCAGACGCTCGAGGCCGGGATCATGCTCCTCGGTACGGAAGTGAAGTCGCTGCGCCAGGGCCAGGGCAGCCTCAATGAATCCTACGCCCAGGAGAAGGATGGGGAACTCTTCCTGTTCCACGCCCATATCCCGCCATACCGCCACGGCAATAAGCAAAACCACGTCCCGCGCCGGCCGCGCAAGCTGTTGCTGCACAAACGCGAGCTCGGCCGGCTTTTGGCTTCGCTCCAGCGCGAGGGCATGACGGTGGTGCCCCTGTCGATCTATTTCAACGACCGCGGGATCGCCAAGGTCGAGCTCGGCCTCGCCAAGGGCAAGCGCAAATACGACAAAAGGGCGGCCCAAAAGAAGCGCGACTGGTCGCGGGAGAAGGAGCGCCTTTTGCGCCAAAAGGGCTGATCGGGCGCGGGGATGGCGCCGATGACCTTCACCGCCTGGCCGTGCTCGTGCTCAGGTCAAGCGCCGGCGGAGTCGGCGGAAAACCTCCTCGAACATCTCTGGCGTCAGACGGCCGGTGTTGGTGTTGTAGCGCGAGCAGTGATAGCTGTCGGCAAGCACCAGGCCGCCGGGTAATTCATGCAGCGCCCCGTGGCCAAACGGCCAGGCCGGGCGCTTCAGCCCGAGGGCCGAAACCACCGCGTTATGGGCGATGGTGCCCAGCGCCAGTATCGCCTCGAGGCCCGCGAGCGCGGCGATCTCGCCGGCGAGGTATCCCCGGCAGGCGTTGACCTCTCGGGCCTCGGGCCGGTTCTGCGGCGGTACGCAGCGAACGGCGTTGGTGATGCGCGCGCCGATCAACTCCAGCCCGTCGTCGGCCCGCGCGCCATACGCGCCCTTGGCGAAGCCGAACTTGACCAGGGTCGAATAGAGCAACCCGCCGGCGAAATCGCCGGTGAACGGCCTGCCGGTGCGGTTCGCCCCCGCCAGCCCCGGCGCCAGCCCGACGATCAGCAGCCGCGCGTCAAGCCCCCCGAAGGAGGGGACCGGCCGGTTGTGCCAGTCGGGATGCCCGGCCCGGTTAGCGGCGCGATATTCGACAAGGCGCGGACAGCGGCTGCAATCCCCGGGGGGGTCGATGCCGATTTCGATATCGGGGATGCCCTCGGCTGGGATCGGACCGTTCCCGGCGCCGGGGCTCACGCGCTTTCGATGAACGCCTGAGGATCGCCTTCTTCCGGCCGCCGATCCCTGGCCGGCGCCTGATCCCTGGACCCGTGCTCGCGGGCGATTTCCGTCGCCAAATCCTGCAACTCGATGAAGGTGTCGGCCTGGCGGCGCAACTCATCCGCCGCCATCGGCGGGTTGGAGCGAACCGTGCTGACCACGGTCACGCGCACCCCCTTGCGTTGGATCGCCTGCACCAAGGGCCGGAAGTCGCCGTCACCCGAGAACAGGACGACGTGATCGAGATTTTCCGCCATCTCCATGACGTCGACAGCGAGCTCGATATCCATGTTGCCCTTGATCTTCCGCCGGCCCGAGGAATCGGTGAATTCCTTGGTCGGCTTGGTGACCATGGTGTAGCCGTTGTAATCGAGCCAGTCGACCAGGGGACGGATCGGCGAGTATTCCTGCTCGTCCATCAGCGCCGTGTAATAGAACGCGCGCACCAGCCGGCCCCGCTTGGAGAACACTTCCAACAGCCGTTTGTAGTCGATATCGAAGCCCAGCGCCCGGGCCGCGGAGTAGAGGTTGGAACCGTCGATGAAAAGCGCGAGGCGATCCTCGGGATAAAAAGTCATTGTCGATATTCCTTGGTCTAAAAATTTCAGCCAAAATCTCCCGGTTAGAGGTCTCGGTCAGCGGCCGCTTTATCCGGCTAGCCGCACCCATGGGCGGCGGCGCAAAATTCATTTACGACCAATCAAGTCACCGTCAACGTCGGTGAAACGATAAGCTTTGGCTCGCCACCGGCGGCCTCGGACATGTACATTCAACTCCTACATTAAGTAAGCGAGATGGGGCTTTCCCACAAGGGCGGAGGGCCGGAAATGGGATGATTCTGATCGGGCTTGGAGCCAATCTGCCGTCCTTGCGCCATGGGCCGGTGCGGGCGACCCTGGAAGGGGCGCTGTTGGCGCTGGCCGATGCCGGCGTCCGCGTGATCGCCCGTTCCCGGTGGTATGAAAGCGCGCCGGTGCCGCCGTCCGATCAGCCGTGGTTCGTCAACGGCGTCGCCCGGGTCGAGACGGCGCGCGATCCGGCGGACTTGCTTGACCTGCTTCTGGCGATAGAGCGTGGCCTCGGCCGCGAGCGCCGGACAGCCGCCGAGCCGAGGGTGATGGATCTCGACCTGCTTGCCTATGGCGAGGTGATCTCCGATGGCGCCGAGGGGCCCGTGCTGCCCCATCCGCGCCTCCATGAACGCGCCTTCGTGCTCCTGCCGTTGCGTGAAATCGCGCCTGACTGGCGACACCCGGCCTTGGGCCGGAGCGTCGGCGAACTGATCGAGGCGCTTGGGGGCGATCAGGAGATAAGGCCGCTGTGATCGACGATGGCCGGCGCGAGCCGCCCCCGCCGCACCCCTCAAAGCGGCTAATTCCCTTGCCATTACAGTGGCCGAACCATATATAGTTGGACAAATTCCCTAATTTTATTATGGCTTGGAGAACAGCCTCATGGCTCGTATCACTGTCGAAGACTGCGTCCTCAGAATTCCCAACCGGTTCAAGCTCGTCTTGCTGGCGTCCCAGCGCGGCCGCGACATTTCGGCCGGCGCGCCGCTGTCGGTAGAGCGGGACAACGACAAGAACCCGGTGGTCGCGCTGCGTGAAATTGCCGACGATACGGTCGATCTCGACGATCTCGAAGTGTCGCTGATCCGCGGGCAACAGAAGCACATCGATGTCGACGAACAGGCCGACGAGGGCGACGATTTCCTCGCTGTCTAGGACGCCTTCAGCGGGCCGGGCACTGAAACCGAT
>JACZQV010000002.1:0-16486 GCA_022545545.1 Pseudomonadota bacterium
ATCCTGGTGGGGGGAGGCGGTAGGGGGGGGGTGGGACACCCCTCGGAGATGAGCGGGGAGGGGAGAGAGCTTAGGGTCAATCTGGCCTTTTCCCTGGTGCTGCACTTCTTGGTTTTCGCCGGGGTCTTTCTCACTCCGTCCCTCACCGCGAATCCCTTTAAAGTGGCGGTGGCGTACAAGGTGACGCTGGTGGAGCTTCCTGGGACTCGACAGGCGAAGCCGTCCCGCAAAAAGGCGCCGGCTTCAGTGCCGCGGTCCCCAAAGGCGTCGACTCAGGTCACCCCATCAGTCCCGAAGGCCAAGGCGAAGGCCCCGTCGGCTTCCCGCGAGACACTCACTCTTCCCAAAAGGAAGAAGGTGACGCGGAGGCCGCGTAAAGCCCCTAAGCCTGCAGCGACGCCATCTTCGTCCGCGCCGCCGACGGTTGCCCAGGCGCCGCTTCCGGCAGCGCTGCCGACTGCTCCGGGCAATGGAGGAACCCCAGGGGTTGTCTCAGAGAGTAGCGTATCCACTGATAAAACTGATCCCTCTCTGAGCTACTATCTGGCGGCGGTCCAGGCAAAGGTGAGCAGTCGGTGGGTTGAACCCTCTTTGGGGCTCGCGCTGGGTCAGGTGGAGCGGGTCAGCCTGGGCTTCACCGTGTTGCGCTCGGGCCTGGTCCGAGATATCCGGGTCCTGACCCCTTCGAGGAATTTCTTCCTGGATCAATCCGCCCTCCGGGCGGTCCAAGAGGCAATTCCCCTTCCCCCGTTCCCTCCCCTCTTCACAGAGGCGACGCTCTTGGTGCGGTTCCATTTTGAGATGCGGGGACAGTAACGGCATGACTGGTCTGTGGCGAATCTTGCTGCTCCTCCTGGTCCTCTGGGGTGGGATGCCGCCTGCCAACGGGTCGGCCCAGGTGGATATCACGGTGACGCGGAGGGCCGTCCAGAGGATTCCCGTCGTCGTGGTAGGCCTGCAGCCTTTGCAACTGGTGTCGGGTGGGGCAGACCTGGCGGCTAGGGCGGAATCGATCCTGAAGGGTGATCTGGAGTTCTCGACCATCTTCGAGGTCCTGCCCCCTGTCTTCCTCCCGTTTGACTCCAAGGAGATCCGCTTGGGCGAAGAAAAGAAGGTCCTCCCCTCCCTGAATCAATTAAAGGTACAAGCCCTGGTGGCGGCCTACCTCACGAAGCAGGGGAAGGACCTGGTTCTCGAGGGACGTGTATATAATGTGCCCCGAGGAGCTTTTGTCGGCGGCACGCGCTATTTCGGCGACGTGAAGGCGCTCCGGACGATGGTACACCGATTGGCCGACGAGGTTGTTTTCCGACTCACCGGCGAGCGTGGGGTTGCTTCGACCCGGATCGCCTATGCCAGTGTCGAGAAGGGCGCCACTGAGCTCTACCTGATGGACTATGATGGTCACAACTCGGTCCTGGTCACGGGGAACCGGTCCATCAACCTCTCGCCCCGCTTCTCCCCTGATGGAAAACTGCTTGCCTATACGTCCTACCGGGATGGCAATCCCGATCTGTACCTTCTCAACCTCGAGACGGGACGGCGAAAAAAGGTCTCGGCCTTGCCCGGACTGAACATCTCCCCCGCCTGGTCGCCAGACGGGCGTTGGCTGGCGCTGTCTCTGAGCAAGGATGGGGGGACGAACGTTTACATGATGGGGCTGAATGGAAAGAAGCTCCGGCGTCTCACTAACGGCCTCGGCATTTCGGTCGCTGCCTCATTTTCCCCCAACGGTCGACAGATCGTCTTTACCTCGGATCGCGGCGGTTCCCCCCAGATCTATGTGATAGATGTAGAGGGGACCAATCTCCGGCGGCTGAGCTTTCAGGGGGATTACAATGCATCCCCCCACTGGTCGCCGCGGGGCGACAAGATCGCTTTTATCTCCGATCGCGGAGGCGGGAGTTTCCAGATCTACCTGATGAACCTTGATGGGTCCGGGGTTCAGCAGATGACTACGGTGGGCTCTAATGAGGATCCTGCCTGGTCGCCTGACGGCCGACATCTGGTCTTTTCCTCAAACAGGAGCGGGACAAAAGATGTCTATGTGATGCACGCCGATGGTTCGGGACTGAAGCGCCTGACCCGGAGTGCCTTGAACAACTTTGCTCCGAATTGGTCGCCCTGAGGATCGATCGATGTCATTCCGTGGAGGCATAACAGCACAGAAAGGAGGATAGAATGGCGGCGAAGGGACGGGAACTGAAGGGGAAAGGGGTGGGTTCTTCGATGACCAGATGGCGTGGACCCCTGTGGGGTTCGGTCTTCTTCCTGGCCGGGGCCCTGCTCTTGGCCGGTTGCCCCAAAAAGCCGGAGGTGCAGACAGGGGGCCCAGGGGCGATGGCTGGGGACAAGATGACAAAAGGGGCGCCAATTCGTGAGGCCCCGTTAAGGCCCGGAGAGAAGCCGTCCGCGTTAAAGGATGTTTTCTTTGACTTCGACAAATCTGTTCTCAGAACTGATGCCAAGCAGACCCTGGAAAACGACCTCCAGTGGCTCACGGCCAATTCCCAGGTTCGCATCGTGCTGGAGGGACACTGCGATGAGCGGGGGACCAACGAGTACAATCTGGCGTTAGGGGAACGCCGGGCCAAGACGGTCCGGGACTACCTGGTGGCAGGGGGCGTTGATTCCAAGCGGATCTCCACGATCAGCTACGGCGAGGAGCGGCCTTTTGTCCTCGGGCATGACGAATCTGCGTGGCAATGGAACCGTCGAGGCCACTTTGTCGTGGTGAAATAGCTTATTTTCGTTCCTGGTCGGTCCGACATACGCGGAGGGGGTCGGTATCTTCCGCAGCCTCCTTCGCGCGGTCGAAGGTAAACCATTCGTGGCGGTAATATTATGGGGGAGATGATGGAGCGGTATCTCACTTGGCCCCTCCTCGTCGGAGTCGCCTTGCTGATCAATGCCTGTGTGGTAACCTCGGAACAGTTCCAGGCCCTTCAACAGGACGTTCGAAGCCTCCGGGGGGACGTGAACGCCCTGGGACAGGGGGGGGTGATCGGCAGAGAGGGAGGCCAGGAGGGTGAGGGAGGGACATTTCGACAGACCGGTGCCGTGGCCCGTCTCGAGGAGTTGGCGACCGAGACACGGATACTCCAGGGCCAGCTGGAGGAGAACAGTTACCGTCTGTCGGAGATTAGCCAGCGGCTGGATGAGACCGAGATGAAGGTGGCCCGGCTCCTAGGTGAGCCGGGGAGGCCTGGTAGGAGTGCGACGGCAGGTCAGGTCCCCGTTCCCTCCCCTCCAGTGCCTGGGGGATTGCCTCAAGCCTCATCGCCCGGGCAGACGTTTCCACCCGGTGTCTCCCCCGTGCCCCCTTCGGGAGCGAGCCAACCCCTGCCTCCACGCGGCGGAGGTCTTTCCTCACCGCAGTCCCCTCGCGTTGCCATTCCACGTCAGCCCGTTATGCAGGGGTCTCTCCCCTCTCCGGAGAAGGTATACAAAGACTCCTTGACGGACTACACGAAGGGGAACTATGACCTGGCCATCAGTGGCTTCAAGAACTATCTGACCTTCTTTCCAAAGACCAGCTTGGTGCCCAATGCCCAGTACTGGCTTGCCGAGTCCTACTATAGTCAACGGAAATACCTCGCGGCTATCCGCGAGTTTGACAAATTGGACAAGGATTACCCTGGCAGCACCAAGGTTCCCAGTGCGATGCTGAAGCAGGCCTACGCTTACCTAGAACTCCCCGGGGAGACGGCTCAGGGGCAACGGGTGCTCCGGGAACTCATGGCGAAGTTTCCCAGGTCCCGGGAAGCTCGGCTGGCCCAGGACCGATTGGAGCGACTCTAGTGCCGCACCAACTATTTCTCGCTAACATTCCCCTCTGGTGCGGCACTTCCGCTAGGGGGGCAGGGCCCCCCTTCGGCGCTCGGCTGTGGCCTCGCTGAGCACCCCCCAGGCGTAGGGGAGGCTCTCCCCTACAACCCCTCAGTGCCCCTGGCTGTATCTTGTGAATCTTAGGAGAAGTTAGTTGGAGGGGCACTAGTACGTTCTTTCAACAGCCCTCCTGACCTTCGCCAGATCCCCTGACGCAGGAGGTAATCAGAGGAGTGCGCGAGTAACCCGGACGGTCGGGCAGTGTGCCTCGACCGTGTCGTCGAGGTGCGCGGCGTAACCGCCGGCAAAGGTGGCAACCACCCGGATACTCCACTTGCAATAGAGGCCCAGGACCAACTCGTCTCGCCGCTTTAATCCCTCCAGGGTGAGCTTTAGGCGTCCCAAGCGGTCCCCCCGATACGGATCCACACCTGCCACGTAGAGGAGAACGTTCGGAGAAGATCGGGGAGATGGACCTGGAGCGCTTGCAGGTAGGCGTCGTCTTGGGTTCAATCGGGTAGCGCAATGTCCAACGTGCTCGAGACATGACAATAGGGATAATTGTTGGTCCCGTGGATGGAAAAGGTCAGAAGCGCAGCTCAACAGAAAAACTCAGGATCTTGCCGGTATCATCTTTCGCCGTGTCTTCCACGTCAAGGGTCCACGTCCCCTGAGGGTTCTTGCCCGCGAAGGCGGCAAGGGCGGGAGTACTGACCCCGTCAAAGGTCCTCTTGAGGTTGTCGGTTCCGCCACCGGCCCTGTCATGCAGTGTAACCGGGCCGACGCCCGTTCCTGCCGGGGGCAGGATGCGGACGATGAGATCTCCGGCGAACGTGTGCTCGATGTCCACCCCAATCGTGACCGCCTTGGGGGGGTTCGTGTCTCCCACGGCCACCGCAATCTTGGAAATCTTGAGATCCTCGATCGGCACATCCCGCACCGCCGTGTGGATCGCACGGTAGCGCGGCTGGGGTGGCACCGCGAGGGCGACCGCGGTCTTGGCGTTCAGGCGACCGTAGCCGTACTTTCGGCTGTGGCCATTGGCGTCGTAGTTGCCTCCTGCCGTGTCGATCTTGTCGCACGAGCGCCTCAGAATTTCCTTGACCTCATCCCAACGCAACGAGGGATTGCGCGCAATCACCAAGGCGGCCACGCCCGCCGCACCGGGACAAGCGCTCGAGGTGCCCCCGAAGCTGTTGGTGTAATTGCCTTCGGCATCGCCTTGGGTCGTTTCACCCGGGTTGTAGCCATCGGCGCCGGAGCGGTCGGTAGTCCAGATTCCAGGCGTTTTGGGGGCTTCGAAGTCGTTGCTCGGAAAGGCGCACCAGATGGCGCGACCGAAGTCACTGTATACGCTCTTCTTGCTTGTGTCGTTACAGGCAGCAACGGCGATGACCTTCTCGTAGCTCGCGTATCCATCGTTGTCAACACTCTCGTTGCCGTTCCCCGCCGCCCACGTGATGACGCATCCCTTCCCGTTACGGCCATTGTTCACGGCCCAATCAATGGCGAGCCGGGTTGCGTCAGGCAGGGGCACGACCTGCTGATGACGGGGATCGTTGGGATCCCAATAATTGCCGTCCGCGGGGCCCCAACTACAAGAAATGACGTCGGCGCCGTTTTGCGCCGCCCAAACAAATGCATCTGCTTCGGCCTGAGACCCCAAGCCCGAGACCAGGCGGATCGGGAGGAGGCGCGCCTTGGGCGCTGCGCCCGAGGCGCCAGACCGCCCATCGGCGCAGGCCACACCGGCGCAGGAAGTGCCGTGGTTGTCGCCGGCACCCGGACGGGGGTTGTTGGTGCCGCGCGTCACGTCGCGCGGTGCAATGATCTTGCCCGGGTTTCCAAACTCCTCGTGATCAAGATCGACCCCGTCATCAATGATCGCGATGACCGTCCCCTCTGCTTCGCTGATCGCCCACGCCTCCTCTACATGCGCGTGGGCGTTGATCTGCTGTCCATCGATCGTGGTCTTCTTTAGATGCCACTGCTGCGGAAACGCAGTCCGGTATCGAACTTCACGGACGAGTTCAGGGTGGCATAATTCCACCCGCTCATTTTGCAGGAGCCTGGCTGCCATAGCGAAGACCCGCCTGCCGGTGCCCTGTGGTGCTGCCACGAAGTAGGCGTTGCGCACGTACTCAAGCGCGCGCTTGATGACCAGTCCGTGCGCGTTCAGGACCCTCTTGCAGGTCCTCGTAGGGCAATCATCATGGAACTTGACCAAGAAGTTTTCGGTGTATAGCACGGGAACGCCTGATTTTGGATCGCATAGTACCCGCCCGACAAACTGGCAATCGCGCTCACGTTTGAGAAGGGCCCGTGCCCTGTCTCGCACGGCTCGGCGGTCGCGCTTTGGGCCTGCCCGCAGAACCTCCACACCGGCTGCTGGAAAGCGAATCACCGGCTTGAATTGATCCAAGGTGCGCCGTGCCTCCGTCGAGAGAATGCTGGCCTCCAGCGGTCTGCGGCTGCGGGTGCGCACCACGACAAACTGGTCACTCTCCAGGAGCATGTGCGGTTTCCCCCTCTTGCCGCCATATCGGAATCTGAACATCGCCCCCCCCTTCGATTAGACAACCTTCTCTTGAACCCCCCTTTTCCGGGAGCTATAATATACCAGTCCATGGCGAAGAAAAATCCCTTTTCCAGATACCCGAGTCAGGTGCGGGCAAGTACCGAGCGGCCTGACGTGAGGTATGTTCACCTGGCTGGACACTTTGCTATCCACGGCAAGGTGCCGCCCAGCTTGGCATCGTCGGTAGTCTGGCTGCTCAATGAAGAAAATATCGCGGTGTGCCGCGGTGAGGCGGGGGATCAACCCGCAGACTCCGAATCGGTGACGTTAAGTCCGGTCTATGCTCTCGGAGCCGACGGTCCGGCGGCGGTTCCAACCGGTCTCATCCTTGTTCGCTTTAAAGAGAGTGTGCGGATTGAGGAGCGACACGAGGCACTCGCGCGAGCGGGATACACGGTGAGGCAAACCCTTGCCTATGCTCCTCACGCCGCATGGGTGCAGGCCAGTTCCGGCGGGATCGCGCCAGACAGGTGCAGCGTCGTGAAGGTAGGCTCCGGTGCCGGGCCTGGTTCGGGCCCTGGTGGGGGTTCCGGCTGAGGTTCGGGCTCCGGGCCGGGGGCCGGTTCGGGTCCCGTCACAGCCCCTTCTCTCAACGCCTCCGCCTTTGCCTTGGTCAAAAGGAACACATTCGGTTCAAACGCAACCTCCTCGGCGCCGATCGGCTCCGCGTACCACAGCCGTTCGTACTGAGCACCGTCCTTGGTGCCGGACGCCAAACCGAAGGCGCCTCCCTCGACGAACTCGACAATTTTTTTCCGCAGCACGGTGTCGGGATCGATAAGCCGCGTCAACGCGCCGTTGAGGAAGCTCTGACGCAGGCTGGTCAGGGGCCAAGCCCCGGTGTCCTTGAAGGCCGGCGGCCAGTGACGATCGATGTAACCGGCACCGACGGACTCATTCAGCAGGGCCTCGGCCTTCAACGCCGCGATAATCCGACCACACAGCGTTTCGCTCGCGCTTGCGTGGCCCGCTCCGAGATCGATGACCTTAAGACCATCGGCGGCACTGGTATCGGCCAGGGCAACGAAGCGATAGCCGCCCCACACCTCGTCCTTGGCGGCTTCCTCGGCATCCTTTACCTTGGTCTGAACCTCGGCGCGATCGGCGGGATAGAGGTCATCGATCTCGCAACCGACGCCGGCGCCAATACCGTGACGCTGACCGCCTTTGACGTCGTGCTCGACATATCCGACACCGATATCGTGACCATCACCGGCGATGCCGGCGACAGCGTCGAGGCCGGCACCGGCTGGACCGACGGCGGAATCTCCGGCGGGTTCCATACCTACACCCAGGGTCTGGCGACCCTGCTCGTCGATACCGACGTCTCCGTCAATGCGGACATCACGGCGTGAGGAGGGGGAAGATGACGAAAAACTCCCCGGCCCGATCTTCGCCCTCGCCGTTGGCGCCCTGGCCGGCGCGGCCAACGCCCCGGCCGTCCAGGCGGACGCGGATTCCTTCACCTACACGACCGATGACGGCAACGGCGGCGCCGAACGGGCTTCGGCGGCGGCCCGAGGGCTGGTCACCGAGCGTGGCGGCAGTGCGGCAAGGGTCAGGCCGATCGGATAGCGCCCTCGGCGCCATTCTAGGCGCGAAGTCCCTTACGGCCTGACCTCGACATAGTTGACGACCTTCTTCACGTCTTCGGTCTCGCGCGCCGACTTGAGCGCCTTCTTGAGTTCCTCCTCGGACCGCGCCCGGCCGATCAGATAGACGGCGCCGAAGGCATCGACGGCGACGCGGAAATTCACGTCGGCGACGCCCCTTGTGGCGACGAGGTTGAGGCCGACCTTGGTATCCAGCGCCAGCGCCGCGCCCCAGCCCAGCAGCGTCTCCTTGTTCTTCTCCTGGTCCTGTTCCGACATGAAGCCGACGTGCCAATAGAGCTTCTTGACCCCATCGACCTTCTTCACCCCGGCCAGGAACTTGTCGAAAACCTCGCGGTCGTCGAACAGGCCCGTCACCAGCAGGCGCTGCTCGTAGATCTCGGTCGAGGCCTCGAGGGTGCCGAGATCGGCCATCAGCTTGTTGACCTCGATGACGATGCCGTTGTCCTTGAAGATGTCCTTGGTCGAGCGCGCCTCGATGACCCGGTCGAACAGGGTCTTGGGCGCGGTCAGCAAGTCGAGGAGCTGGGCCGAGGCGGGCGGACCGGCGAAAAGGCCGGCGATCGGGACCAGCGCGAAAAGACCACGGCCGAAAAGACCGCGTATGGCGTGCATGGCGCGTCCTCCCCTTGCCAAGGCGACCGGGCGATCCTAGCACAACGGCTGCGATTGGGCAGCACCGAGGCCGGCGGCGGCGTGACGCGGCAAACGAGGCCGCACCGCCCACGGCCCCCGGCAAAAATTCGTTCGCGAATGTTCGGGGAGCTTCGGGCTACTATAATGAGTCGGGATGCAGAATCTCAGGCCAGGCATAAACGCGAAGAGGGAACATGGCGAATTTCACCAGTTGGCGGGGGGACGTCGGCGTCATCAAACCGACGATGAGGCCGGGATCGCTCGAAGAGCTGATCCGCATGCTGCCCGAGGGCATCGGCGTCTTGCCCCTGTTCCTCGATATCCAGCGGGGCACGGCGGACGAGTTCGCCGATGTGATGGCGGCCTATGAGGTCAAGGTCGCGCAACTGGCGGAGCAGAAGGTCGATCTCATCCATCCCGAAGGGGCGCCGCCCTTCATGGTCAAGGGCTATCGGGGCGAGGGCGAGATCATCGCCGGCTGGGAGAAGAAATACAAAATCCCGATCTTCACCTCGGGCACCAACCACATCGCCGCGCTCAAGGCGCTCAAGATCAAGAAGTTCATCGGCGTGTCGTATTTGGGCGGCAACCTCAATCGGACCTTCGCCGATTATTTCAACGACGCCGGCTTCGAGGTGCTGGCGATGGAGGGGATCGAGGTGCCTTTCGAGGACGCCGGCAAGCTCTCGCCCTTGCAGGTCTATTCACACATCAAGCGGTCATTCCTCGCCCATCCCGGCGCCGAGGGCATCTATCTGCTCGGCAGCGCCTGGCGGGTGCTCGACATCATCGAGACCCTGGAGCAGGACTTGCAGGTGCCGGTGGTCCACCCGGTCACCGCGCGCTGCTGGGAAATCCAGAAACGGTTGTATGTCCGCGAGCCCATCGCCGGTTACGGCCGCCTGGTCGCCGAGTTGCCTTAAACCTTAAATACGGGTGACCGGAAGCGCCGTAGCTACTGTTCTCCGTCCCGCCCGGCCCGCCTGCGCGGCCGGCGCCGCTTCGGCGTAGCCAAGGCCCGCCGCCGGATTTTTCGCGTACCCTATTCAGGTTTACGCGCCAGGAAGGCGTATCCGTGAACATCGAACACCCGGGCCTTGTCCTCGCCGCCGGCGCCGCCAAAGGTGTCGACCGGCGGACCGATCACGATGTCGACGAAACCGCTATCGGTCAGCATCTTCCGCCAGCCTGCACACGGCAGGCCACCGGCGATTCAAGCGGTCCAGAGGTCAACGTTGCGTAACGCTTCCTCCGGTATCGGCTTGCCATTGGCGATATCGGCGAACTGCAGAGCACCGCCGGGACGCAACACGCGTCCGATTTCCGAGAAAACTTTCTTCTTGTCGGCGCAGAGATTGATGACGCCATTGCTGATGACGACGTCCGACCAGCCGTCCTCGACCGGCATTTCCTCGATCAACCCCTCGCGAAACTCGACATTGTCGAGACCCATATCCCGGGCCGTGGACCTTGACTTCGCGAGCATCTCCTCGGTCATGTCGATACCGACGACGCGTCCCGAGGCCTCCACCTGCCGGGCAGCAACGAAGCAGTCGAAACCGCCACCCGATCCGAGGTCGATGACGCGCTCGCCCTTCTCCAGGGACCGCAGCGAGAAAGGGTTGCCGACACCGGAAAACGACTCGACCGCGGCATCGGGCATGGCGCCCACCATCGTATCGTCGTATCCCAAGCGCTTGGCGAGGGGGCGGCCGGTATGGAAGTGGTACTCGGCATGCGGATTGACGGCCACCTCCCGGTACTTCGCCTTGACCTCTTCACGCAGCACATCGGCATCAACAACGATATCGGTGGCATCGGCATTAACGCTCATGGGATCCTCTCCCTCCTCTCCAGTTCGTCGGTCTGATGCTGTCGTCATTGTCGTTGGACATAGATTACCATGATGATGCCGATTGGGCACCCATCAAGACGATGGATGGCGCCTTCGCGCCGTGTAAGAGTGGGAGAGTAAGCCCCGGCGATGCATTGGTATCGCTTGGGCAATATTTGGGCGGGAGGATGCGAGTGTTAAGCGGCAAGACACCGGCATTCATCAAGCTCGGCCTGTTTGGCCTGTTTGGCCTGTTTGTTGGGCTCGTCTTCGCGGCGGCGGCGCAGGACCGAGGTGTGCCGGTCGATCTCGAGTTGGCCTTCGTCGTCGACCAGTCGGGCAGCATCGACGAAGCGGAGACCCTGCTGCAGCGCCAAGGCTACGCCAGGGCGCTTACCGACCCGCGGGTGCTGCGGGGGATCACCGGCGGCATGCTGCGTTCCATCGCCGTCGCCTATATCGAGTTCGCGGCCGAGACCTGCGAGCAGTTGAGCGTCCCCTGGACCCGCATCGACGGTCTCGAGGCCGCCAAGGCCTTCGCCGGACGGATCCTGGCGCGGCCGATCGAGTACTGCCCCGGCGGCAACGCCGTCGGCGACGCCCTTGCCTTCGCCGCCGCATCGATCGAAGCCAACCGGTTCGAAGGCACCCGCCGGGTCATCGACATCTCCGGCGACGGCCCGAACACGCTCGGCCGTCCCATCAGGCCGGCGCGCGACGCCATCGTGGCGATGGGCATGACCATCAACGGTCTGGTGATCGAAAGACCGGAGATGCCGGAGCTCGAGCTTTATTTCCGCCAGGCGGTGACCGGCGGGCCCGGTTCGTTCGTCATCAAGGCCCGTGACCGCCGCTCCTTCGCCGACGCCATCATGAAGAAGCTGGTCCTCGAGATCGCTGGGGGAACCGCGCCCAGGCGGCAGGCAAAGGCCACCGGTCCGGACCGCTGAGCGGACCTCTTCCATCGCTCGACCGCGCGCCGTGGGCGATCGAGGTGCGGCAGTGGCGCCGGCGCCTCGGGTCCGAGAAGCGGTCGGGTAGCCGCGGCGGGCCGCCCGGCGACCGAGCCCAAACCCCGGGTACATTTATAAACAGTTTGCCAACATATGTTAAATTTAGGTCAGGGTGCTCTTCAACCTGAGAGTGAAGGCCATGGGCGCCGGGCAAGGAAGCTTCCCCATGCCCCATTCTCGCACGTAGCTTTCAGGCCGCCTGTACCGAATAGAAGTGGAATCGCTTCAAGACTGATCGGGTTTATGTGCGCTCTCGGCGTTACAGCGTTGCTACTCCCTGTCAGAGCCCCCTTGCTTAGCTCGCCTCCAACGATTGACTGGGATACGTCGCGTTTGTCCCGGCGGTGACGATACGCGCCGCCGGAAAGCGTACGGTCACTGTCGTGCCGACGCCGATTTGGCTCTGCAAGTCGAGATAACCCCCGTGCAGTTCGACCAGAGCCTTGGTCAGCGGCAGGCCAAGGCCGGTGCCTTCATATTTGCGGTTGAGGTCGCTATCGATCTGACCGAACCGGGTCAATGCCTTTGGAATGTCTTCGGGCGCGATGCCGATGCCGGTGTCGGCAATTTGGAATACGACACCACTGTCCGCTCTGTACCAGACACTGAGCGTGACCTTGCCGCCCGGCTCGGTGAATTTGATAGCATTGCTTAGCAAATTGGTCAGGATTTGCCTTACCTTGCGTTCGTCTGCGAATAGCAACGGTAGGTCGTCCTGAAGATCCACTTCAATCTCCAATCCACCTTTCTCGGCACGCTGTTGCACCAGTCTCAGAACGCTCTCGGCAATCTCAGGGATCTCGAATTCCTCCTCACTAAGCTCATCGGCTCCGGATTCGACCTTGGAGAGATCCAGGATGTCGTTGACGAGCCCGAGCAAATGCAATCCCGAGCCATGGATGTCCTCGGCATAGGTGCGATATCTGACGCTGCCCACCGGCCCAAGCGTCTCGTTTTTCATGATTTCCGAGAATCCGATGATCGCGTTAAGAGGGGTGCGAAGCTCATGACTCATCGCCGCGAGAAACTCGGACTTGGCCCGGTTCGCGGTTTCCGCCTGGCCGAGCGCGACCTGGAGGTCTTCGGCGAGACGGGTCAGATCATCGCCTTGCCACTCAAGCTTGCGATGCGCCTCCTCCGCCTGTTTCCGTTCGGTGATGTCGGCGAAGGTTGAAACGAAGCCGCCTTCCGGCATGGCCTTGACGCGCAACGAGAGAACGGCACCGTTGGCCAAGACAGTTTCAGAATACCACGATTCGTCTTGCCGCAATATTTCCACCCGTTCCCGGATAATACCCTCGACCTTTTCACTGCCGAATTCACCACGCTCACAGAGGAAGCGGAGGATTTCCTCGAAGGATTGCCCAAGGCGAACAAAATCCGCCGGAAAACCAAGTAGGTAGATGAAGCTTTGGTTGAACGCGACGAGCTTGAAATCCGCATCATAAACACTGATGCCCTGCAGCATGCTCTCGAATGTCGTCGCAAGAAGCGTCGACTGCGTGCGCAACGCCTCTTCTGTTTCCTTGCGCTTGGTAATGTCGCCGAGGGAACCGGCCATGCGCCGGGCGTTGCCTTGTTCGCCCCATATCGCCTGGCCCTTCGAGCGGACCCAAACATAGTGGCCATCCTTGTGGCGCAACCGGAATTCAATGTCGTAGGGAACCCGCTCCTCGAGATGGGTACGCACCGCCGCCATCACGTGATCTCGATCATCCGGGTGCAGTGCATCGGTGAACGTTTGCCTGACGTTCTCGAGTTCATGGTCCTCGAAGCCCAAAATCTGTTTCCAGCGCGGGGAGAAATAACTTTCATTGGTCAGGATATTCCAGTCCCACAGACCGTCGTTCGCTCCAGATGCCGCAATTGCATAGCGTTCTTCGCTGTCGTGTAATTTTCGTATGACATGAAATATTTTTTGGTTGGTTGCGGCGAAGCCGAACGCGATGGCACTGATTCCGAACAGCGCCACAATCCAGTAGTAATTGAGATGCAAGTCCAACATGGCCGCCACCGCCGCGCGTGCCGGCATGAACAGCGGAAATATGTACATTGTCACCAAATCCGCGACATAGAACAGCGCGATCAGTAATAGGCCCAGTAGGACAGCGATAAGGCTAGGGGAGGCTTTCGAACGTGATAAGAGCTTTTGGTGAGAGACAAAGGCGTAGAGCGAGTATCCGACACTCCCGATAATCAGGAAGTCGATAATCGTCATTAGTATGGTTGATTGCGAGATCATGGTGAGATCGAATAGTGGCTCCAGCGCTCAATCTAAGGGTAGAATTCCTGGAGACATACAACCACGGGAACGTAAAAAAGCTATTAACCACCTTTAGCTAATTAATTTATGTCATCTCCAATTCGGCGGCGGGCTCCGCCCTTCCATGTCACGGCCTCTAAGGCATTGATTCTCCGCGTCACCCATCGGAAATGTACGGCAACGATCCCTCTATCAAGCCCGCTTCAGATTCGGGCTATCTGAGGTGAAAATGGGGTCTAGCCAATGCGGCTCCGACCGGATGTGCGAAACTAAAGTGTTTTGATACACGTCAGAATCGCATGGAAACGGCGACCAACCGTAACCAAGCATTAACCTAAGACGGATACCACGCCTTTATTTAGAAATACTTTACTATCTGATGTTTACATGTCGGGAGATTGATCGAAACGCTCTTCAACCTGAGGGTGGAGGCCATGGGCTCCGGCCTGATCATCATTGCCGAAGACAATGCCACGCAGAGGAAACTCTATTCCGAATTCCTCGAATCGCGTGGTTTTACCGTTGTCACCGCGAATAACGGTCACGACGCCCTCACCCTGCTTCAAACCCTGAAGCCGAAGGTCCTGATCCTCGACATCATGATGCCGGAGATGGACGGCATCGAAACATGCCGCCGGGTCCGCGAGCGGCTGGGTAGCGGCCTCCCCATCATCTTTCTTACCGCGGCCGACGAATTGGACAAGCTCGACGAGTGCATGCAGGCCGGCGGCAACGATTACCTGATCAAGACGGCTTCCCTCGAAAACATATTGGCGCGTATCAGCTACTGGGCGAGGCCGACCTCGATCTGGATCAACGAACAGCGGCGGGAGCAGGCGCTCGCGGCGGTGAAGAAGGCAGTGATCGAGGAAGAGGCACGCGGGCAAGGAAAGCGCAATGAATTAACCAGTAAAACCGACGACACCGTACGCCAAATGTCCGATTTCGTGATGGCGGCGCAATCTCAAGCGCCAAAGGGTTTCGGCGCGACCGTCGAGCAGAAGCTCTATTTGCTTGGCTACGTTACGGGCGTGGTGGACCACTGGGCGAAACTGAAACTGTCGATGCGCCCGCGCTATCTCGATTACCTCCGTTCGGTCCTGAAAGAGACGGCAATCCTCGGCGTGCATGAGATCGAAAAGATGATGGACGCCTACGAGGAACTGGCCGAACAGACGATCTTCCGGATAGCGTGGGAGCGGGGCCAGTGGGAATCCGACGAAGCCGCCGCCCAGGGAAGCGAATTCGTTGCCAAAGGTCTGGCCGAATTCGAAAACGCCGTCACCGTCTGAGTGTCCGCCATGCGAGTTCGAGAGATCCTGTATATCAAGGGCGACAAGGTTGTGGCGGTCCGGCCACAATCCACGATTGCCGAGGTCATCGGAATTTTGGCTTGCGAACGCATCGGGAGCGTCTTGGTGACGTCCGATGATGGGACGTTGATGGGGATCATCTCGGAGCGGGATATCACCTACGGCTATTGCCAGTACGAGGGGGCACTGCCCAAGAAGCGCGCCGGTGAATTGATGACGCGGTCTGTCGTCACCTGCCGGCCCCAACACGGTATCGACGACGTGATGAAGCTGATGAATTCCCATGGCGTCCGCCACCTCCCGGTCGTCGACGATGGCGAATTGGTCGGCATGGTCAGCGCCCGTGACGTCATGAAATGCCGGATGGCGCTATTGGAAACGAATATCGAAGCGATGAAGCGGGCCGAGCAGGAACTATTGCGCGCCAAGGAGGATGCCGAGATCGCCAATCGCGCCAAATCCGATTTCCTCGCCAATATGAGCCATGAGCTGCGGACACCGCTGAACGCCATCCTCGGGTTTTCGGGAATCGTTCAAAATGAGAGCTTCGGGCCGATCGGCAACCCCAAATATCGTGGATACATCACGGACATCCATGAGTCCGGTAGACATCTGCTCGCCCTCGTCGACGACTTGCTCGATTTCTCAAGAATCGAGGCCCGCAGACACAAGTTGGACGAGGAGCAGATCGACGTGCCCAAGGTCATCCGTTCCTGCCTGACCCTGGTGAAGGAGCGTGCCCAGGAAGGTGGCGTCAAGATCGTGTCGGAAGTGCCGGAAGAACTTCCGGCTCTGTTCGCCGATAAGCGCAATATCAAACAGATTCTGACCAATCTGCTTTCCAACGCGGTGAAATTCACATCGTCGGGTGGCGGGGTCACCGTAAGGGCCTGGGTCCACGCCGACGACGGTTATGTGTTTCAGGTTGCCGATACCGGAATTGGCATCGCGCTTGAAGACATACCCAAGGCGCTTTCGCCTTTTGCCCAGGTAGACGGCAGCCTAAACCGCAAATACGAAGGAGCCGGCCTTGGCTTGCCGCTCGCCAAATCGCTGGTTGAATTGCATGGGGGCTCGTTGGATCTGCAAAGCCAGGTCGGGGTCGGCACCACGGTGACGGTGCGTTTCCCCGCCGAGCGCATCGTCGCCCCCGAACTCGATGCGGCACATTCTCCGGCGGCGTAAAAACCTCCAAGCCCCCCTCGAAATTTTTCCCCCCGCCCCGCGGCACGACAGGCACGGCAACCGCTCCCTTCCGAAACCAGTGTCAAAGCCCGAGACAGACGGTCCCGCTCGCCGCGACGCGTTCGTCAGGCCCGGTCGTGCCGGGGACGAAAACCGGTCTGATTCGAAACGAATTTCCTGCTTTCCGGCCCTTCCGGTAGTCGGGCCGATGGGCCGGGCGGGT
>JACZQV010000002.1:16496-46001 GCA_022545545.1 Pseudomonadota bacterium
CAAGCCCCCCTCAAAATTTTTCCCCCCGCCCCGCGGCACGACCGGCACGGCATTCGCCGCTTTGTCCGTTGTTCGACGCGACGCGAACGTCAGGCCTGGTCGTGCCGGGTCCAAAAATCGGTCTGATTCGATACGAATTCCCTACTTTCCGGCGCTTCCGATAGTCGGGCCGATGGGCCGGGCGGGTTGACGCAATTGGGCTTAGCGGCTGGCCGGCGGCGATCCGGGCGTCTATCATGCAACGAATTCACCGTGTTATCCGGGAAAAAAGAAAAATCGTTTGAGGGGGATCAAAAGGATGGACGGAGCGTTACTGGAGAGTCTCATCGGCGGCACCGGGTCGGGCACGCAATATATCGGCGGCGCGATCATCGTGCTGTTGTACATAATCGTCGGCCTGTTGGGCGCCGTGGGCAGCATTCTCATCGTGCCGCGCATGTTCCAAGGGCGCTGGGAACAGATGTTCTGGGCCGCGTTCCTCGTCATGATCGCCGGCTTCTATCTGAGCTTCGCCGCTTATCTCGGCGCGTCATCTGACGCCTGGCAAACGGAAGTGATCGGTGTCGCCCTTTTCCTCGCCATCGCCTTCGCCGGGACGTTCTCCCGCCCGGCGATTGCCTTGGGCTACATCGCCCACGGTCTTTGGGATCTATCGCACAGCCTGTCGGGGGCATCGCTCGCCGGCCTGTCGCTGACCGATATTCCGCTGGGCTATGGCATCTTTTGCGCGACCTACGATTTCACCGTCGCGACATACCTCTCAAGAGGCGGCGCGGCGTCCGGCGAACCAGGCAAGTTCGTTCCGTTGTTCTGGCGTCAAGGCGCGTGATCGCGCGCCCGACCCGCTCGGCCAAGCGCCCGTCGGGAGGCCGCTACTTCTCGTCGCGAGTCGCGAACTTCCGCAATATGCGGAAGACCAGCAAAACGGCGTAGCCCGCCATGGCGCCGGTAAGCGCCATCAGCGCGCCCTCGGCGAAACCCCCTCGCCCGAACCCATAGCTCAGGTCCACGACGCCCCGACCGTCGAGGTAGGCGGCGGCCATCATGCCACCGATCATGGCCAGGATGACGGACCTGGTCTTCGGGCTCATCCTCGCAAGCCTTAGAGTGTTATCCGATTAGCTTGACCCATGTCGCTCCCCCACCCCGCCGTTGGCCCTTCTATCGGTTCTCGAGAGCCCGGGTATTGGCGCCGACCGCTTCCCCTTTGCGGCCGAATCGCGGCTTCTTGTGGGGCTCGGCGCGGCAACCCAGAAGGATCATGTATTCGTCGCCGGTGTTTTCGAGCTCATAGAACTCGCCCTTCGGCACGACGACCACATGGCCCGCCTTAAGCGCCTTCCTGGTGCCGTCGGGGAAGGTGAAGGTGCACTCGCCCTGGGCGCAGTAGAACATCTCGTCCGCGGTGTGCCTGTGCATGGGCCCCTTGGTGCCGGGATAATCGCCGTGGATCCAGGTATGGAAGTGATCGGAACTGAACAGCACCTTCTTGCTGTGACCGGCCTCCAGCTCCGGCTCGTGCATGACGTCGAAAAACTCAACAGCCATCATTACCTCCGAATATTACGGGTTCTGGCGACGGGCGGATCGGGCCGACCGGTAAAAAGCGGGACAACGGCCGTGCGCTCAGCCTGAACGGCATCGGACCTCCGTGAAAGCGCGTTCTTGGTCTTTATGTCAATGTTCCAGATGATATTATAGTATCCCCTGAAGCGCGATCCCATCAAGCCATGCGCCCCGGGCAAGCCAGCCGAGAGTCCGGGTTCAAGGCAATCGCGGGCGAATTCGCGGCCATAACCGGCGATTATCTAGGGAGGAAACCATGTCGGAGCAGACAGCATCGGATGACAGGGCCAAGGAGCGCGAAGCCTGGCACGCCGAGCAGGAAGCCAAGATCCAGATCTTCCGATATACGAATCAGTTCACCAAGCCCGAGGATTTCGGCCGCGGCAAGGCGATGGTCAAGCTGGGGCGGAGCGACATCCTCAGAGGGTCCGTTCAGGTGGTCAGGGAAGGCGGCGAGACCAACCTCCATTACCACACCAAGATCGACAGCCTGTGGATGGTGCTGAAGGGCCGGGCGCGCTTCTATGGGCCGGGCGAGGTGGTAATGGGCGAGTTCGGGCCGCATGAGGGCGTCCTCATCCCCCGCGGCGCGCGCTATTGGTTCGAAAGCGCCGGCGAGGAGGATCTCGAACTGTTGCAGGTCTCGGCCTTCTCCGAGGTCGGCGCCGAAAAGTCGGGCCGGACCGATGCCTCGCCACGCAAGCGGCCAAGGGACGCCACCCTGCATTACCAAGGATATTCGTGAAACCGGCCGCGATGGGCCCCGCGGCGGAGACGGCATGAAACCCCTCGCCGGCATGACCGTGGCGGAGATCAACCGGCTCTATGAGGACCTCTACGTCGCCCTCGGCCCGGACTTTGAAGAAGGCCGGGAAGGGGCCGTCAGGAAGGTCGAGGAAGCCCTGAAAATCGCCGCCACCCTTCGCATTCAACGCATCGTCGATCCGATGGATGCGCCCGGCGGCGGCAAGGAAGCAAGCGCGCGCTACAAGCTTTACCGCGACGGCCAGACCGTGGCGGACTTCATCCGCGAGCACGGCGACGGCTGCCATCTCCGCCTCGACGTGCAAAGGGGGAATATCAAGCTCATCGGATAACGCGCCAGGTTCGCCGATAAACCGGATCAGTCCTCTTGCCAACCCCGGCTAGGTGTTTAGCCCCGGAGCGTGGTCCGCCGTGATGCCGGTCCATCACAAGGGCCGCGCGACGACAGCGTAAGGGCGTGCAAGGCCGTCAGATGTGTCACCCTTCTATGAAAGTAAGTACTCGCGCCGGCGTCCGCCGAAGGGTGGCTCAGATGGCGGTCCTGGCGGTGGCGCGGGCGGAGTTCGCCGTCCGGCCCTTGACCGTATGGTCCGCGCGATCGCGCAGGAGATAGCCCGATCCCCTCACCGTCTCGATATAGCTTTCGCCGTCACTCGCCGCCGCCAGTTTGCGGCGCATCCTGCAGACGAATACGTCGATGATCTTGTGTTCGGGCTCGTCCTGGCCGCCGTAGAGATGGTCGAGGAACTTCCCTTTGCTCAGCGTCACCCCCTTGCGCAACGACAGGAGCTCGAGGATGCTGAATTCCTTGGTCGTCATGTGCACCGGCCGGCCATCGACCTCGATGGTGCGGGAATCGAGATCGACCGCCAGCCCGCGGGTGCGAATGACGGACCGGGTCCGGTCCTGCGACCGGCGCACCACCGCGTGGATGCGGGCAATGAGCTCTCCCTTATCGAACGGCTTCGTCAGATAGTCATCGGCGCCGATACCAAGGCCCTTGATCTTCTCTTCCGCATCCGACAGGGCCGAGAGAATGAGCACCGGCGTCTTCACGCCGGCCGTGCGCAGCCGCGCCAGTACCTCATAGCCATCCATATCGGGTAGCAGGAGATCGAGTAGCACGATGTCGTGATCGCCATAGAGCCGGCCCATTTTCAGGCCCTCCTCCCCGAGTTGGGCGATATCGACGGCGAAACCCTCCGCGCGCAATATCAGCTCGACGCTTTTCAGGGTGTTAAGGTCGTCCTCTATCAGCAGCACACGCATCGTGGACCCTCCGGAACCGAGACCAATTCCCATCGGTCATGGGAATAATTAACAATGTAAATAGATAAACCAGATTAACTAATACTTAACGCGATCTTACTTCCACGGAATGTTGACGGCCCGACTTCGCCACCGCCGGTCGGGAAGTCCCGGACCGGCCACGGGCAGCGGGCGGATGAAGCGAACTGGTACTTACTTTCATAGGAGGGTGGCACATATGATCGTCTTTTCGCGGCCTCCGGGGTGGAGGCGTCGCACCGGCGACCCTGGCTCCGCCGGAGGCTTCGCCGAGGCGAGTGTCTGGACATCGTCAAGCGGCGGTGACGCCCTCCGGTGGCCGCGAAAAGCGACCCTGCGGGCGGCCTTGCGGGCCCTTACGCTCTCGTCGCGCGGCCCTTGTGATGGACCGGCATCACGGCGGACCACGCTCCGGGCCTGAAGAACCCGCAAGGCCGTCAGATGTGTCACCCTTCTATGAAAGTAAGTACCAGCAGCCGGCGGGCCGCCTGGCGCCACGATGTCTGCATTCCCGCCCTGCACTCCCCCCCGGGGCGCCGCCAAGGGCGGCGTTGACAGAGAGGCGGGGGATATCTATCTCTCTGGTGCATTTTGGCCGCTCTTCCGCCCGCTGAACCGGGCCTGGAGCGGCGGTTACGAGGACAGTTCATGATCGGCGCCATCGCCAGCAAACTTATCGGCACCATCAACGCCATCCTCAGGAAGTTTTTCGGCTCCGCCAACGACCGTTACCTCCGGCAATTGGACAAACCGGTGGCCGAGATCAACGCCCTCGAGGCCGAACTCGAGAGGCTCGGGGACGCGGAGTTGCGCGCGCGCACCGACTGGTTCCGCGACCGCGTGGCCCAGGGCGAGACCATCGACGACCTCCTGGTCGAGGCCTTCGCCACGGTGCGCGAGGCGGCCAAACGCACCCTTCGCCAGCGCCATTTCGATGTCCAGCTCATGGGCGGCATGGTGCTGCACCGCGGCATGATCACGGAAATGGCGACCGGCGAAGGCAAGACCCTGGTCGCCACCCTGCCGGTCTATCTCAACGCGCTCGAGGGCAAGGGCGTTCACGTCGTCACCGTCAATGACTATCTCGCCCAGCGCGACGCCGAGTGGATGGGGGAGATTTACGAGTTCCTGGGATTGCGTGTGGGATGCATCCTCCATGATCTCGACGACGAGGCCCGCCGGGCGGCCTATGGCTGCGACGTGACTTACGGCACCAACAACGAGCTCGGCTTCGATTATCTGCGCGACAATATGAAGTTCAGCCTCGAGGACATGGTCCAGCGGCGCTTCAACTACGCCATCGTCGACGAGGTCGACTCGATCCTGATCGACGAGGCGCGCACGCCGCTGATCATCTCCGGCGCGGCGGAAGATTCGTCCGAACTCTACATCGAGGCCAACACGCTGATCCCGAAGCTGGGTCCGGAGGATTTCGAGAAGGACGAGAAGGCCCGCGCCGTGACCTTCACCGAAGCCGGGAGCGAGAGGATCGAAGACCTTTTGCGCGACGCCGGCCTCTTGAAAACGGGGGGGCTTTACGACTACGAGAACGTCGCCCTGGTCCACCATGTCAACCAGGCGCTTCGCGCCCACAAGCTGTTCTCGCTGGATACCGACTACATCGTCAAGGACGACAAGATCGTCATCATCGACGAGTTCACGGGACGCATGATGGAGGGCCGGCGCTATTCCGAAGGCCTGCACCAGGCGCTGGAGGCCAAGGAGGGCGTGCTGATCCAGAGCGAGAACCAGACGCTGGCCTCGATCACCTTCCAGAACTACTTCCGCATGTACCCCAAGCTCGCCGGCATGACCGGCACGGCGATGACCGAGGCGGCGGAGTTCGAGGACATCTACAAGGTCATTTCCGTGGACATCCCGACGGACCTGCCGTGCATCCGCGTGAACCACGATGACGAGGTCTACCGCACCGCCGAGGAGAAGTTCGAAGCCGTCCTCGGCCAGATCGAGGAATGCCACGCCCGCAAGCAGCCGATGCTGGTGGGCACGGTCAGCATCGAGAAATCCGAGCACCTCGCGGCGCTGCTCAAGAAACGGAAGATCCCCCACAACGTACTGAACGCGCGCTACCACGAACAGGAGGCCCAAATCATCGCCCAGGCCGGCAAGCCCGGCGCGGTGACGATCGCCACCAACATGGCCGGGCGGGGCACCGACATCCAGCTCGGCGGCAATGTCGATATGCGCGTCAAGGAAGAGCTTGCCGGGATCGAGGACGAGGCCGAAAGGGCGAGGGGAAGGGCCGAGATCGAGGCCGAGGTGGCGGCGGCCAAGGAGGTGGTGATCGCGGCCGGGGGTCTTTTCGTCCTGGCGACGGAACGCCATGAGAGCCGGCGCATCGACAACCAGCTCCGCGGCCGCTCGGCACGCCAGGGGGACCCCGGGGAGGCCAAATTCTTCGTCTCGCTCCAGGACGACCTCATGCGCATCTTCGGATCCGAGCGCATGGACACGATGCTGCAGAAGCTGGGCCTCGAGGAAGGCGAGGCGATCATTCATCCGTGGATCAACAAGGCCCTGGAGAAAGCCCAACAGAAGGTCGAGGCCCACAACTTCGACATCCGCAAGAACCTCTTGAAGTTCGACGACGTCATGAACGACCAGCGCAAGGTGATCTACGAGCAGCGCATCGAACTGATGGAAACCGACGACGTCTCGGATACGATCACCGACATGCGCCATGACATCATCGAGGACATGGTCGCCCGCTTCATCCCCGAAAAGGCCTATCCCGAGCAGTGGGACACCTCGTCGCTGCACGAGGAGGCCCTGCGCCTCCTTGGTCTCGATCTGCCGATCGGGGAATGGGCCAGGGAGGAAGGCATCGCCGATGAGGAGATTCGCCACCGTTTGCTCGAGACGGCGGACCACAAGATGGCGGAAAAGGCGCTGACGAACTCGCCCGAAGTCATGCGCATGATCGAAAAGGACCTGCTCCTGCAGTTATTGGACCAGACCTGGAAGGACCATCTCCTGACCCTGGATCACCTGCGCCAGGGCATCAATCTGCGCGCCCTCGGCCAGCGCGATCCGTTGAACGAGTACAAGACCGAGGCGTTCAGCCTGTTCGAGACCATGCTCGACCAATTGAGGGAGACCGTGACCTCGGTGCTGTGCCACCTGGAAGTTCAATTCGAAACCCCGGAGGAAGCGGCGATCGAGCCCCGCAGGGCCACCGGCGTCATGCAGGAAAGCCGCCAAGATCCGGCGCTTGTCGCGGCAAACGGCGATGGCGGGCTGCCGCCGCCGCCGATGACGGTGCGCCATACCCGCGCCGCCGTCATCGACCCCGAGGATCCCTCGACCTGGGGCAAGGTCGGGCGCAACACACCCTGCCCCTGCGACTCGGGCCGCAAATACAAGCATTGCCACGGCCGGTTGGCCTGAGTCACCGGATCGCGCGGGCCGCCGGGCAGGGAGAGTCAAGCTAGTCGGATAACGCCCTGGACCGGCGGGCCGGGCATTGAAAAAGGCGCTCAAACCCGCACCCTCGGGAAATGACGCCCGGCTGAAGGCTCAGCCGAGGCCCTTCTTGCCCATGTCGAGGAATCTCTCGCGCCGGCGGGCGCGCAGGACGCCGCCCTCGACGCCGATGACTTCGCGCAGGACCTTCTCGAGCGCCTCGCCGACGGCGGCGATGGTCTCGTCCCTGTTGCGCTGGGCGCCGCCGACGGGTTCGGGCACGACCTTGTCGATGACACCGAGTTCGAGGAGATCGGGCGCCGTAAGTTTCAGCGCCCCCGCCGCGCCGATGGCCTCTTCGCCATTGCGCCACAGGATCGAGGCGCAGCCTTCCGGCGAAATCACCGAATAGATCGCGTGCTCCAGCATCAACACCCTGTCGGCGGCGGCGAGCGCGATGGCCCCGCCCGAGCCGCCCTCGCCGATGATGACGCTGATCAGGGGCACGCGGACATCCAGGCAGGCCTCGATCGAGCGGGCGATGGCCTCGGCCTGGCCACGCTCCTCGGCGCCGACGCCGGGATAGGCGCCGGCGGTGTCGACCAGGGTGATGATGGGCAGTCCGAAACGCTCGGCCAATTTCATCAGACGCCGTGCCTTGCGGTAGCCTTCCGGGCGCGCCATGCCGAAATTGTGATGGAGGCGCGATTCGGTGTCCTTGCCTTTCTCATGGCCGATCACCATCGCCGAGTAGCCGCAAAAACGCCCCAGGCCACCGATGATGGCGTTGTCCTCGGCAAAGAAGCGGTCGCCCGCAAGCGGCGTGAAACTCTCGATCAGGACGTCGACGTAGTCGAGGAAATGGGGACGGTCGGGATGACGGGCGACCTGCACCCTCTGCCATGGCGTCAGCTTGGCATAAGTCTGGCGCAGAAGCTTGTCGGCCTTGCTCTGAAGCTTCGAGACCTCGTCGGCGATATTGATTTCGCCGTGGCCATCGAGGTGGCGGAGCTCCTCGATCTTGCCTTCGAGCTCGGCGATCGGCTTCTCGAAATCGAGGAACGTGGGCATCGGGTCTCCCTGCTAGAGCGGCAAAATGGCGGCAGTTGCCGGCTATCCGCTCAGGCCTTCCCGCGGGCGGCGATCAATTCGGCTTTCCTCACCATCACTTCCGCCTGCTTGATCGAGGCGACGTCGATCATGCGACCGTCGAGCGCCACCGCCCCCTTGCCCTCGCGCCCGGCTTCGGCCATCGCTTCCATGATCCGTTTGGCGTTGGCCAGCTCTTCGTCCGTCGGCGTGAAGACCTCGTTGGCGATGGCGATCTGCGAAGGGTGGATGGCCCACTTGCCCTCGCAGCCGAGCGCCGCCGCCCGCTTGGCCGCGGCCCTCAGCCCGTCGGCGTCGGAATAGTCGCCGAACGGCCCGTCGACCGGGCGCAGACCATGGGCCCTGGCGGCGACGACGAGGCGGGAGAGGGCGTAGTGCCACATATCGCCCCAATGGACCGTGCGGGCGCCGTCCTCATCGGCGTCCGCGAGCACCGAGTAATCGGCGTTCACCCCGCCCATGGTGGTGGTCCTGGCCTTGGTCGAAGCGGCATAGTCGGCGGCGCCGAAATGCAGACATTCGTTGCGCGGGCTGGCGCCGGCGATGTCATTCACGTTCTTCATGCCAAGCGCGGTCTCGATGAGAATCTCGAAACCGATGCGCCGTCCGAACCCCTTGGCCGCCTCGATCTGGGATACCAGGACGTCGACCGTGTAGATGTCGCTGGCATTGCCGGCCTTGGGGATCATGATGAGGTCGAGCTTGTCCCCTGCCTGCTCGACCACCTCGATCACGTCGCGGTACATATAATGCGTATCGAGGCCGTTGATCCTGACCGAGATCGTCTTGGCGCCCCAGTCGATCTCCTTCAACGCGCCGATCACGTTGTTCCGCGCCGTGGCCTTGTCATCGGGCGCCACCGAGTCCTCGAGGTCGAGGAAGATGACATCGGCGGCCGAGGCGGCGGCCTTCTCGAAGAGTTCCGGCCGGCTGCCGGGAACCGCGAGCTCGCTGCGGTTCAAACGCGGGACGGCCTGCTCGACCACTCGGAAGCTCATCTCGCCCTCCTGGCGGAGCGGGCGCGGTAGAAGGTAGAAGATGGTGCCATTGCCGCCTGCGAAACGCCCAAAAGTTCAGGATAAATGGCGAAGCGGGGGCAATTGTCAACGGCCGAGACCGCGGTCCGGCCGATGGCCGAGCGGGGGCTCCGGCCGATGGCCGGCCGGGCGGTCATGGCTCGCCCTTGCCGCCGGCGCCATCGGCGAGGGACGGCTGGGCCAGGGGATGGTGGGCCTGGACCAGGGACTTGAGCCGTTCGTCGAGAATATGGGTGTAGATCTGGGTGGTGGATATATCGGCATGTCCCAGCATCTGCTGGACGCTCCTGAGATCGGCGCCGTTGGCGAGAAGGTGGCTGGCGAAGGCGTGGCGGAGCACATGGGGAGAGACGCGGGCGGGATCGATCGAGGCCGCGGCGGCGAGGCGCTTGAGCAACTGGGCGAAGCGCTGGCGCGTCAGGTGCCCGCTGGCGCCGCGGGAAGGAAACAGCCACCTCACCTCCCGGCTCCGGGGCAGGAAGTGGCCTCGTACCGCGCGGTAAGCGGTCATGGCCTCGATCGCGGCACCGCCGAGCGGCACCATGCGCTCCCTGCCGCCCTTGCCGAGCACGACAAGGACGCCGGCCTCTCGCGGCACCGCGGAAAGCGGCAGGGTGACGAGCTCGGAAACCCGCAATCCCGTGGCGTAGAGAATTTCGACAAGCGCCGTCAGCCTGATGCCTTCCGCGCCCTTGACGGCGCCGGCCGCCGCCAGCAGGGCGTCGACCTCGGCTTCGCTCAGGACCTTGGGCAGGGCACGCCCCTGGCGCGGGCTGTCGATTCCGGCGGTGGCGTCTTGGGGGCGAATACCCTCGGCAAACAGGAAGCGGTAGAACTGCCGGAGCGAAGACAAGCGCCGGGCGCTGGTCCCCGGCGCCAGCCCGGCGCGGGCGAGGCCCTGAATATAATCCCTGACCGCGTCTGTGTCGGCCGCCTCGATGGAGACGCCCCGCACCGCAAGGCGGGCGGCAAAATGCCTAAGATCGCGCCAATAGGCCTCGATGGTGTTGACCGACGCGCCACGCTCCGCCGACAGCATCTCGAGAAACGACTCCACATGACGGAAGCCGGACCCGAAATCTTCGTTTCCTCGTTCTGCAGGGTCCATATTAAGCCGGATCAGATGCCGGCGCCGATGGCGGCCTCCACGGCAAGCGCCCGGGCCTCTTTCTCGAGACCGACCTCGCGCAGGCCGGAAATCACCGCGCGAAGCAAGAGCGGATCGGCGCCGGTGGGTCCGTCCTCACCGAGGCAAATGAGCGTCAACAGAACGGTGCCGCCGATGCGTCTCTCGGCAGCGGCGGAGTTGAGGGCATGGAGCAACGCCGGCGCCGGCAGTTTGACGCTTTCGAATTGCGGCCCATCCAGAAGAGATGCCCACACCTTGGCGCCGACCGGCTTGTCGAACGCCTCGAGGAGGGTGAAAAGCACCGTCGCCCGCGCCCGCAACCCGTCATCCCCGGCCGATTTGCTGGACTCCCACCACTCATTCAGTGCATCCGCTTCCCAGGCCAGGGAATCGGTGGCGTCGGCGAGCTGGATCAACGACCAAAGCGATCTCTTGGCGACCTTGCCACCGCCCTGGCCCGTACCGTCGCCCGCGCCCACGCCGCCGGCAGGTGACGCTCGGCGGGTCAGGGCAAGCCAGGCGGCGGCGGCCTCGTAACGCCCGGCGGTCAACAGGGCGCGGCCCGCCTCCTCGGCGAACCAAGTAAGTTCCATCGCCGGCGCGATTCCTTCAAGCGTCGGCAGATGGACACGCACCGAGGTCTGATAGCCGCCACTTTCCCGCGCCAGCGCCCAGGCCTTGCGCAGGATTTCGGCCTGGGCCGTCGGCACCGATTGGATCGTGCTCGCTTGGTAGAGAAGCGCCCGGCCGCGCGGTCCGCGGTCGGCTTCGGCTTGGGAGAACGCGTTGGCGAGCTGTTCAGGCGAGAAGGTGACGCTGGCGTAGAGTTGGGCCAGGGAATCACTCGGCAGCGCGCCGACCGCCTCGGCCCTTTCGGCGGCCTCCAGGCGCAGATCGAGGGGTGCGTTGGGGCTGATCGCGACGGTGCGCAATATGGCCGCATCCGCTGTCCCCAACACGTCCTCGGGCAACCGTTGCCGGGCCGCGCGCAGCATCGCGAGATGAAGCGGTGCCGGCTTGGGCAGGCTCTCCACCACCGCTTCCTTGTCACCGCCGAGCGCCCCGATCAGGGTGAAAAACACTTGGTCATCGCCGTCGCCCAGCTCGCGCAGAAGCGCGGCGCCTAACGCCGCCTTGGCGTGCTCGCCGGCCAGCGCCTGGCAGAACGACAGGGCCTTCTGCCAGTACGCTCCCTGGTGCTGGCGGATCAGGGCGCGCATCTGGGAGCACGCCCCGGCGTTGTCGTTGGTGAGAAAGGCGTTATCGACCCTCGCCCGGGCCAGTGCTTCGTCCTTGAGCTTCGACGGCGCCACCCGAAGCAGATCGCCGACCACTTTCGGATCGCCCATGGCGGCAAGCATGTCCACCCGCAGGGCGACCAGAGAACGCCCCGATCTGGTCCCTTCGGGCGGCGTCGCGCTCGACAGCAAAAGGCGGCGCGTGAGCTCGCGCATGACGGAGGAAGGAACCGCCGTTGGAAGTTTGGGCAAAAGCCTCTCGACCAGGGAACGGCTGGTACCCTTCCACATGTCGACACCGAAACCGGCACTGGCGTCGTCGAGCAGACCCACCGAATCAGGATCGATTGCCCGCAGTTCGCCAACCTTGATGGGCTGCCCCTTCTCGAAGCCCCCTTGGGGCGGTGGGCCGCGCAAGACCGGTTTCGGCGTCTCGGACGGGGGTGATACGGCGCCGGCTCCGGCCGGCGATACGGCCGGTTTCGCCGGCACGAGGCTCCTCGGCGCATCGGCGCGCGGGCTCCGGGCGCCGGCTTCCTGGGCCGGCGCCGGTGCGATGGCGGCGAGGCAGAAAAGCACCGCCCAAAGCGCGCCAGAAGCCCAGACCCTAACGGAATATTCGGTCATTCGGGATGACTTTCTCCACCGGCGTGGACGGCGGCGGGATTTCCCAGGTGGCCAGGAAAACGGCGCCTCCCGCCAGGACGACCAAGAGAACGATCAGGAGCACGCGGGAAAGTTTGCTCATGATCGAAACACGATCGACAGTCGAGGTTCAACCGACATGGAACACCCTGCCCCGCCGCACATCACGAACGGGCCACGGAGATAATCCGCTGGCGCACGACATCCCACACTAGATATGATAAGCTCCAACCATGGCCATTTTGCGGCAAACTAACGGCTCGCCGGGTTCCTTGCAACCACCTGTGCGGGCCGCTTGACCGGATGAGCCCTCCGACATGACCCTCCGCCTTTCCGTGCCGGCGCCCAAAACCATCGTCTTGGTCGGCCTGATGGGAGCCGGCAAGACCAGCGTCGGCCGCCTGCTTGCGAAACGTCTGGACCTCGAGTTCATCGACGCCGATGACGAGATCGAGCAGGCGGCGCAATGTTCCATCGAGCAGATCTTCGAGAGCCACGGCGAGGCCGAGTTCCGCGACGGCGAGCGGCGGGTGATCGCCAGACTTCTGACCGGGCCGACGCATGTTTTGGCGACCGGGGGCGGCGCCTTCATGAGAAAGGAGACCCGCGATGCCATCCGCGGACGGGGCATATCGGTATGGTTGCGGGCGGACCTCGATCTGCTGCTGCGCCGGGTCTCGCGGCGCAAGAACCGACCGCTGCTCAGGAATGAAAATCCCAGACAAACCCTGGAGAAATTAATAGAGGAACGTTATCCGGTCTATGCCGAGGCGGATATCGTCGTCGATTCCGGCGACCGGCCGCCGGGAACCATCGTCGACAACGTCATCGAATCGATCGAGACCTTCCTTGGCGCCGGCGCCGGTTCCGCGGTTCCGGCGGCGCCAAGAACCAGGCCGCGGGCTGACCGGCAAGGGTGGCGAGGCAGAGGCAATGACCGGTCCCGTTTCCGTTCCCGTCGAGCTTGGCGAACGGCGCTATGAAATACTTGTCGGCTCCGGCCTGTTGGCGGAGGCGGGCGCGCACATCGGCCCGCTCATGCGCCAAAAACAGGCCATCATCGTCACCGACGAGACGGTGGCTGCGCATTATCTCGCGACCCTTCAGGCGGCGCTTCAGGCGGCGGGCATCGAACATCGGTCCATCGTCCTGGCGCCCGGCGAACAGGCCAAGGATTTCGCCCATTTTCAGAAGCTCATCGAGGACCTTCTCGACGCCGGGATCGAGCGCGGCACCACTCTCATCGGCCTCGGCGGCGGCGTCATCGGGGATCTTACGGGCTTCGCCGCGGCGGTACTGCTTCGCGGCATCGATTTCGTGCAGGTGCCGACGACCCTGCTGGCCCAGGTGGACAGCGCCGTCGGCGGCAAGACCGGGATCAACACGCGGCACGGCAAGAACCTGGTCGGTGCCTTTCATCAGCCCCGTATGGTGCTGGCCGACATCGATGCGCTCGGCACGCTTTCGCGGCGGGAGTTTCTCGCCGGCTACGCCGAAGTGGTGAAGTACGGCCTCATCGGCGATGCCGGGTTTTTCGACTGGCTCGAGGGTCACGCCAACGCCATTTGCGAAGGAGACATCGCCGCCAGGCAGGAAACGGTGGTGACGAGTTGCAAGGCCAAGGCGGCGATCGTCGCCGCGGATGAACGCGAGTCAGGACCCCGCGCGTTGTTGAACCTCGGCCATACTTTCGGCCATGCCCTCGAGGCCGCGGCCGGTTACGGACCGGACCTGCTTCATGGCGAGGCCGTCGCCATCGGCATGGTCATGGCATTCGATCTTTCCGTTCGTCTCGGCCTGTGCCCGGCGGATGACGCCGCCCGGGTGCGCCGCCATATCCTCAGCGTCGGCCTGCCGGTGGATGTGCGCACCCTCGAGGCGGCGGGGCTCAACGCCGAGGCGCTGATATCCCATATGGGACATGACAAGAAGGTCAGGGACGGCAAGGTGACTTTCGTCCTTGCCCGCGGCATCGGCGAGGCCTTCATTAGCACCGACGTGGAGACGGCGGCGGTGGAGGAACTGCTGGCCAACGCACTGGCGGCATAAGTGCCGCCGGCGCCGCGCCCGGGCAGGATCGGGCGCGCGTTCAACCGGGAACACAAATGGAATTTTCTCTCGTCATCTCCCTTGGCGTGATCGCCATTCTCCTGGTGCTCTCGGCGTTCTTCTCGGGCTCGGAAACGGCGCTGACGGCCGCCTCGCGGCCGCTGATCCATGAGCTCGAGCGCAAGGGCAACCGGCGCGCCGGCCTCGTGAACATGCTGCGCCAGGACAAGGAACGCCTGATCGGGGCCATTTTGCTGGGCAACAACCTCGTCAACATCCTCGCCTCGGTGCTGGCCACCAGCATACTGATCGGACTGTTCGGCGAAGCGGGCGTGATCTACGCCACCGTCGCCATGACGCTGCTCGTGGTGATCTTCGCCGAAGTCCTGCCCAAGACCTACGCGATCCAGAACGCCACCCGGATGTCGCTCGCCGTTGCGCCGCTTGTGCGGAGAATCGTCATCGTGCTGTCGCCGGTTGTCGTGATCCTGCAGATGTTCGTGCGTATCGTTTTGCGTCTGTTCGGCATCGACATATCGGCCGACCAGGGCATGACGATGACCGCCGAGGAACTGCATGGCGCCATCGCGCTCCATACCGGGGAGGGTCCCGGCATCGGGCACGAACGCGCCATGCTGCACAGCATTCTCGAACTCGCCGATGTCGAGGTCGGCGAGATCATGGTTCATCGCAAGGACGTGGTGATGTTGGATGCCGACGAGAACCCCGAGGCGCTCGTCGAACGGGTGGTGAAAAGCCCGTATACGCGCCTGCCCCTATGGCGCGATAAGCCGGAAAACATAATCGGCGTCCTTCATGCCAAGGCCGTCCTGCAGGCGGTGCACGACCGGGCGCCCGATGGCGCCGCGCCCAACCTCTTGAGGCTCGCGGCCAAGCCCTGGTTCATTCCCGAATCGACGAGCCTGCTCCACCAGCTCCAGGCCTTCCGTCAACGGCGGGAGCATTTCGCCCTGGTGGTCGATGAATACGGGGCGCTGATGGGGATCGTCACCCTCGAGGATATTCTCGAGGAAATCGTCGGCGACATTGCCGACGAACACGACGTCACCGCGCCCGGTGTACAGATAGAGCGCGATGGCTCCGCCATTGTCGAAGGCACGTTCACCATACGCGACCTCAATCGGCGGTTCGACTGGCGGCTGCCGGACGAGGACGCCGCCACCATCGCCGGCCTGTTGCTGCACGAGGCGCGCGAAATCCCCACGGTCGGGCAGGTCTTCGTGTTCCATGACTTCCGTTTCGAGGTCCTCCACCGTACGCGTAACCAGATCACCTCGATCCGCGTCACCCCGCCGAGGGAGGAGCCCGGCCCAGGCTAGCCCGGATTTCTCACCATGGACAGGCGCGTCATCGCGTCGGGCGGTTGCCGGTCCACCAGGAGAAGGCCGCGGAGCGTAGCCTGGGCTACGGTCAAGGCCTTCGACGCCGTGGGCGGCCCGTGCCGTGCGCGACCCGAAGGGCGGCGGCTATCGCACGACAGGCGGCGTCGAAGCGCTTGCCCGATGTGCTGACATCGCGCCGCGCGCTTTTCCTAGCCTGTCGTGCGATCCCCGCCGTGCCGCACCTGTCCATGGTGAGAAGTCCGGGCTGGCTCTGAAACGGCTAGAGAAAGAGAGAGCCGGGAAATAGCGCCACATACCCCGGCGCAGCCGTCATTGCACCTTTAGACGCGTCCCCGCAGGGGATCGGGGCGGGGGGCTTCTTCCGCCATCAGGGCGCGGGATGATCGGCGATGGTTGGCGGCGACACCTCCGTAGCGATCCGCACCCTCTCGGCGACCAATCTTGCCTTTAGCATTGATTGGTCGCGGCCACCTTGAGTCGGCGTGAGATGCCGCGACATCGCCGTGACCGGCATCGGCATGACCCTCCTCGGTCGCCGCGGCGCGGAAGTAATTCATGATGAAGACGCGGAGATGGGCGGTAAAGCTGGAATCTCGGCGGTATTTTTCGACCATCGAGCAAATCTCATGTATCGTGCGCCCTTCGCGCCGGCAAATCTCGGCCACGCCGTTCCACATCTCCGGCTCCAACCGGATGCTGGTGCGCCGTCCCGATACGGTAACGTTACGAATCTGGAGCATTGCCGTAGCCCTTCCTGGTTTGTTTGAATGCCAAGGCTTCACGGCATCACGGCATCACGACATCGCGGCATCGCGGCATCGCGGCGCCATGACAAGAGCCGAGGGCACTGTGGTAACGTCAACCCATCCAATCCATCGAAAAAGCTTATGTTACCCAGGAAAAAAACTTTGACCTATTTAACCTACAAGGTTCCAGGAAAATAGCAACTGTTAAGTGTAATTGTTTATGAAAACAACCTTCATGTGTTACCGCCTCGCCCTCCTCGCGAAAGCCGGGGCCTTCCATGGCCCGGTGAATCGAGAGGTCATGCCGCCGTCGCCGGATGGCGGAAAACAGCCGGCCGATCCGGGTGAGCCGAGGCCCGCCGCCAACAGCGGACGAAACCTTGAGCCGCCCCTCCGATAGCGCCACACCGGGGCCCGCGAGGCCGGATTTGCGTTCCCTTCTTTTTCTCGGCGCGATCATCCTGGTTTGGGGCAGCAACTGGCCGATCATGAAGATCGGGCTTCTATCGATACCGCCCCTAACGTTCGCCGCCGTGCGCCTCGGAACCGGGGCAGTGTGCCTGTTCGCGGTATTGGCGGTGCTTGGCCGGTTGCGGCTACCCGAGCGGCGGGATTATCCGGTCATCTTCAGTGTCGGGATCATCCAACTGGCCGTGTTCCTGGGTCTTGTCAATCTCGGGCTTAGCCGTGTCGACGCGGGCCGCTCGGCGATCCTCGCCTATACCACGATGCTGTGGGTGACCCCGGCCGCCGTCCTGTTCCTGGGCGAGCGCCTGACACCCCGCAAGACGGTGGGCCTCCTCGCCGGGCTCGCCGGCGTCGGGGTGATGTTCAATCCCCTGAGCTTCGATTGGGACGACCCGGAGCTCCTCGTGGGCAACGCCATGCTGATGGCCGCCGCCCTTTCCTGGGCGGTGGCGATCCTCCATGTCAGGGCCCATGACTGGCGGGCCAAGCCCCTCGATCTCGCGCCCTGGCAATTGCTGGCGGGGTTCGTGCCGGTGTTGTTGGCGGCGCTTTGGTTCGAGGGCGATGTGCCCATCCGCTGGTCGGGGACCCTGGTGGGCGTGCTTGCCTACAACGGACCCATCGCCACCGGTTTCGCGATCTGGGCCTGGGTTTCCGTCAATCGCGCCCTTCCCGCCATCACCACATCGATCGGCAGCCTCGGCGTGCCGGTGGTGGGTGTCCTCGCTTCCGCCCTGGTGCTCGACGAGGCCCTTTCCGTCACCAACCTCTTGGGTCTCGGCTTTATCGTCGCCGGGCTCGCGGTCGTCGGCCTCGAACCCGAGCCCGACGGACGCGCCTTAGGTTCTTAACAAATGGTTAACATCCGCCGCCTATGACAATGGCTTGCGCGTCAACTCCAATATGGCCATATTCGTAGAATGACACCGTCTGAAGCCAGGAAATCCGGGCCGTCCGATGCCTCGGCGGACACCGATGGGCGAAGCTGCGGCCATCCTGCCTGCGGCGAGGAAGGGTTGTACCGGGCGCCGCGTTCGCGCCGCCATTTGAGCAGCTTTTACTGGTTCTGCCTCGATCACGTGCGCGAGTACAACAAGGCCTGGGATTACTGTGCCGGCATGTCGACGGAAGAGATCGAGGCTCATATCCGCGCCGACGTGGTCGGCTGGCGGCCGACCTGGCCGATGGGATGGTGGGCGCGCCGGCGCGCCGGGATGGACTACGATTCCGTCCGCGACGACTTCGGTTTCTTCGCCGACGACGGCAAGAAGGGGGCCGAAAAGGAACGTAAACAGAGCGCTTTCTCGCCGATGAGCGCCGAGGCCAAGGCGCTTTCGGCCATGGACCTGAGCCCGCCCGTGACCCTCGATAAACTCAAGGCCCGTTATAAGGAACTGGTCAAGCGCTTCCACCCGGACACACACGGGGGAGACAAAGCCGCCGAGGAACGGCTAAAATTGATCAACCAGGCCTATTCGACACTGAGGAACAGCGTTTAACGTAACGATCGGAACCGCGTTTCATGGAAACAAGTGCGACCGCCGGGAACGGCCATTCTTCGACCCACGTCATCGACATTCCGGATATCGAGATATCGGTTCGCCAGGTGTTCGGCCTCGACAGCGACATGGTGGTGCCCGCCTTCAGTCAGGTCAGCGAGCACGTGCCGGACCTCGACGAGGCCTATTATTTCGACCCCGACACCTCCCTCGCCATCCTCGCGGGCTTCGCCTATAACCGCCGGGTGATGATCCAGGGCTATCACGGCACCGGAAAATCCACCCATATCGAGCAGGTGGCGGCGCGCCTCAACTGGCCGTGCCTTCGCGTCAACCTCGACAGTCACATCAGCCGCATCGATCTGTTGGGCAAGGACGCCATCGTGCTGCGCGACGGCAAGCAGGTCACCGAGTACCGTGAAGGAATCCTGCCCTGGGCCCTGCAATCGCCGACGGCGCTGGTGTTCGACGAGTACGACGTCGGGCGGCCGGACGTGATGTTCGTGATCCACCGGGTGCTCGAGGTCGACGGCAAACTGACCCTGGTCGACCAGAACCGGGTGATCCGTCCCCATCCGGCGTTCCGGCTGTTCTCGACCACCAACACGGTCGGCCTCGGCGACACCACCGGGCTCTATCACGGCACCCAGCAGCTCAACCAGGGCCAGTTGGACCGCTGGAACATCGTCGCGACGCTGAACTACCTGGAGCCCGAGGCGGAACTCAAGATCGTCCTCTCCAAGGTGCCGAGCTACGACACCACCGAAGGCCGCAAGACGATCGCTACCATGGTGGCGATGGCGGAGCTGACCCGCGCCGGTTTCATGGCCGGCGACATATCGACGGTGATGTCGCCGCGCACCGTGATCACCTGGGCGGAGAACGCCAAAATCTTCGACGATCTGGCCATCGGCTTCAGGCTGACCTTCCTCAACAAATGTGACGAGGTCGAACGCGCCACCGTCGCCGAATATTACCAGCGCTGCTTTGGAGAAGAGCTGCCCGAAAGCGCCACCCAGACGCCCGAGGAATAAGGATCCTGCCATGACCCGGGAAGGCCCCGTCGAAGCCTTCAAGCGTGTCACCGGCGCCGCCATGCGGGCGATCTCCGAACGCAAGGAACTGACCGTCGAATTCGCCCCCGAGCCGCCGCGCGTCAAGGGCGATCACGCCCGGCTCCAGGTGCCATCGCGGGATCTGCCGGAGGGCGAGGTCGCCAAGCTCCGTGGCCAGGCCGACGCCCTGGCGCTCAAGCTCCGCCACCATGACGCCGATCTGCACGCCCGGCAGATGCCCGGGGGCGAAATGGCGCGCCGGATCTACAACGAAATCGAGCAGGTCCGCGTCGAGGTGCTGGGCGGACGCCGGATGAAGGGAGTGGCGGCCAATCTCGAGGTCGCCCTCGAGGAACGCTGCCGCGGCCAGGCCTTCAACCGGGTCAACGAATACGCCGACGTGCCCGTGCCCGAGGTCATCGGCCTCATGGTGCGCGAGAAGCTCACCGGCCAGGCGCCGCCGGAGGGGATCAAGGATCTGGTCGACCAGTGGCGCAACTGGGTCGACGCGCGGGCGGGCAAGGATCTGGTGGCGCTCGACCGGTATATCGGCGACCAGGAGGCCTACGCCCGGGCGCTCAATAAGCTGATCATGGATCTGGCGCTCGGCGAGGAGGACAGCCCCGACGGCACCGAAGACAACGCCAGCGGCGAGGGCGACGAGGACCCGGCCGAGACCGAGGGCATGGAGACATCGGGCTCGGACACCACGGAGATCGCCGATGGAGAGTCCAGGACCGGCGAGGACGACGCCGCCGAGCAAAGCGCCGCCGAGGGCGACGCCGATGAGATGGGCGCCGGGGACGGCCAGCCGGTCCCGCCGGGAATGCGGCGGCGGCGCCAAGGGCGTTGGCCCAATGACAAGGAACGTCCTCCCTACCGGGCTTTCACCACGGCCTACGATGAAGTCATCGACGCCGGCAAGTTGTGCGACGCCACCGAGCTTGCCCGCCTGCGCGGCCATCTCGACCACCAGCTTTCGCACTTCCACAGGGTCATCGGCCGTCTCGCCAACCGGCTCCAGCGCAAGCTCCTCGCCAAGCAGACGCGGGCTTGGGAATTCGACCTCGACGAAGGGATACTGGACGCCGGACGCCTGGCCCGCGTCATCGTCAACCCGGCCTACTCGCTTTCATACAAGCAGGAGAAGGAGACCGATTTCCGCGACACGGTGGTGACGCTGTTGATCGACAATTCGGGCTCCATGCGCGGCCGCCCCATCACCCTTGCCGCCATGAGCACGGACATCCTCGCCCGCACGCTGGAACGCTGCGGCGTCAAGGTCGAGATCCTCGGTTTCACCACCCGTGCCTGGAAGGGCGGACAGGCGCGGGAGCGCTGGCTTTCGGCCGGCAAGCCGGCGGCGCCGGGACGGCTCAACGATCTCCGTCACATCATTTACAAATCGGCCGATTCCGCCTGGCGCCGGACGCGCAAGAACCTCGGCCTCATGCTGCGCGAAGGGCTGCTCAAGGAAAACATCGACGGCGAGGCCCTGCTATGGGCCCATCAGCGCCTCATCGCCCGGCCCGAGCAACGGCGCATACTGATGATGATCTCCGACGGCGCCCCGGTCGATGACTCGACGCTTTCCGTCAACTCGGGGAATTACCTCGAGAACCATCTGCGCGCGGTGATCGACTGGATCGAGACCTGCTCGCCGGTAGAGCTCGTGGCCATCGGCATCGGCCACGACGTCACCCGTTACTACCGCCGGGCGGTGACCGTCGTCGACGCCGAACAGCTGGGCGGCGCCATGACCGAGAAGCTCACGGAACTGTTCGACGAGGACCAGAGTATCCCCTCGTCCCCGGCGGCGCGGCGGCGCGCAAGGGCGGCGGTCCGCCACTAGCCGGCGCCTTGACCCCCGTCCCGCCTGTGCGGCCTGGCTCCGCCGGAGCGGCCCTGGCTTCGCCGGAGGCTACGCCGAGGCGAGAGCCGCTCTCGCCACGCTTCGCTGGCTCAGCGGGTCGCTGGCGTAGCGGGTCGGCGTGGCGAAGGCCCGCGCCCCGGCCTGGACCAGGCCGCCGACCGCCATTCGGGCCCCACCCGGGCCCAACCAACCGGGATAAGCCGAAAGGTCTTGCCTGAAATCGGCCGGCGCCTGGCCGCGAAGGGGCGCTTTAACTAAAGCACGTCTTTCGGCTTCCGCCCCGCCCCCGGGGAATCCAAACAGGCGAAACCAACAAAAAACCCGCCGCGCGGCGGGTTCGGCGTTCCGGCGCCGAGGCGCAGGGCGGCGGATATCAACTCGCCTGGCCCTCGGCGGCGGCGGCTTCGATCTTCCTCGCGATCCTGCGCTTGAGCCGCCTGATCTCCTGGGGCAGGCGCGCATTGGGCGTCTTCATAAGATAGGCGTCGAGGCCGCCATTATGCTCGATGGTGCGGATCGCCGACACCGACACCTTGAGGCGCACCATGCGCCCGAGTGCGTCGCTCAACAGCGAGGTGCGCTGGACGTTGGGGCGGAACTCGCGGCGGGTCTTGTTGTGGGCGTGGCTGACGTTATTGCCGCGCATGACCCCTTTGCCGGTTAGATCGCACCGTCGCGCCATCGCCTGATCACCTTCCTCGACACATCGACCGGCGCCCGCAAATGCAAGGCGATGCCTTACCGAAGCGCCCGGAAAGAGGGGCTATTTACGGCACTTGCCGCCCAGGGTCAAGGCGAAAGAGCGGGGCGCCGGTCAAGCGTCTTCGGGCCCACCCGGACCGAGGGGCTGGCCATAGGAGAACTCGACGAAATTGCCGCCGGGATCCTTCAGCCCGCAGTAATAGCCGACCGGGTAGGGTTCTTCCTTGGGCGGCCAGACGAGACAGCCCTCTTCCCGCGCCCGGGCGGCGATGGCATCGACCCCTTGGCGCGAAGGGAGCGCGAAGCCGAGATGGCTGTAGTCGTTCCCGGCTTGGCTCCGGCCCGGCCCGCCGGCGATGAGGACGAGGACGAAGTCGCGCTCCCGGCCCTTCTCGGCGAGCCACACCACGCCCCCGCCCCCGGCCTCCCGGTCGCGTTCACGGACGATCTCGAGCCCGCAATAGCGCCGGTAGAATGCGATGCAGGCGGCGAGATCGCCGACGTGAAGGGCAAGGTGGGTGAGTGTCGGCCGCATGGGCTAAGGTTACGCCGTCCCGGGCGCAAGATAAATCGTCCCGATCGGGAAATTCGGACGATCGGGCGCCGGCGCTCCCTCAGTCGCCGGGGCGCTCCTCGCGGCCGGCGGCGGCGAGCGCGAAGAACAGTCTGAGCGCCAATCCCCCCATCACCACCATAATGAGGCCGCCGGAAAGGAACGGCCAATCGCGGCCGAAGGCGACGAAACAGAACCCCGCCCAGGCGGGCCCGAAGACGCGCGCGAGGGAAGCCGCCGACTGGGCGACGCCAAGCACCATGCCGCGGTCGGTGCTCGCCGCCCGTTGGGAGATCAGGCTGTTGATCGTCGGGTTGGCGATGGAGATGCCGAAGACGACGAGCCCAAGGGCGGCGAGCGGTGGCGCGAGGCCCGGCGTCAGCGCCACCGCCACCGATCCCGCCCCCACCGCCACCGGCGCCAGGAGAAGCAGCCTGCGCTCTCCCAGTAGGCGCGTCAGCGGCCCGATCAGGCCCCCTTGGGTGATCACCGCGACCAGCCCGAGATAGGAATACACCCAGCCGTTCTGCCGCGCCCCCCAGCCGAACTCCCGCTCGGTCCACATGGCGAGCGTCGATTCTATGCCGGAAAAGGTGAAGGGAACGAGGAAAAGCATCATCAGGAGGATCCCGAGATGGGGCTGGCGCAACACCTCGATCCACATCGCCGCCCGGCCCCGTCTCGGCGCCGCCTCGGCCTTCGCCCTGACCTCGGGGCCGAGCGATTCCTCGAGCCTCGCCAGCGCCAGCGTGAACGCGGTCAGGGTCATGGCGGCGGCGGCCAGCGCCGGCGGCAGGATATTGGGGTTGGCGGGATCGGGGCCGGCAAGCAGGCCGCCGATGGCGGGCCCCAGCAGGAAGCCGAGGCCGAAGGCGGCGCCGATGCGCCCCAGCGCCTCGGCGCGGCGTTCCGGCGGCGTGACGTCGGCGACATAGCCCTGGGCGACGGCGATGTTGCCGGCGCAGGCGCCGGCGAAGGCGCGGGCCGCGAACAGCATGGGGAGGCTCTCCGCGAGGCCGAGCCAGACATAGGAGAGGCAGAGCCCGGCCAGGGTCATGAGCAGTACCGGCTTGCGTCCGATGCGGTCGCTGAGCCGGCCCCAGTAGGGCGCGAACAGGAACTGAAAGAGGGCGAAGACGGCGATCAGCAGGGTGACGGTGTCGGGGCTGGCCTCGAAGTGTTCGGCGAAGAACGGCAGGAAGGGGATGATGATGCCGAAGCCGACGAGATCGATGAAGACGATGAGAAGCAGGGTGAACATGGCTTAGGAAGCGGCCCCGATGCCCGACGTCACCATGGCATGAGCTCCCAGGCTCGAGCGCCCCTCTGGCGCGAAAGCATCATCCGGCCGGACGGACCGGCCATCGATGCGACGGCCATCATTGCGTCTTCGGGGGGAAATCAGTTCATGCGGCCGACGGCGCGGGAAAGCAGGAGATAAAGCTTACCCACATCGGCGGTGACGAAGGTGGAACTCAGAAGGTTCTCCGGGTCCGATTCGCTGGCCTGGACCAGGAGCCGTTCGAACTGTTCGAGATAGCTCGAGACGTATTTGCGGAATTTGTCGTCTTCCTCGTATCTCTTCTTGATCACGGCCTCGGCCTTCCTGTCGCTCATCGCCAGCATGGAGCGCACGAAAACACCCTTGTCTCCCTTGACGAACTTCCGCCACATGCGGTCCGAGTTCTGCTTGGCGATGACGCGGTTGATGTCGAGGCCGGTGGTATTCAAATCCTCGACGATAAGCTTGGAAACCCTCAAGAAAGCGTCGCGGCGCTCGTCGAGGGCATTGAGGCGGACCTTCTTCGCCTGGGATTCGGCATGATCCGCCGCCTCGGCCAGGGCGCTCGCCTCCTCGGCAAAGACCCGCGCCAGCTCCCGGGCCTTGGCGAGCGCGCCCTCCAGGGCGGCGTCGATCCCCTTGAGGTGTTCGCCGAGTTCCCGCGTCACCGCCGTGACCCCCTCGGAGGCCTTGCCGGTGGATCGTGTCAATGCCTGGCTTTGATCCCTGAACAGGGCGCCGACATTTTGCATCTTTTCGACCGCCGCGGAGGCGGCGTTGACGAACGCCTGGGTCTCGGCGTCGAGAGCCTGGCGATTCTGCTCCAGCGACGCCTGGACGTTGTGGGAAGCGTCGTTCAGGGCATCGGCTTGGCGGCCCAGCGCCTCGCCCACCGCCGAGATCTGATCGATACCCTGGCGCGACGCCGTGCTCAGTTCACCCGCCTGGCGGCGCAGGGATTCACCGGCGGCTTCCGTTTTCGCCGAAGCGTCGTCGGAAACGCGGGCGAATTCCTCGGTGTAGCGGCGCGCCGCCTCATCGATGGCGCTGGTCTGGGCCTCGAGCGCCTTGGCGATGCGCGAGAATTCCTTTTCCTGGCGCTCGAGGATTTGTTCGATCCGCTCCGACTGCTGGGCCGCCTGACCGGAGGCGCTGGTAAGATCGTCGGCCTGGCGTTGGAAGGTCTCGCCGATGCTTGCCGCCTCCGTCACCGCGTTGGCCGATGCGTCCCCCAGCGCCTTGACCTGCTGCTCGAGCGCCTCGCCCGCTTCATGGACATTCGTCACGGCACTTTCGGAACGCGCCAATAGTTCCTGGGAACGCTTCTGAAACGCATCGCCCAACTTGGTCACTTGCACCTGGGCGGTGTTCGCCGCCGAGGCCAGCTCACGGTATTGCCGGCGCAGCTTATCGGTCTGCCGGGCCGCGCGTTCGATCCTGCCGCCGCCGCCGTAATAGAGCAGAACAAGCCAGAGGAAAGCGAGCGGCGCGAAGGCGCCGGCGAAGAAGGCGCCGATCTCATGGGGTAACAGCAACAGAAGGTTGTCCCAGCCGACGTAGAAATCGACGTAATAAGCGCAGAGGACGAGCCAGGCGGCCGTCAACAAAAGGCCGCCCCCCCAAAGCAGGACAAATCGCACCGTCGGTCTCATCGCCATGCGCGCCTATGGAATCCGGATCCCCTCCCAAGGACGGCGCCCTGGCCCGACCGCCAAGGCCGGGCCGCCTTTCCGGCGGACCGCCCCGTCGACGACGCCGATCGGCGGGCGAAGCTGTCCTGCCGGGACGTCAAAGGCCTGAAACGCCGGTCCCTTGGAAGTATAGCCAAGCGTTTCCTTCAGGTCCATGCGCCCAACCGGCTCCTTGGCCGGCGTAACGAGACTACCGAGGAACCCTTACCAGATGAAGGTGGGGATCGCCGCCACCGGCAAATGGCCCTCGCGTTCGCAGATTTCGGTCAGGCGGGCGGGATCGGGTCGTTCGGCGAAATCGAGGCCGAGTTCCTCGGCGTGAATGCCGCTGGTGACCAGCACCGAGTCCAGCCCCGCGGCCTCGGCGCCGGCGATGTCGGTGCGCAGGGTATCGCCGACGACAAGCACGCGGGGCCCATCACCTTCGCCCGCCGCCCCGATTAGCGCCAGGCACGCTTCGTAGGCGGGGGCATGGGGCTTGCCGTGATAGTAGACATCGCCGCCCAGGGTCTCGTAATGGGCCGCCAGCGTGCCGGCGCAAATGATGCGCTTTCCTCCCCGGATCACCTCGAGGTCGGGATTGGCGCAGACCATCGCCAAGCCGCGTCCGGCGCAGAGCTCGAGCACCCGGTCATAGTCCTCGCGCCTCTCTTCGTCCCGCCACGGGCCGGTGTTGAGCACGAACCCCGCCTCCTCGGGCGCCGAGACCATCTCGAGATCGAGGCCTTCCAGGATACCGGTGTCCCGCGCCGGCCCGACATGCAGACATTTCCGCCCCAACCGGGCGTGCCAGGGATCGTCCCTGAGCTTTAGCGCTTCGTAAGCGAGTTCCCCGGATGAGACGACATGGTCATAGAGCGCCCGGCCGATGCCCATTTCCGCCATCCTCTCGATCACGGTTTGGGCCCGTCTCGGCGCGTTGGACAGCATCACCACGCCTTTGCCCGCCTCACTCAGTTTCCGCAGGCAGTCGACCGCACCCGGATAGGGGGTGACGCCGTCATGGACGACACCCCAGAGATCGAGGATGAAATCGTCGTAATCGCCGCAAAGCGCCGAGATGCCGGGAAGGAGTCTGACGGTCATGGATGGCATGACGGCCCGCCGGGGCCGGTCTTTGAAGAAAATTCGAAAAGTTCGGGATTGGCGCGGCTGTTGTGCCACGGCGAGGCGGCGATGTGAAGGAAGAATGTAGTGGGGCGTAGGCGACTAGGTTTCGCGGCTGATACGCGGCTCGCCGAACAGATAGCCCTGGCCGAAATCGATGTCGTAATCCAAAAGCTCGATCAGGTCCTCTTCCGCTTCCAATTTCTCGACGATGAGGTCGATGTCATTGTCGTTCAACCCCTGTTTGAGGGCCTCCACGACCCCCTCGCCGTCTTCCTCTTCGGCCTCGTCCTCCACATCGTCTGGCCGCTGGGCGAGCAGGGTTCCGGCGTTTATCTTGACGAACCTGATGTTACGCCGGGCGAGATCGCCGAAGTCGAGCGAAAGATCCTCGATCCGGTCCATGGAAAAACAGAAACCCAGCCGGGCCAGACGATCGAGATCGCCGGCGATGTCTTCCCATCGCGTCGCCACATCCGCCTGGCTGAACTCGAAGAACAGATTGCGCGCAAGCCCGGTATTATCGGCCATGAAATCGATGAACTCGCCGAAGAATTTCTTGTCCATCAGGGTATGGGGCGAAATGTTGCAGAAGAATCCGACATTATGGTTGTTCTTCTGCGCCTTGCGCACCAGCTGGACGCAACGGAACAGGAGAAGGTTGTCGATGGCGGCGATCAGCCCTTCCTTTTCGGCGATGGAGATGTACTGCTCGGCGAACATCATCGACTCGTCATCGACGCGGATGCGCGAGAAACATTCGAAGAACCTGATCTTACGTTGAGGCAGGCTGACGATCGGCTGGAGATAGAGTTCGATCCGGTCGCTGCGCAAGCCTTGCCGAACGTAATCGAGGACCTCTTCATCGTCGAGCGGCTTGACGATGGGCGCCGGCCCTTCACGCCCGATGGTGCGGGTCGGCAGCGACGTGCCGTTGACCCGTGTGCCGCCGTTAGCCGAGGGTGCCTTTTCCTCATCCTTCTGTTCGGCGACGCGCTTGGTCGACAATTGTTCGATCAGGCTCTGCAACACCCTGACCTCGGCGACGACCTTATCCATGTCGGGTCCGATGTTCTTTGGCTTGCCGTCCGGCCCCAACACCAGCGCCTCCTCCAGGCGCAATGAGGTCCGGCGCACCAGTCCCACGTCCTCCTTGAGCTGCATGTAGGCTTGCTGCAGGGAATAGAACCGCTGGGCCGTCGAATAGTCCCGTTCGCGGCGCGCGAAGACCTCGTGCAGCGCCATCGAGCCGACCAGCACCAGTCCACCGATGACGAGCGCCAAATTGGCGTCGATCACGGGGAAGGTGCTTGGCGTGGCCACCGCCACGACCGCCGCGATGAACGCGTAGGAGGCGAATATGAGAAGATGCTTGAAAAAGACCATGCCGCCAAAATGCTTGAGAATCCTCCCGGTCACTTTGTGGTCAAGTTCTTGAAATAGGGTTAATAAACCTTCCAGTGAAGGCGTTCGGGCGGCCTCGCCGGCCTCGGAATCGGCCAAAACGGGGAATTTGGGCGCCGTTCGGGCCGCCGGAGAGGCTGTGCCGGGCTCGCCCGCGATGCTCGAGGAGCGTCCAAAAGGGGCCGCATCGGGCCTGAAATGGGGCCTGTGGCGGGCCTAAGAGGCTCCTAGCCCCGGTGATCGGCGCCGACGGCGTCGCCGAGACGGGAAAAGCCTTGGGCGCCGAGCAATTCCGGGAGCTCGGCCTTGATGCGCGAAACCAGGCCGGGGCCTTGATAAATCAGCGCCGAATAGAGCGCCACCAGCGAGGCGCCGGCGCGGATCTTGGCCAGCGCGTCCTCGGCCGAGGAAATCCCCCCGACGCCGATCAATGGAACCTCGCCCTTGGTCAGCCGGTACATCTTGCCGAGGACCTCGGTCGAAAGCGCCAACAGGGGCCGGCCGCTCAACCCTCCGGCTTCCGATTTGCGCCGGCTCCTCAAGCCCGCGGGCCGGGCGATGGTGGTGTTGCCGATGATGAGCCCGTCGATCGCCCCCGATAACGCCAGTTCGGCGATCTCGGCCAGGTCTTCATCATTGAGATCGGGCGCGATCTTCAGCACCAGCGGCGGCCCCTCGGCGCCGACGGCCCGGGTCCGCGCCGCCCCGACCCTGGCCACCAGGCCCTCGAGCTGGGCGCGGTTCTGTAACGCCCGCAAGCCCGGGGTGTTGGGCGAGGATACGTTGATGGCGAGATAATCGGCGAAGGGGGCGAGGACCTCCGCCGCGGCGGCATAATCGGCGCCGGCGTCCACCGTGTCCTTGTTCATGCCGAGATTGATGCCGATGGGACCGGCCAATTGCCGCCCCGATTTCCGGCGGCGTTCGAGGCCGGCCGCGGCGGCGGCCATGCCGGCGCTGTTGAAGCCGAGACGGTTGATCACCGCCTCATCCTCGCTCAAGCGGAACAGGCGGGGCCTTGGATTGCCCGCCTGCGGTCTGGGCGTGATGGTGCCGACCTCGACGAAACCGAAGCCCGCGCCCAGCATCGCGTCGATGACACGGGCGTCCTTGTCGAATCCGGCGGCAAGGCCAATGGGATTGGCGAAATCCCGTCCCCAAACGCGGCAGGCGAGCACGGGATCGTTCCTCGTCGGCGCCGGCGGCACGAGGCCCAGCCTGAGTGCCCCAAGAGCGAGCCCATGGGCGGTCTCGGCGGGGAAAAGGCGTAACAGCGGTCCGATGGCCCGGTAAGTATCCATCGATTCCAATCCCTTACCCTTGACCGGTCATGAGTGTCCTAGAGCCTTATCCGGCGCCCATGATGCGCCTCGAGGCGGCGAGGGGAAGACCCGCTACGCCAGCGACCCGCTGCGCCTTGGCGAAGCCCTCGCCTCGGCGAAGCCTCCGGCGAAGCCAGCGTCGCTTCGGCGGCGCCCGGCCGCGCAGGCGAGCCGCTTTCGCGCGAAAGCG
>JACZQV010000157.1 GCA_022545545.1 Pseudomonadota bacterium
ATGTCCGCCATGACGCGTAATGCTTCCCTCAATCTCGATCGGGGTTATAGCGGTCCTGAAGGCACAAAAAAACCGCCCGAAAAATTCGACCTTGATCATGCCCCATTATTAGGTCCTGATAACGTCAGGGGTATCCCAAAATTTCTCGCCCGGGTCCAATTTTTGTTTTGCCGGGCGATTTTGTGGGTTTAGGGGGGATGCCCGGGTTTTGACCGATGCGGACCCTTGTCGGGGTAACACCGCATCCGGCCGGAAAACTGGGAGGTGAAAATGAAAGTTTCGTTATTCATTGCTTCGTTGATTGCGTTCGCGATCCTGGCCCTGAGCGTAAGCACGACCGTGACCGCTCAGGATGCGGCCACGGTGATTAAAGATCGAAAAAACCATATGAAGAAAATCAATAAGCCAAATATCAGGAAGATCATGAAGTCGGTGAAAGCGGGTACGGTTGGCCCAGCGGATGCTGCCGCGGCTGCAAAAATTCGGGTAAACATGCCTAAGTTTATGCAACTGTTCCCGGCGGGATCGGGGCCTGGCAAGATCAAGACCCGCGCCAAGGATACAATTTGGTCGGACTTTTCCGGTTTTCAGGCTAAAAAAGATAGCCTCGTGAAGGCTTTGGTGGGGTTCGAGGCGGCGGCCAAATCCGGCAACGCGGCTGCGGCCGACAAGGCTATGAGAACCGTGGTGAGCGCCTGCAACGGGTGCCACAAGGCTTATGGAGGATGGCGCCGCATCAAACTCAAGAAGTAGGCGCGGGGCGGTCCGGCAGGCTCCAGATCGGCCACGAGTGCGGTAAGAGATTGTCTCTGTAATGCCGCGCGACGAAAGGCAGCACTGGGCGAATTCCAATTATTCCGCCGCTGAAAATGTGCCTGAGACAGACGCCGCGCCATCGTCAAGCCGGTGCGTTCGTGGCGGACCCGATAGTCGCCCGATAGCCGCGAGGAAGGGTGTTATGAAATACTGGAACAATTCCGCGCTGATCGGCGTGTTCGCGGCAATCGCGCTCGGCATCGCGGCCGGCGCCGTGGCCAATGTCCCCGACCACCCCGAGGACGTGGTCAAGTACAGGAAGGCGGTCCAGCAGTCGCTGGCGGCCCATATGAGGATCATGGGGGCGGTGGTGAAGGGGAAGGTGAGCTTCACCGGACATCTCGCCGATCAGGCGCGCGCCCTGCGGGTGTCGAGCAAGACCTTTGTCGATAACCTGGCGGCGTTGTTTCCCGCCGGCACCGGCGCCGACAAGTTGAAGACCAGGGCGAGGCCCGAAATCTGGCGGGACTGGAAGAAGTTCGAGGCCTCGGCCAAGAAGTTCGGCGCGGAAACGGCGAAACTGGCCGAGGCCGCGAAGAGCGGCGACATGAAGGCGTTTGGGGTTCAGTACAGGGCCGTCGGTAAGGCCTGTACCGCCTGTCACAAGCCTTTCCGGGCCAAGAGGAAGAGGAAGAAGAAGGAAAAGAAAAAGTAGGTATTCCCTGGTGGTGTCGACCCCTATCCCGACACCCGGGCCATACGAGCCGGATCCGTTGATGTCGGCGGAATTGAACCGCGGCGCCTATCTCGCCGAAGCCTTGGTCCATTGCGGCGAATGCCACACGCGGCGCACCATGACCGGAGCGATCGACGGCGCCAAGTGGATGGCCGGGACCGATGACGGACCCGACGGCGAGATCGTGCCCAACATCACGCCGGATGCGGCGACGGGCATCGGCGAGTGGGACTTGGACGACATCGAATTCATGCTCGAGACCGGCATCAGGGCCGATGCCGATATGGTTGGCTCGCTGATGGCCGAGGTGGTGGAGAATGGGACCTCCCGTTTGACCGCCTCCGACCGGCGCGCCATCGCGCTCTATCTGAAATCGCTGGCGCCGATCCACAATCGCGTCGAGGCCGAAGACGAGAACACGAATTAGGTCATGCACTCATTACTTCGGAAAACGATTATAGATCACTGGGTTAAGGAGAAATGGGGACAACGCCTGTTTGGTGAAAAATTGCCAAGTTTCAATGTCTTGGCCGTTTTATGAGTCCATGACCTAGTTGACGCCGGGCGCGCGGAGCTTGAGCAGCCGCTCCCGGTAGCTGGCCATGAAGGCCTGGAAGTGGTCGACCTCCGCCACCTTGTGGGTCAGCATCCGGTAGTTGGTGATGGGCGCGGCGGTATGGCTGGTGACGACCTTGAAGGCCTCGTTATAGGGCCCTTCGGCCATTTGCTTGGCGAAACGCCGGCGAACCGCGTCAAGGCCGGCGGAATTGCCGCTGAGTGAGAGGGCGATGGCCCAGTTCAGCACGGTGCGCTTTTCCTCGTCGCCGAAGGTGTTGTCGCCGTCCTCGTCCTCCTCGTTAATCTGGGCCGACACCAAGCGGGCGAAGACCTTCGCCGCCTCGCCCCATTCCTGGGTCCGCCAGAAAATTTCCGCGCGCAGGAGGTCGGCATCGCGGCTGAAATCTCCCCCCAGCAGCTTCACCGCCTTGGCGTAGTCGGCGATCTCGCCCAGCGCCCTGACCTTGAGGTGGCGCCGCTGGATCGCGACCTCGGGCGGGGTGTCCGGCGCAACCTTACCGTCAAGCACCGCCAAGGCATCGTCCGGCTTGCGGTCGAGAAGATAGACGAAGGCGAGTTGATTGGCCGCCCGCGTCATCTCGACCCCCTTGAGGCGGGTGTTGATCTGATGATTCAACAGGGCAACGGCGCGATCGAGAAGGTCCACCTTGACCAGCCGGCCGGCGAGGTTGGTGATCAATTCATTGCCGACATCGCCAAGCGGCGTAAGTTCGCGAAACTCGTCATAGAGCGCCAGCGCCGTCAAGGGCGGCAGCTCATCCGCGGCGCCATCGATATAGAGCCTGATGAAGGCGTCGCGCATCTCCCGGGTCACCTCCCGGGCGCGGACCTCCTTGGGGAAATAGGTCGCTGCCTCGCGCAGAGTCATGAGGCCGTTCTTGAAGTCTCCCTCGGCGAGATACAATTCGCCGAGCCAGCGCAGAAAGTCGAACTCGATGTCACCGCCACGCGCGGCGTAACGCAGCTTCTCCAGTTCCTTGATCGCCTCGGCATGGCTGATCTTGTCCTCCTTCACCAGGAGCTCGATGCGGGCAAAGCCGGCCTTCACCTTGACGCGGCGGCGCCCGACCCGGATCGCCCGATCCCAGGCCAGTATTGCGCCTTCGACATCCGAAACCTTGGCGTGCAGGCGGCCGCGAAAATAGGCGACCTCCCCAATGTGGACCCCATCCGGTCTCAGCTCGGCCAGGGCGTCGAGATGGACCTTGGCGAGTCCCATTTCCCCGACCTCAAGCGCCGCCTCCGCGGCCAGCAGACCGAACGGAATCCTCAAGCCCCGTGGATAGGCCTTGAGGATGGCCTCGGAGCGCGAGAAATACTTCGCCGCCGTCGTCCAGTCGCCTTGGGACCCCGCCAGCACCGCCCGCCAGAGGGCCACTTCCCTTTCGGGATCGAGGCTGGGGTGGAACAGATCCCGCGCCGCCTTCTTGTAGCTCCCCCTCAGATAATGGCCGGCGCCCCTGAGCGCCCGGAACGCGGCCTCGTTCGTGAGTTCCGGCGCATCCGCCTCGATGACCTGCAGGACCGCGAGGACATCGGTCGCGAAACCGAAGGAAAAGTAGAACTGGGCCAGCCGGAAGCGGGCGGCGTTGCGCTGGCCGGCTGGAGCGTTCATCACCGCCCTCTGGAGTTCGTGCTTTGCTTGGGAGAAAATCCCCACCTCGCGGCGCCGCCAGGATTCGAAATCGAACAAACGGCCGCCACGTGTCTCGCCGACCGCCGCGGGTTCGTCCGGCACGCCATCCGCTTGCGCCCCCTGACTCTCCCGGCCGGAAAGCCGGAGCCCCCCGATCTTGGTCATCTCGATGCCCTTGGGCAGGGTCCGGACCTCGATGCCGTCCGCCATCGGCTTCACGGCGACGCCTTGGGCGCTCGCCAGGATGTGCAACTCCGCGAAGCTCCGGCGCTCCCCGACCCCGAGGCCCGCTTCCGCCACGGGCACCACCCAAATCTGGTCCCCGACCTCCGGATCGGTCAGCTTCAGCGCCTTGCCGCCGCCGGCGACGTTGAAGAACAGTCTCGGGCCGGTGATAGCCGCCAAATGGGTCTCCAGGGGAATTCCCTCGGAAAGCGGCGCGGGCTCCTTCCTCAGTTCGATGACCCACTCCGTACCGTTGCGCTTGGCGATCGGATGGGTCTTGGCGCCCAACCTGATGCGCACCACGGTGGCGCCGGAGACGGTCGATTGGGAGAACCGTTTTTCGAACCTGGTGACGCCCCTGCCCCGCTTGCCGCCGCGCCCCCTGAGGTCGAGCACCGCCGGACGGTCGAACACCGCCCACAGGAAACCGGCGCGGGTGAAAACCGCGGCGCCGGTAACCTGGCGCCATCCGAAGCGCAGCCTCGTCACATCACGGCTCGAGGCCCATTCGACAGTCACCGGCCCGGCGCCGGGGTTGATCTTGAGCCGGGCCGCGACGAGATCGATCGGACTCACGGCGGCGGGCTTCTCCTCGGCCACCTCCGCGGCGGGCGCGACGGCGGTGTTTTTGCCGCCCTGTTTCGAAGGCCTCCCGATGGGCGTCATCGCCAAGCCGGCGAAGGCCTTCGCCGGCGCATTGCCATCGGATTTCCCCGCGGGCTCCTTGGCGGACCCCGTCTCGGACGCGCCGCCGGCAGACTTCGTCGCCGGCTTGGCGGCGGCACCGGCGGGACGACCGGGGAGGTTCACCGGCCGCCTGGCTTTGGCGGCCGTCGCCGGATCGTGGGGTTTCAAGATGTCGACCACCACGCGGGTGCCGACGCGGAAATGACGCATCCTTGCCGTTTCCTGGACCTCCAGCCTAACGACAAGTTCGCCTTCGCCGTTGTTGGCGGCGCTGATTCCCGCGAGGTATTTGGGCCGGGCGGCGCTGAGCGCCTCGAGATCGACGCGGGCCGGCCGGTCGAAGCGGATGATGATGATGCCCGCCTCCTTGGTGATCCGGTAACCGACGTTGCGGGACCAATCGAAGACCAGGCGGGAGAACCCGTTATGGTCGCCGAAGCGGACCCTGAGAGGCCGATGGGAAATGAAATGCGTGGTCCCGGCCGCGCTCTCGTTGGCTGTCCCGGGTGTGCGGTCTTGCAGGTCGACGACCACCGAGGCGCCATTCGT
>JACZQV010000158.1 GCA_022545545.1 Pseudomonadota bacterium
AAGGTCCTCCCCTGGAATGGCGTAGCTCGATCTGCCCCTAATATAGGCTAGGCCCTGGGTGCTGTTAACCGTCCAGTTCGGTGATAAGCCACGAGAGCGGCGCGCGTTCTGGCCGAGAGGCGCCTTACTCCACCGTCACCGACTTGGCGAGGTTGCGCGGCTGGTCGACGTCGGTGCCCTTGATCACGGCGACGTGGTAGGCCAGAAGCTGCACCGGGATGGTGTAGAGGATGGGCGCGACGAAGGGGTCGACCTTGGGCAATTCGATGGTCGCCGCCGCCATATCGCCGAGCTTCTCTATGCCGTTTGAATCGGAAAGGAAGATCACGCGTCCGCCGCGGGCGATGACTTCCTGCATGTTAGACGCCGTCTTGTCGAACAGATCGTCGGACGGCGCGATGACGATGATCGGCACCTTGTCGTCGATCAGCGCGATGGGGCCGTGCTTCATCTCGCCGGCGGCGAAGCCCTCGGCGTGGATATAGGAGATTTCCTTGAGCTTCAGGGCGCCTTCGAGGGCCACGGCATAGCCGGTGCCGCGCCCGAGATAGAGCACGGTTCTGGCGCCCGCGACCTCGGCGGCAAGCTCTTTGATCTTCTCGTCGTGGTTCAGCACTTCCGCCGCCCGCGCCGGCACCTCGGCGATGGCCGCCGAAAGCGTCGCCTCGCGCCGCTGCCCGATGGCGTCCCTGGCCCGCGCCGCGGCGATCACCAGACAGGCGAGGACGGTAAGCTGGGTGGTGAACGCCTTGGTCGACGCGACCCCGATCTCCGGTCCCGCGTGGGTCGGCAAGGTGATGTCGGCTTCGCGCGCCATGGTGCTTCCGGACACATTGACGATGGCGGCGATATGCTGCCCCTTGGCCCGCGCATGGCGCGCCGCCGCAAGCGTATCCGCGGTTTCGCCCGACTGGGAGATGAAAAGGGCAAGCCCCCCTTTCGGCAATATCACGTCGCGGTGCCGGAACTCGGAAGCGATGTCGACCTCGGCCGGGATGCGGGCGACGCTTTCGAACCAGTACTTGGCGATCATCGCCGCGTGCCGCGAAGTCCCCGCCGCGATCAGCGTCACCTTCGGGATGTCGCCGAAGGAAAAGGGAAGGTCCGGCAGGGTGACGGAGCGGTCCTTGGGGTTGAAGAAGGTCCGGAGGGTGTCGCCGATGACCGTCGGCTGCTCGTAGATCTCCTTGAGCATGAAATGGTCGAAGTTGCCCTTGCCGATGAGCGCGCCCGAGGCCTCGGTCTCCTGGACCTGGCGGTTGACGGCGCGGCCCCTGGCGTCGCGGATCCGTGCACCGTCGCGGGTGATCTCGGCCATATCGCCGTCCTCGAGGTAGCAGATTCGCTGGGTCAGCGGCGCCAGGGCCAGGGAATCGGAACCGAGATACATCTCGCCGTCGCCGTAACCGATCACCAGCGGGCTTCCCCGCCGCGCGGCGATAAGCAGGTCGTGGACGCCGGCGAACAGGATGCCAAGCGCGAATGCCCCTTCGAGCTTCTCGAGCGTCGCCGCCGTCGCCTCGGCGGGGCTCAAGCCGTCGTCCAGGAAGCGGGTGATCAGGACCACCACCGCCTCGGTGTCGGTGTCGGATTCGAAGTCCCCGCCGACGCTTTCAAGCTCGTCCCTGAGTTCCCGGAAGTTCTCGATGATGCCGTTGTGGACGACGGCGACGCGGCCGTTGGAATGGGGGTGGGCGTTGATCTCGTTGGGCACCCCGTGGGTCGCCCAGCGGGTATGGCCGATGCCGACGGAGCCCGCCACCGGCGCCTCGTCCAGCAGCTTCTCCAGATTGGCGATCTTGCCCTCGGCGCGCCGGCGTTCGATCGATCCGTTCACCAGCGTCGCTATGCCCGCCGAATCGTAGCCCCGGTATTCGAGACGCTTCAGCCCCTCGACCAGCAGCGGCGCCGCGTCGCCCTTGCCGATGATGCCGATGATTCCGCACATAGGCTCGGTCAGCCCTTGGGGCCGAGCCTCCTCTTGCCGCCGCCGGCGGCGGCCTTGGGCGTCTCTTCACCCCTCGCCGATTTCGCCGCTTGCTTGCGGACGCGGTATTCCCGGGCGCCGCCCTCGATCTGTTTTTCCTCGGCGCGGCTGAGCGCCAGCGCGTCCTCGGCGACATCGCCGGTGATCACCGAGCCGGCGCCGATAACGGCGCCGTCGCCGATCACCACCGGCGCCACCATGGCGGTGTTCGAGCCGACGAAGACGCCGGAGCCGATGTCGGTGAAGTGCTTATCGAAGCCGTCATAGTTGCAGGTGATGGTGCCGGCGCCGATGTTGGTGCCCGGTCCCACCCGCGCGTCGCCGACGTAAGCGAGGTGGTTGATCTTGGCCCCTTCCTCGATCCGCGCCGCCTTGATCTCGACATAGTTGCCGATGTGGACCGAGCGCCCGATCTCGGCGCCCGGGCGCAGCCGCGCGAACGGCCCGATGATGGCGCCCTCGGCGATGCGCGCGCCTTCGATATGGCAGTTCGCCTTGATTTCCACCTCGTTCGCGATTCGGACCCCGGGGCCGAAGAAGACATTGGGGCCGATGACGACATCGCTGCCGATCTCGGTGTCGAAGCTGAAATAGACCGTCGTCGGATCGATCAGGGTCGCGCCGCCGGCCAGGGCGGCGCCGCGGAGCCGCGTCTGCAGCACCGCCTCGGCGACGGCGAGATCGCCCCTTGAATTGACGCCGAGCAACTCCTCCACGTCGCCCTCGATGGCGACGCAGGAATGGCCCTCGGCCCGCGCCAGGGCGACCACGTCGGTGAGGTAGATCTCGCCCCTGGCGTTGTCCGTCGTCGCGCGGTCGAGAAGGGAAAACAGATGCGTCCCGGATATCGCCATCACGCCCGAATTACAGAGCCCGATCGCCCGTTCCTCATCGGTCGCGTCGCGATATTCGACGATAGCCTCGAGCCTGCCGCCATCACCCAGTTTCAGGCGGCCGTATTCGCCGGGATCGGCGGGGCGGAAGCCGAGCACCGCCACGGCCACGTCGCTATCGGCGTCGCCGTTGACCGCGCCGGCCACCGCTTCGAGGGTCTCAGGGCTAATGAACGGGGTATCGCCGAACAGCACCAGGACACGGCCCTCGAAGCCTCCCAATGTGGCCCGCGCCGCCTTGACGGCGTCGCCGGTGCCCAAGGGTTTTTCCTGCACCACCGCCGGCACCGGCGCGATCGCTTGCGCCAGCTCCGTCATGCCCGGACCGATGACGCACACCAGCCGCTCCGGTGAAATGGCGCGGGCGGCATCGAGCGCGTAATGGACCATCGCCCGCCCGGCCAGGGGGTGGAGCACCTTCGGCAGCTCCGACTTCATCCGCGCGCCCCGACCCGCGGCGAGAACGACGACAGCGGTTTTTTGCTTTGACATCAATAGCTAACTCTTTACAACGCCCATGGCGCCGGGCGGCCGGCGGACCGCGCAAAGTATGCCTGGGAACTTGCCATAACGCCTGAGTGGATTCCAAGTCAACTATTGTTACGGAAGGTTTCAGTGAATTTTTCGGGGGATTGCAGTGACCGCTAAGCTCGAAGCCATCGTTTTCGACCTCGACGGCACCCTCATCGACAGCGCCCCGGAACTGGCATTGGCGCTCAATTCCGGGCTTTCGGAGGCCGGCCGGAGGAGGCTCGATGTCGAGGAAGTGAAGATGATGGTCGGCGACGGCATCGACAAGCTGGTCGAGCGCGGCCTGGAGGCGACCGGCGGGCGGCTCGGGGCCGAGCGATTCAGGGAAGTGGCGGACCGGGTGCGCGAGTTCTACTGGAACGTCGAGATTTCCCCGCCCTATCCCGGCGTCCCGGAAATGCTCGCGAAGTTGCACGGCGACGGGCTCAAGCTGGCGATCTGCACCAACAAGCCCCTGGAACCGACGCTGAAGATCCTCAAGGGCGTCGGCATCGAGGGCCGCTTCGCCGCCGTCACCGGCGGCGACGGTCCCGCCGGTCGCAAGCCCGATGCCGGCCCGTTGCGCGCGGTGCTGGCGGAGATCGGCGCGGCGCCCGAGGCGGCCGTGATGGTCGGCGACAGCCGCAACGACGTCGGCACGGCGCGGGCCGCCGGCATCCCGATCATCGCCGTCGCCTACGGCTATCCGGTGGTGCCGGTGGAAGAGTTGGGCGCCGATATCCTGATCGAGAGCTTCGATTTGCTGCCCGCGGCCATCGCCGAACTCGGCTTCGCCTGAACCTTCTTCGCACCTGATCGGGGGGTCTGAGGCGCGGCCCGGCCCCGCGCCCGTGCTGGGCTCTGGTCAAATGGGCTTGGCGAGTCTATGCCCCTTGTCCATCGGCCCTACGGCCCTCGCCCTTCACCCGTCCGAGGTCTCGCAGCAGGCGGTGGATACGGCCTCCGGCATCTCGTTCAGCGAATCCGCGCCAAAGATCTCGATCTCGCCCGAGGTGGCGAAGCTCTCCCACGCCACCCCTTGCGGGTCGGTGACCCACGCCTTGTTGCCCCTGGCGTAGCAGCACTCGGCGTCCTTCTGCTCGACGACCGCCCGGCCCGCCGCCGAAAGACGCTCACTCAGCTCCTTTAGCTCCTCATCGTCATCGACCTGGATGCCGAGATGGTTGATCCCGGCCTTGTCCCGGCGGTCGGAGATGGCGAAGTTGACGCTTGGGTCATCGAGCATCCATTTGGCGTAATCGTCCTTGCGCACCGTCGGCTCGGCGGCGAACAGCGTCGAATAGAAGTCGATGGACTCGGCGAGGTCCTCGACGTTGACGTGGACATGCAGGCGTTTCATGGCCTTCCTCCTGAACTTCCGCGCGCCCCTGGCGGCGGGTCGACCGCCGCGCGCCGGTCGGCGCCTCCGGGACGGGCGCCCTTCCTTGACAGTACCCTTGGCGCCATCTTATATGGAATCGACCGAACGCATAAGGGCCTTGGCTTGCCAGGCCCCGGTTCCGGGCGCTTAGCTCAGCGGGAGAGCACCGTCTTCACACGGCGGGGGTCGCTGGTTCAAATCCAGTAGCGCCCACCATCTTTTTTCGAGGGCTTGGCGGTAGACCGCTCAGCCCTTTTCCTTTCGGATAACGTACGGCCCAACGCGAACAAGAAAGGAGGGGAGCGACATCCCCTCCTTTTCTCTCCTCCCTCGATGAACGAATGCACGGTTGTGGAGGCATAGGGGGACCTCCTACGGCTTGACACC
>JACZQV010000056.1 GCA_022545545.1 Pseudomonadota bacterium
GGGGTTCAGGCCGGCGCCAGGGCAGGGGTCCCGCGGCCGGCAAGGACCTCGCCCATCTCGCCCAGGGTCTGCCCGATCCGGTCGACGGCCCGGTCGATCTCCTCGCGGGTAATGACCAGGGGCGGCGCGAAACGCACCACATTGCGGTTGGTCTCCCTGGTGAGAATGCCGCTGGCCATCAGACGCCTGCAGACGTCCGCCGCCGTCGCCATTTCGGGGTACAGCTCCATGCCGATGAAAAGACCCCGGCCGCGGATATCGCTGACCAGGGGCGAGCCGAGCGCCCTAAGTCCGTCCGCCAAATAGGGGCCGAGTTCCGCCGCCGCCTCGATCAGGCCTTCGTCGATGAGCGAATCCAGGGCCTCGAGCCCGACGGCGCAGGCGATGGGGTTGCCGCCGAAGGTGGAGCCGTGATCGCCGGGCGTGAACACGTCCATCACGTCCCGGCGGGCGAGAAAGAGGGACACCGGCACCAGCCCGCCGCCGAGCGCCTTGCCCAATGTCAGACCGTCGGGCCTGACGCCTTCATGTTCGCATGCCAGGAGCTTGCCGGTGCGCCCGAGGCCCGACTGCACCTCGTCGCAGATCAGAAGCACATCGTGTCTGCGGCAGAGCTCGGCGCATGCCGCGAGATAGCCATACGGCGGCACGACGATGCCGCCTTCGCCCTGGATCGGTTCGACCAGGAAGGCGGCGGTGTGGGGCGTGATCGCGGCTTCCAGCGCCTCGGCATCGCCAAAGGGGATGCGCCTGAATCCTTGCGGAAACGGGCCGAAACCGTCCTTGTACTGGTCGTGGGAGGACATGCCGACGATGGCGATGGTGCGGCCGTGGAAATTGCCGTCACAGGCGATGATCTCGGCCTTGCCCGGCGCCACCCCCTTGACCGCATAGGCCCATTTGCGCGCCGCCTTAAGCGCCGTCTCCACCGCCTCGGCGCCGGTGTTCATGGGCAAGGCCGCGTCCAGGCCGGTCAGCTCGCAGGCACGCTTCAGGAAGGGGCCGAGGGAGTCGGTATAGAAGGCCCGGGACACGACGCCGAGCCTGGCCGCCTGCTCCGTCAGCGCGCGGACCAGCCGGGGGTGGCAGTGTCCGTGGCTGACGGCGGAATAGGCGCCCATCATGTCGAGGTAACGGCGCCCTTCGTCGTCCCAAAGGTAGACCCCTTCGCCGCGCACCAGCACCACGGGCAGCGGTTCGTAGTTCGCCGCGCCGTAAATTTCTTCGAGCTCGATCGGGCTTGTCATGGCGTCGGCCTGGCGGGAACGGACGCGACCAACAGATCGCCGATGAGGCGGGCGGTAACGCCGCCGCCGTCGAGCGCCGGGTTGAATTCCGCTATCTCGATGCCGATGAAGCCGCTTCGCCTTTGAGGACCCTCCAGGGCCGAGATCAACGCATCGGCGCTCAAGCCCTGCGCGACGGGGCTGCCGACGCCGGGCGCCTCGATCGGGTCGAGGGCGTCGAGGTCGATGGAGACGCCGAATCCCGCCGTCCCGGTGACGGCGATGCCGAGCGCCTCGTCCATCACCGCGTCGAGTCCCCGGCGGACGATTTCTTCCATGAAGATCACCCGCACGCCGAGGCGCCCGAGGAACGCCGCTTCGCCGTCCTCGAAGCTGCGCACGCCGATGAGGCAGATGTGCTCGGGCCGCAAGGCCGGACCGCGCCCGGCGATAGAAGTCAACGCCTCCTCGCCATGGCCGAGGAGACAGGCCACCGGCATGCCGTGGAGGGTGCCGCTGGGGCTGGTCTCGGGCACATGGGCGTCCATGTGGGCGTCGACCCATATCAGGCCCAAGGGACCGCGGCCGCTTAAGCCCCTGGCGGCGCCGCTCCAGGTGCCGGCGGCGCAAGCGTGATCGCCGCCGAGCACGGCGAAATAGTCCCCCTCGGCCACCAGATCGTCGATGCGCGCGGCGAGGCGCTTGCAGAGACCGGAGACGGCCTGCAATGCGGGAATACCGGTCTCACTGGAGGGCGCCGGCAGGGTACCTCTCCAGCAAGCGTCGATGCCTTGGTACCTCAGCCGGGCGATCAGTCCGCCCTGGCGCAACGCCCTGGGTCCATGCTGGCAGCGTTCGTCCCGGGCGCCGCGTCCGCAAGCGGCGCCGAGAATGCTCACCGTCCTGGTTTCCAGGGCCGGCGCGGCTATCTGCATCAGCATGGCTCGCCCTCCCGAGCATGACCTACATGCCCCTGGAAATCATATAATCAAGTGGTTTATTTCCGCTTAAGCCCCGGAATCCAAGGCTTTCCGGCCATCGATGAGGGCGGCGCCGGCCCTTGGTCCAAGGGGCCGGGACACTACACGTTTTGGGCGATTTTCAGAGAATTAGAACAACCTTTTTATTGCATAACATAGATTATCGGTGTAAACGACAAGCAACTACCTGTTTGGATTGTATTTTGGATACAAAGGCACACACATAGGGGGCAAAGGATGATCTATCCAACAGGGCGGCCAAGACTGCTGACGACCATGACCTTGGCGGGCTTGCTCGTCATGATGATTCCAGGGGCGGCCTTCGCGGTCGACACCTTCCGGCTCCAGGTCGGCCTCGGCGCCCACGGTGGTGATCCCGATATCGAATTCGCCGGTGAATCGGGGTCGCTGGACACCGATACCGGCATCGCCATTTCCGCCGGGGGCTGGATCGACCATGTCGGTTGGAACCACTTCTCATTGGGCCTGGAATACCTTCGGCTTCAGGATTCCGACTTCCACGCATCGGCCTCGGCTACGTTCCTTGGCGGCACCCTTACGGGCACCCTTGATATCGAGCCGACCATCGACGCCGTGATGGTCAACGCCGCGATCCGGAATAACGACGGCACCATTCATCCCTATATCGGTGGCGGCATCGGGGTGGGCCACGCCGACGTTGACCTGACGGCCTCGGTAACCGTGACCGTCGGGGGGCAGACCTTTAGCGCCAGCGGTTCGGCCAACGATACCGATACCGCCTTCGCCGGACAGTTGTTTGGGGGTATCGATGTCGATATTGGCGGCAACTGGTATCTCGGCGTCAACGGCCGGTATTTCCTGATGGACGCCGATCTGTTCGGCGCCGATGTCGAGTTCCGCAACTGGGCCTTGATGGGCTTCATCGGCCGCAAATTCTAACGCCCCCGCTGTCTAGCAAGCAGCGGTCCGGATACGGCAACTATTGATGCGGCGAGGCGGCAAGCGGCGCCGGCCGGCTCGGCCGGCTCAGGATGAAGGCGGAAACACCGCCCAGTACCGCCCCAAGCAGCAGCGGCAGCGCCCAGCCCTCGGCCAGGAACAGGGTGACGTAAGACAGGCTGACGGTCATCACCGAGACGGCCAGGATCTTGACGCCCAGGGGAATCACCCGGTGGCTATGCCAATCGCGAAGCGTCCGCCCGAGCGTCGGGTGGGTAAAGAGCCAGTGGTGGAAACGGCGGGAGCTTCGAGAAAATGCCCACAAGGCGATCAGCAGGAACACCGTGGTCGGCATCACCGGCAGGAACATCCCCAGCACGCCGAGCCCGATATTCATCCAGCCGAAGGCGATCAGGCCATAGCGCACGGGCGCGCAGACCCGCGGTTCCGCCTGGCAAGGCGTCCCGGCGCCGGTCTCGCCGCCGACGGGGCCGTCAATCCGACGTGTTTCGTCCATGCCCCCAACCTAGCGGTAAGGATCGAACAGGGGATCAATGTCTAAGGACGGGCGCAAGATTGGACGCCCAGGGGACGCGGTGGTTTCTCTACTTGCCGCTAAGCGCCAAGGCCTTGTGCCTCACCAGGCCGAGAAACTGTTCCCCCGATTCCGGGTGGAGCGAGAGGATGAACTCCTTGCCCGGCGCATGTTCGACCGCGTAGGCCTTGGCGGCCTCGTAGCTCGGCGCCGTGACGGTGATGATGCTGAGCTTGGTCTTGCCCCTGTCGTCCTGGAAGACGTATTGAACGATCCAGTTTCGCCTGTCCGGCGCCGGGCGCCGGGGCGCCCCGCCGTGCCGCACCAGGGCGGGGGTCCCGACGGAAACGCCGGGCTTGGCGGCCGGAGCCGCCGCCTCGCCGGGCAGCGGAGTGTTCGCGAGTGCCTGGGCCATGGATCTTGCTCACCGGTTGCCGGTCTTAAGCGCCGCGCCCGTCTCGGTCGGGGCGCAATCAGACCGGATGCTTGTCATCGTCCTTTACCGACGCGATCATCGGTAAGCCAATAAGGCGCAAGCTTAAAAATATGGTTAACGCCGGGCCGGCGCCGCGGTGCGGTCTGCCCTCGGCGATATCGCCATCACGCCCCGTATCGGGGGCGGGATCGCCGGTCGCGGCGTCGCCGACAGGTGGAATTTCGATACCATACTGCTTACATCGTACTTATGTATTTTCCGGATATCCCTTCTGGGCCGTATTTAGGCCAACGCCGTTGATCGGGGCCTCCGGGTAAGAGTACCTCGAGCCAGAGTCGGCGGCGATGGTTTAGCGGACAATAACGCCTGGCGGTGTGAAAGCCATGACGGGGACTTTGGGGGCAACCATATGACGGCTACCATCCGTGCCCATTTCCGGGTCGGCCAGTTGATCCACCACAAGCTGTTCGATTACCGGGGCGTCGTCATCGACGTCGATCCCACCTTTCAGGGTTCCGACGAGTGGTATGACACCATGGCGCGCAGCCAGCCGCCCAAGCACGAGCCCTGGTACCACGTGCTGGTCCACGGCGCCGTGCACCAGACCTACGTCGCCGAACAGAATCTCGAGCCGGACCTCGGCGGCGAACCGGTCAGCCATCCGGAACTCGATCTCTATTTCGATGGGTTCCGGGACGGGATCTACATGGCCCGCCGATCGATGAACTAGCGCCGTTGCGCGCCTTCCCCGGCGCGGACGCGCCCCTCCCCGAACCATTCGCCACCATCGGCCGCTAAGCCGCACTGGCGCCGCTGACTTTCGCCGCGGGCGAATCTGGCTCCGCGGGCGAATCTGGTGAATCGTGTGATTTCCTCAAGAACGTGTTAAGAGTATAGAGCTAGATATCTTAATGAGTTACGGCATTATTATTTCGGACAACCCTTCCCATGGCGCCTGATACACCAGAAATCGGCGGGCCGGACAACCCCGGCCGGAAAGACAAGAAGAACCCTCACCGGACGGTGTGGGGCAGGGTGATGGCACGGCTCAGGAACTATCTTCTGGCCGGCATCCTGGTGACGGCGCCGATCAGCATCACGATCTACATCTCATGGATCTTCATTGATTTCGTCGACAGCAAGATCACGCCGCTGATTCCGCTCAAATACAACCCGGAAACCTACCTGCCGTTCAGCATTCCGGGCCTTGGCCTGGTCATCGTGCTCGTCGTGCTGTGCTTGGTCGGCGCGCTGGCCGCCGGCCTGCTGGGACGGTGGTTCCTTCGTACCGGCGAGCGCGTCCTCGCCCAGATGCCGATCGTGCGCAGCATCTACGCCACCATCAAGCAGGTGTTCGAAACGGTCCTGTCGCACCAGTCCAACGCCTTCCGCCAGGTGGTGATGATCGAATATCCACGCCGCGGCATCTGGGCGCTCGGCTTCCTCACCGGCAAGACCGAAGGCGAGGTGCAGCACCTGACCGAGGAGGAGGTGCTCAACGTCTTCCTGCCGACGACGCCCAATCCGACCTCGGGTTTCCTTCTGTTCCTGCCCAAGGAGGACGTTCTGATTCTCGACATGACGGTGGAGGAGGGCATCAAGATGGTGATGTCGGGCGGCATCGTCACCCCGCCCGACCGGCGGCCGCTGGAGGTTCAGGAGGTTCCCCGGGTCTCGGCCAAGGTCTATGAAGACCTCGATATCCTCCGCGAAAGAGAAAAAAAAATCTGATCAGCCCGAGCGCACGTAACCGACGGCCCCGTCGCGCTCGAACAGATAAAGCAGGACCCGCACCGCCTCGCCGCGGGCGCTCTTCAATTCCGGGTCCTTGGCCAGCAGCACGGCGGCGTCGTCGCGCGCCGCGCCCAGCAAATCCCCATGTTCGGCGAGATCGGCAAGCTTGAAATCCGGCAGGCCGCTCTGGCGCGTGCCCAGGAGTTCGCCGGCGCCACGCAAGCGCAAATCTTCCTCGGCGATGCGAAAACCGTCGTCGGTCTGGCGCAGGATCTTCAGCCGCGCCCGCGCCGTCTCGGTCAGCGGCGTCCCATAGAGCAACAGACACGACGATGCCGCCTCGCCCCTGCCGATGCGCCCGCGCAACTGGTGCAGCTGGGCCAACCCGAACCGTTCGGCGTGTTCGATCACCATGACGGTCGCGCTCGGCACGTCGAGGCCGACTTCGATCACCGTCGTGGCGACCAGGATGTCGATGCGCCCGGTGGCGAAATTCTCCATCGCCGCGTCCTTTTCCGGCGCCTTCATCCGCCCGTGGACGAGGCCCACCCGGTCCGGGAACCGCGTCGAAAGCTCGGCGAAGCGTTCCTCGGCGGCGGCGAGATCGACGGCCTCGGATTCCTCGACCAAGGGGCACACCCAGTAGACGCGCGCGCCCTGGGCGATCGCCCGCGCGACCGCGGCCACCACTTCGCGCGCGCGCGAAAGCGGCATCGCGCGGGTGTCGATCGGTTGTCTGCCCGCGGGCTTTTCCGTCAGCCGCGAGACGTCGAGATCGCCATAGGCCGTCAGCATGAGGGTGCGCGGGATCGGCGTCGCCGTCATCACCAGCACATCCGTACCCCGGCCCTTGGCGGCGAGTTGAAGGCGCTGCTGGACGCCGAAACGGTGTTGCTCATCGACGACGCCAAGCGCCAGGTCGTTGAATTCCACGTCGTCCGAGATCAAGGCGTGGGTGCCGATCGCCATGTCGATCTCGCCCGCCGCAAGGTGCGAGAGCAGCCGTTCACGGCCCTTGCCCCGGTCTCGGCCGGTCAGCAGCCGGACGCTCACTCCGGCGGCCTCGGCCAGGGGTTCGATGGTGGCGAAGTGCTGGCGCGCGAGGATCTCGGTCGGCGCCATCAGCGCCGCCTGGCGGCCGGCCTCCACCGCCGTCAACATGGCAAGAGTCGCCACCACCGTCTTGCCGCTGCCGACATCGCCGTTGAGCAACCTCAGCATGCGCGCCTCCGCCGCCATGTCCGCCGTGATCTCCTCGAGCGCGCCCACCTGCGAGGTGGTGAGGGTGAAGGGAAGCGCCTCCATCGCGCGGGCGCGCAGCCGATCGTCTCCCTTGACCGCGCGGCCCGCCTGACGGCGCACATGGGCGCGTATCAGCGCCAAGGCGATCTGGTTGGCCAGGAGCTCGTCATAGGCAAGGCGCGCCCGTGGCTTGGTCCCCGGCGCCAACGCGTCGGCATCCTCGGGCGCGTGGGCCTCCATGAGAGACGAGCGCCAGGATCGCCAGCCCTGCCGCTCGACGAAATGTCCGTCGATCCACTCGCCAAGATCGGGCGCGCGTTCCAGCGCCGCCGCGATCGCCTTGGCCAGGGGCCTGGCGGTGAGACCGGCCCCGAGGCGGTAGACCGGCTCCACCGATTTCAGGCGCTCGAGTTCCGCGAGCGAGGCGATATGATCGGGATGGGTGATCTGCACTTCGTCGCGGAAATGCTCGACCTTGCCGCTGACGACGCGGACCTCGCCCTCGGGCAGCACCTTGTTCAGGTAATCCGCCTGGGCGTGGAAGAACACGAGAACCAGCGTCCCCGTATCGTCGGAACACCGCACCTTGTACGGCAGACGCGCATTCGGCGGCGGGTGGTGTTTGTCGACGCGCACCGTCAGGGTGGCGACGGCGCCGGGGGGCGCCGCGTTCACCTTCGGCGCGAAGCGGCGGTCGATCAGCCCGACCGGCAGATGCCAGCACAGATCGGCCACATGGGGTCCGGCGAGCGCCTCGATCGCCTTGCCGATGCGCGGACCGACACCCGGAAGTTTGGTGACCGGCGCGAAAAGGGGGTAAAGGACTTGCGGACGCATGGTGGTTCTGGAACCGACGGAGGCTGACAGCTGAGTGGCAAGACTTTATACCCTACCGGAGAGCCAAGGAGAACATCGTGGCCGGAATACCCTACCGGAGAGCCAAGGAGAACATCGTGGCCGGTGAAACGGATGTCAGGCGCAAACGCCTCCTCTACCGGAGCCGCCGCCGCGGCATGCGGGAAGCCGACCATTTGCTGGGAGGCTTCGCCGAACGCACCCTCGACGGATTCACCGACGAACAGCTTGACCGCTACGAGCGGTTGCTGGAAAACACCGATCCGGACCTGCTCGACTGGATTACCGGGCGCGCGCCGGTGCCGGATGCCTTCGATAACGACGTCATGGCCCTTCTAAGGGACTTTAAATCAACGATCAAACCGCCTTGGAATCATTAAGAAAACTCTTCTCCACGCCCGGACGCATCGAGATCACGGGCACGCCCCCGGGCTGCGATGCCCTGGTGCTGAGCGAGCTTGCCGCAACCGCCGCGTTTCCCGACATCTTGCATATCGCCGTCGACGACGCGGCCATGGCGCGCATCGCCGAGGCGCTTCACTTCTTCGCGCCCGAGGCCGAGGTGCTGAAGATGCCGGCATGGGATTGTCTGCCCTATGACCGGGTATCGCCCAAAAGCGCGATCGCATCCGAGCGCATCGATACGCTGACGCGCCTGGCGGGCGGGCGCCCGGCGGCAAGCATCCGCCGGATCACCCTTACCACCGTCAACGCCTTCCTGCAGCGCGTGCCGGCGCCCGAGACCTACCGCGACGCCTGCTTTTCGGCGGCGAAGGGCGAGACCATCGAGCTTGAGGCGCTGACCGATTTCCTCGTCAAGAACGGCTACGGCCGGGCCGAGACGGTGATGGAACCGGGAGAATATGCCGTTCGCGGTGGCCTGATCGACATCTTCCCGCCGGGGCTGGATGGGCCGGTGCGTCTCGATCTGTTCGGCGACGTAGTGGAGGGCATCCGCGGCTTCGACCCGCTGACTCAAAGAAGCGAAGGCAACCTCCAGTCCATCGAGCTCAAGCCGGTGAGCGAGGTTTTGCTGAACGAGGTGACCGTCGCCCGTTTCCGCGAGAACTACCGGGATCTCTTCGGCGCCGTGACCGAGGAGGACCCCCTCTATCAGGCGATCAGCGCCAAACGCCGGCACGCCGGCATGGAGCATTGGTTGGCGCTGTTCCACGAACGTCTGGAGCCGCTTCTCGCCTACCTGCCCGATGCGGTGGTGACGGTTGCCCACCAGGCCGAGCAGGCCCGCGACGCGCGCCTCGAGGCCATCGCCGATTATTACCAGGCCCGCCGCGATTTCACCGCCACCGGTTTCGCCGCCGACGGCGCCGTCTACCACCCGGTACCGCCGGAGCGGCTTTATCTCGTCGGCGACGAATGGGACCGGCGGCTTGGGGAACGCCCGGTCGGTGTCTTTTCACCCTTCACCTCGCCCGCGACCGCGCCCGCGACCGGGCCCCGGCGGTTCGATGCCGGGGGCAAGCCCGGACATGACTTCGCCGCCGCCCGTCAGCAAGCGGGAGTGCACCTGTTCGACGCCGTCACCGCCCACATCAAGGAGCATAAGGCCGCCGGCCGGCGGGTCGTCGTCGCCGGCCACAGCGCCGGCTCGTTGGATCGCCTCTCCGGTCTTTTGCGCGATCACGGCGCCGGCGATGCTAAGACGGTGGAGGGCTGGGCCGAGGTCAACGCCTTGCCCACCGAAACGCTGGCGCTTGTCGTCCTCGGCCTCGAGCACGGCTTCGTGACTCCCGAGGTCGCCTTCATCGGCGAACAGGACATCCTCGGCGAGCGCCTGGCGCAGCCGGCGCGCAAGGCCGGGCGGGCCGACCGGTTCCTCAGCGAGGTGTCCAACCTGGCCCAGGACGATCTCGTGGTCCATCTCGATCATGGCATCGGCCGCTATGACGGCCTCGAAACCCTCGACGTCGCCGGCGCTCCCCATGACTGTCTCAGAATCCTTTATGACGGCGGCGACAAGCTGTTCGTGCCGGTGGAGAACATCGAGGTCCTCAGCCGCTACGGCGAGGACCAGGGAACGGTCGCCCTGGACAAGCTCGGCGGCGCCGCCTGGCAGTCCCGCAAGGCGCGCCTCAAGAAACGCATCAAGGACATGGCCGAGGAGTTGCTGAAGGTGGCGGCGGCGCGGGAGCTCAGCCACGCCCAGCCGATGACGCCCCCCGACGCGCTCTATGACGAGTTCTGCGCCCGCTTCGGTTTCGATGAAACCGAGGACCAGCAAACGGCGATCGACGATACCATCAATGATGCCGCCTCCATGCGGCCGATGGACCGGCTGATCTGTGGCGATGTCGGGTTCGGCAAGACCGAGGTGGCGCTCCGCGCCGCCTTCATGACGGTGATGACGGGCGCCCAGGTCGCCGTCGTCGTGCCGACGACCTTGCTCGCCCGCCAGCATTACCAGACTTTCTCCGAGCGCTTCGCCGGCTGGCCGGTCAGGATCGGGCGGCTCTCGAGGCTGGTGCCGGCGAAGGAAGTCGCCGAGACCAAGCAGGGGCTGGCCGACGGCACCGTGGACATCGTCATCGGCACCCACGGGCTGTTGAGCGGAAAGGTCAGGTTCAGCAACCTCGGCCTGCTGGTCATCGACGAGGAGCAGCGTTTCGGCGTCGTCCACAAGGAACGGCTCAAGCGGCTCAAGTCGAACGTCCACGTGCTGACCCTGACGGCGACGCCGATACCGCGCACGCTTCAGCTTGCCCTTGCCGGCGTCAAGGACATGAGCGTCATCGCCACCCCGCCGGTGGATCGCCTCGCCGTGCGCACCTTCGTCTTGCCCTTCGATCCGTTGATCATCCGCGAGGCGATCGAACGGGAGCGATTCCGGGGCGGGCAAACATTTTATGTCTGCCCCCGCATCCGCGACCTCGCCACCCTCGAAGAGCAGATCAAACGCCTGGTGCCGGACGCCAAGGTGAGGACCGTCCATGGACGCATGTCGGCGCGCGATCTCGAAGCGGCGATGTCGGCCTTCTATGAGGGCGGTGTCGATGTGCTTCTCTCCACCAACATCATCGAATCGGGCCTCGACATCCCCAACGTCAACACCCTGATCGTCCATCGCGCCGACCGCTTCGGCCTGGCCGAGCTCTACCAGTTGCGCGGCCGGGTGGGACGGGCGAAGGTGCGGGCCTATGCCTATCTGACGCTGCCGGTCCGCCAAAACCTCACCGCGGCGGCCGAGAAGCGGCTCAGCGTGATGCAGACCCTCGACAGCCTCGGCGCCGGTTTCAGCCTCGCCAGTTACGATCTCGACATCCGCGGCGCCGGCAACCTGCTCGGCCAGGAACAGTCGGGCCATATCCGCGAGGTCGGCGTCGAGCTTTACCAGCACATGCTGGAGGAGACCGTGGCGGCGCTTCGCGGCGGCGACGAGGCACCGGCGGACGACTGGACGCCGCAGATCAGCATCTCCATGCCGGTGCTGATCCCGGAAGGCTACGTCGCCGATCTCGGGGTCCGTCTCGGGCTTTACCGCCGCCTTGCCGGCCTCGTCGCCGCGGCCGAGATCGAGGCCTTCGCGGCCGAGCTCATCGACCGCTTCGGAGCGCTGCCGGGCGAGGTCGAGAACCTGCTTTCCATCATCGCCATCAAGGGGCTGTGCCGGGACGCCGGCGTCGAGAAGGTCGAGGCGGGACCGAAGGGCGCCGTGCTTTCGTTTCACGACAACACCTTCGCCAACCCCGAGGGGCTGGTCGAATTCATCCAGGCCGAGGCCGGGGCGGTGAAGCTCCGGCCCGACCACAGGCTGGTCTGCATGCGCGACTGGGGCAAGGGCGAGGCACGGATCGCCGGCGTCGAGCGTCTGATGCGCCAACTCGCCGGCATCGCCTGCCTGCGCGAAGCCGATGCTTCGCTTCGGCGAAGGCAGGCCGGCGGCTTCCCTCCTACCCGCCCGATGGCCCGACGGATCGCCTGCCCGATCTCTAGGGGTCATTATCAAGGACTACTTGGTGGTGGCGATGAATACCCCATCCCAATCGGCAGACGGCGGCGCCTGTTCGTAATCCGATATGCGCTGGGCGAAGAGGTCGTAAAGCGCACCCAACCCGAGGCCGTTATCCAGGCCCCTGCAGGACTCCAGCCGTTCGCGCGCACCCCGCCAGTCCTGCTTGCGGTAGGCGCCGAGCATCCGATCGTGGGCGTCCGTCAGGTTTCGGAAGGCGCCGTCGTGGCTGAACGACCCGTCGCCCAACAGCGCAAAGATACGCACCGCCGATGTCTTGCCCTGGACCTGGATGAGATCGAGCTCGAGCGCCGCCATGTCCGGCGCGCGCACCCGGGAATTCTCGCCGATAACGATGCCGACACCGTAGGTCTTCGACTGCCCCTCGAGACGCGCCGCCAGGTTCACGGCATCACCCAGGACCGAATAATCGAAACGCTGATCGGACCCCATATTGCCGACACAAACCTCTCCCGAGTTGATGCCGATACCGATCTTGATCGGAATGTGGTCTCGTCCCGCCGCTTCGGCCTCGGCGCGGAGTTCGTCATTCAAGGGGCCGAGCCGGGCGCTCATCGCCAGCGCTGTTTCGCAGGCGTGGCGGGCATGATCCGAATCCTCGAGGGGCGCGTTCCAGAACGCCATGATGCAATCGCCCATGTATTTATCGATCGTCCCCTCCCGCTCCATGATGATCTCGGTCATCGGCGTGAGGAATTTGTTGATCAACCGGGTCAGGCCCTCGGCGTCGAACTGTTCCGAGATCGTGGTGAAGCCCCGGATATCACAGAACAGAAGCGTCATGTCCCGCCTCTCGCCACCGAGTTTGAGTTGCGAGGGATCGGCGGCCAGCCGTTCAACGATGGTGGGCGAGAGGTAGTGGCCGAATGCACTGCGTACCTGTTGCTTCTCGGCTTCGGTGCGCAGATAACCGATCAATGAAGAGCTCATATACACAGCCAGGACCATCAGAGACGGGTAAACCGGGTCGAACAGCATCCCGAGATCGGCGAAGGCATACCAGGACAACACGATCGCCGTCGCGATGGTTCCGCCGCCGATCAGCGCGCACCAAGCGGCGCCGAGCCGCGGCAAAAGAATTATCAGGAATACACCCAGTAAAAACAGGTATCCGATCTCCGCGCCGTCGGCCCAGTCCGGGCGGAGTAGGAAGGTCTGCAGGAGGATTTGCTCCACCACCTGAACCTGCACCTCGGCGCCCGCCGCCGCCGGGTTCAGTGGCGTCGCGCGGAGGTCCTTGAGCCCGGCGGCACTGGTGCCGATGATGGCGATTATGCCTTCGATCGCACTGGGATCGAAATCGTCCGCCAATACGCGCCAGGCAGGCAGGGTGCGCGCGGGAACATTGCCAGTGTCGTAGAGCAAGAGACGGCCCATGGCGTCGGTCGGAACGGCGAACGAGCCCACCTTGATCCGGGAGACGCCGGTGTGGGCGCCGAAGGCCTGGGTCCTGCTGGCGCCCGATGACTTGACGACGTATGTCTTGGCGCCTTGGGCCACCCTGAGTGCCTCCATCGCCAGCGACGGATAAAGCTTGCCCTGATGGGCGACCAGCAGGGGCGCGCTGCGCACCACATTGTCGCGTTCCGGCAATATATTGAGGCTGCCGTTTCCGGCGCCGGCCTCCCCGATCGCCGCCAAGTTCGTCACCGCGCCAGTGAAGGCGGCGACGAACAGCCGCGGATCATCCCCGGCGGTCGCGAAGCTCGCCTTGCCGGCGGGCGCGCGGCCAGGATCACCGTCGGTAAGTATGAAGCCGGTCACAACCCTGCCTTGGCCAATCTCCTCGGCAAGGTCCTGGTCGTAGTCGGGAAGGGCGCCGGCGGTGGCATCGAGTTGCGCCCGAACCTCCGGCGTGCCTGACCATGCGGAAAGCACCCGATTGGGCGAGGCGCGGTCCGGTTCGGCAAATACGATGTCGAAAGCGATGACCGCGGCACCGGCTTGGCGGAGCCGGGAAACCAGGCGCGCCACCAAGTTGCGCGGCCACGGCCACTGCCCAAGCCTTGCGAGGCTTTCATCATCCAGGTCGATGAGCCTGACGGGCACCGGATCGTACGGACGCGGCTTCAAGACCTGAAACAGGTCGAAGATCTTGAGCCGGCCGTCATGGAGAAGAAACGGGTCGGCCCCGCGCAATCCGATGCTGAAGATCAGAATGGCGAGGGGAACTACTATATGCAGCCAACGCCGCATGGGTTTATAATAATACCCAATTGCACCGCCGACAACACGTTCGTCGGGTCGGCGACAAGACAATTCGGGGGAGGTTCGGTGTGCTAATCGGTCGATGGAGACAGTGCTCGGCAGGCCGGGTGGCTCGGTTCGCCATGCGCTCCTCGCCGGACCGTGTCGGCGCCGCCACGCCCGGCCTCGGCGAGGTGGTTGCATGACGACCTTACCTTCCCCGCCATGCTGGCAAGGCGGGGGAGCGGACGGTATCGGGTTCCTTGCGGGCGGGAGCATCGATAATGAAGACCATTGACGTTACCGCCCCTTACGACGGCGCCAGGATCGGCGAGGTTCCGGTTTCGACCGGCCCGGAGGTGGAAGCGGCGCTGAGGACGGCGCATGCCCTTTACCGCGACCGGGATGGCTGGATACCGACACCCAGGCGCATCGAGATCCTCAGGAACGCGGCGCAGTTGATCAGGGAACGGCGCGATGAGCTGGCGCTGCAATCGGCGCGGGAAGGCGGCAAACCGTTGCCCGACTCGCGCATCGAACTGGACCGGGCGGTGGACGGCATCGAGGTCTGCATCGAGGTGCTCAGGACCGAAACCGGCGGTGTAATCCCGATGAACATCAACCCCGCGTCCGCCGGGCGGGTCGCCTTCACGCAGTACGAGCCCATAGGCGTCGTCGTCGCGGTCAGCGCCTTCAACCATCCCTTCAATCTTATCGTCCACCAGGTCGCTCCGGCGGTGGCGGCCGGCTGCCCGGTCATCGTCAAGCCGGCGAGCGCCACGCCGTTGTCGTGCTTCGCCTTCGTCGACATCCTCCACCAGGCGGGATTGCCCAAGGACTGGTGCCGCGCCATGGTGCCCGATAGCCGGGACCTTGGCACCACCCTGGTGACCGATGGAAGGGTCGCCTTCTTCAGCTTCATCGGCAGTGCCCAGGTCGGGTGGACGCTGCGTTCGAAATTGGCGCCGGGCACGCGCTGTGCCCTGGAGCACGGCGGCGCCGCGCCGGTGATCGTCGCCGCCGACGCCGATCTTGACGACGCCCTGCCGAGGCTCGCCAAGGGCGGGTTCTATCATGCCGGGCAGGTTTGCGTTTCCGTCCAGCGTGTTTTCGCCGACGCCGGAATCGCCGACGAAGTGGCGGCGCGGCTCGGCGTGCTTGGCGACGCCATGAAGGTCGGCGATCCTGGCGAACCGGACACGGAGGTCGGACCCCTGATTAACCACCGCGAGGTCGACCGGGTCCACCAGTGGGTCAGCGAAGCCGTCGACGCCGGGGCAAGACTGGTCAGCGGTGGGGAAAAGGTTTCGGACAGTTGCTACAAGCCGACGGTGCTGTTCGATCCACCGGGCGACGCCTTGGTGTCGGCCCGGGAGATTTTCGGACCGGTGATCTGTGTGTATCCCTACACCGACATGGACGAAGCCATCAGCCGGGCGAACGCCTTGCCGGTGTCCTTCCAGGCCGCCGTCTTCACCAGGAACCTGGACACGGCGCTCCGGTGCTTCCGGCGTCTCGACGGCACCGCGGTGATGGTCAACGACCACACGGCTTTTAGGGTCGACTGGATGCCGTTCGCGGGCGCCCGTGAGTCGGGGCACGGCGTCGGCGGCATCCCGCATACTATCCACGACATGCGCACAGAGAAGATGATGGTCCTGCGGTCCGATGAATTGTGACGGTGAATGTGCCTGTTAACTCAACTCGGTCACGCGGCCCTAAGCACGCGGCCTAAGAAAGAGAGGAAAAATACATGTCCAAGATATCATCGCCGGAAAAGACGCAAGAATATTTGGAACGCTTTATCGCCGGAGTGAAAAAGCGAAATCCCGGGGAACCCGAGTTTCATCAGGCCGTCTATGAGGTGGCGCATAGCATCTTTTCCTATATCGCCGACAAGCCTCATTACCACGACATGCAAATCGTGGAACGCATGGCGGAGCCGGACCGCATCATCATCTTTCGCGTGTGCTGGGAGGATGATGAAGGAAATATCCGGGTCAATCGCGGTTATCGGGTCCAGAACAACAATGCGATCGGGCCCTACAAGGGCGGCATCCGCTTTCACCCCAGCGTAACGCTCAGTATCCTCAAGTTCCTGGCGTTCGAGCAGACCTTCAAGAACTCGTTGACCGGCCTGCCCATGGGCGGTGGGAAAGGGGGCGCCGATTTCAATCCGAAAGGCAAGTCGAACAACGAGGTCATGCGCTTCTGTCAGTCGTTCATGACCACGCTTTTTCATCACATCGGCCCGGATCTCGATGTTCCGGCCGGCGACATCGGCGTCGGCGCGCGCGAGATCGGCTATCTCTTCGGTCAGTATAAGCGCCTGACCAATCAGTTCGTCGGCATCCTCACCGGCAAGGGGCTGGAGTATGGCGGCAGCCTGATCCGTACCGAGGCGACGGGTTATGGCACGGTCTACATGATGGAGGACATGCTGGCGTTGAAGAAGGATTCTTTCGAGGGGAAGGTCTGCACGGTGTCCGGTTCGGGCAACGTCGCCACCTATGCGGTCGAGAAGATCAACCATCTGGGCGGCAAGGTGGTGACGCTTTCGGATTCATCGGGATACGTCCATGACGCCGACGGCATCGATGCCGACAAGCTCGCCTGGGTCGTCGATCTGAAGACGGTGAAACGGGGCCGTATTTCGGAATACGCCAAGGAATTCAAGGCCACGTTTCACGAGGGGAAACGCCCCTGGGAGGTCGAATGCGACCTCGCCTTTCCATGCGCGACCCAAAACGAGGTCTCCGGTGACGAAGCGCGGACCCTGATCAAGAACGGCTGTATCGGCGTTTCCGAAGGCGCCAACATGCCAACGGTGCAAGACGGTATCGACGCCTACCAGGAGGCCAAAATCCTGTTCGCGCCGAGTAAGGCGGCAAACGCCGGCGGCGTCGCCGTGTCGGGACTGGAAATGAGCCAGAACAGCGCCCGCATATCCTGGTCCGAGGATGAACTGCAAAAACTGCTTCGCGACACCATGCAGGGCATCCACGACAAATGCGTCGAGTACGGCGAGGAGGGCGACGGCTACGTAAACTATCTCAAGGGGTCCAACATCGCCGGCTTCGTCAAGGTTGCCGACGCCATGCTTGCCTATGGCGTGGTCTGACGCCCGACGTCGGGCGGCGCAACGCCGCCCCCGGGCAATTCCGGGACGGCCGGGACGTTGACGCCCCGGCCGTTTCTTTTGGCTTATACGGTATCCAATTGAATCGTTCGGCCCTCATGGTTCGACGGGCTCACCATGAGGACCTTACTCCGAGCCTCCTCATCCCGAGCCTGTCGAGGGACGAAGGGAAGGCCCGTCGCAGGCTCTTACGAATGTGGATACTAAATCGGTGAGCCGCCGCGCGCCTTGAGATTGGCGAGGAATTCACGCCGGTTTTTCGGCCCGAAGGTCAGGAAATGGGGATTCGGGTTGGCCTGATATTCGGCGCGGCGGCGCCCGACCGCATCCAGGCGCGCGCGCTTCAGGACTTCCCCGACGTCGATATTGTAGGGCCTGGCCGCATTGAGGCCGAAGATCTGCGCCCGCAGCTTGGGCGTGATCGGCGCATAGCCATGTTTTTCCTGCAGCTCCTGGGAAATCTGGAAGGCGCGGAAGGCCTGGATCTGGTCCTGCGGCGAGCCCCACCAAATGGAATCCGTACCCCAAACGACGCGGTCTTCCCCCACGTGCTTGAGCAGCTTGCCCAGCGTGTGGGCGGCGAGCGTCGGGCTGCGCATCAGCAGCCGCCAGGTGGCCCCGAGATCCACGTAAACGTTGGCATTGGGCGCAATGCCGTTGTCCCGCAGCGACTTGATGAGGCTGTTGCTGCCGCGCTCGGCCCGGGCCGGGTCGTAGGGACCTTCCCTGGCGAGGTGGTCGAAGCCGGCGTGATAGACGACGAAGTTCACGTCCGGATACATCCGTGCCACCGCGCCCACGTCGCGGGAGGCGCTGTAGCGGGGATCGTAGCCGGAGAAGGGCAGCCCTTTGTGTACCGCGATGACCTTGACGCCCAGCCGGCGCGCCTTTTCGATAAAGGGCAGGCCCACCCCTGGATCGTCCAGCCACCAGCCGCCACCCTGCGGCCCCCAGTTGGTGTAGGTTTTCCAGGCGCGCACCTTCAGCTCGCCGGCCATGCGTTCCATCTGCGCCAGCTGCGACTGCGCCGGCGAAAGGGCGGGCATCACCAAGCCCTGGATGAGCAGGCGCGCGGAGCCGTCCATCGCCTGCACCAATGCCCGCGTCGCCGCGGCCTCCTCGCTGGTGAGCGGACTGGCGTCAGCCGGCGCCGGCGGG
>JACZQV010000159.1 GCA_022545545.1 Pseudomonadota bacterium
GCAAAAATACCAGCAAGCGCAACTATGACAGATGATACTCTAGTATATATCAATGGACAACAAATAACAGCCGTAAGTTTAGCAGGAGCTAATGAAACTTTAAATACTGTTTTAAATATTAAAGAACTATTAGGACCAACAAGCGGTGTTACTTCGAGCGACCCTATTGATGAGTGCGGTATTTGTTTAGATGAATTAACTGATGATTGGATTGCATTAATGTACTTTAATCAAGTAGATACATTGAATTTATGGGAAATAGTTCCCAATATTAATAATGACTTGAGGGGACAATTGAAGAACTTCACAGCCAGAATCACACTCTTGCCCTCTACTGCTTGGCCTGCGACCGCTGGGGAGAGGTAAACCTCGATTGGATGATTCAAATGGGAAAAGGCAATCAGTCAGTTACTAAAGCAACGTTTCCTCAACGTGCGTGGCGTGCAAAAGTTATGAGTGGACTGACAAATTAGCATCGCCGGTGATTCATGCAACAACGCCCGTTTGAGGCGATATTTGTGCTCAGTTGTAGAACGCCAAACTATCGATCACCCTGGAGGAACGCAAGAAATACATTGAGGGCATGACCGCCGTCCGGAATGCCGTGCGGACCAAGATTCAGGATGTGAACGCGAAGCGAGAGGGCTTTCTGGGTGCCGAGCGGATGAAGATGAGCACCGGGAAGCTCGGCCTGGACGACGCGATGCTACAGACCCTCCATGTGCAGGCAGAGGCGAAGGGCTTCACCTTTCCCGAGGAGCAATCCGTCGTCCTCTCGCTCCAACCGGAACCCGAAGAGAGCGAGCCGCCGTTCGGGCCGCTAGTCCAGGGGAACATCGATGCCCTGATCTTCGCGATGCCCGCCCTCCGCTTTGGCGTCGGGGCCTACTTGACGAGGCAGCGAGAGTTCGCCTCGATCCTGGCCGAGCACACCGATGGCAAGATCCACTTCGTGGTCGGAGAAAAGCGGTTCGACTCCACGCGAGATGCCAGGGAGCACCTCGTCAGGGAGCTCGAACGGGAGGCGGAGGGGCTCCAGACCGTTCGGGTCGTGAACGTCGTGACCCCTTCCCCCTTCCCCTCACCATTACCCAGCCGTAGCGTTCGTCGGGCGCCTCTGTGCCCCCGGTGGCTATCTTGTTCGTCATGCCTCCGCCTGCCCGGCGAACACCGGCGATGACCTCGCCGGTCGGGCGCGATGTTAGCCGCTATGGCCCTTGCGGCCAACCGGCGATGATTATTGGGGTGATGTGTATTAGGCTTTGAAGCAGGGCCTGGTCTGGAATATCCTGTTGCCGGCCACGAGGGAACATGAGGAGAGGTCAATGCGCAGTCTCATCAAAACGGCGATCGTCGCCATCGGCGCGCTCGCCTTCGCCCCCGCCGCCTTGGCGCTCGAAAGCGGCTTCACCTGCGACGCCGAGGACACCGCCGTGCCCCAGACCGCGCTCGACGGCGCCACCCCGGCGCCCGCCCAACCCCAGGCCCCGACCTCCTGAGCCGGCGGACCGATGAGGGTTCGATGCTGAAGATTCTCGGACGCGCCTCCTCGATCAACGTCCAGAAGGTGATGTGGCTCATCGCCGAGCTCGGGCTCGAGGTCGAGCGCGTCGACATCGGCGGGCCGTTCGGCGGCAACGACCAGCCGGACTATCTGGCCAAGAACCCGATGGGCCTCGTGCCGACGCTCGAGGACGGCGATCTCGTGATCTTCGAATCCCATAGCATCGTCCGCTATATCGCCGAGGCCTACGGCGCCGATCCGTGGTACCCCGCCGATCTGCGCCGCCGCGCCGTCGCCAGCCAGTGGATGGACTGGACGCTCGCCCATCTGCATCCGCACATGACGGTGATCTATAAGGGCCTGGTACGCACACCGCCCGAGAAACGGGACAACGATGCCATCGAGAACGCGCGGCGCCAGGCCGCCGACATGCTGGGCATATTGGACCGACGCCTCGCCGAGAGACCCTATCTCACCGGCGACGATCCGACCATGGGCGATATCGCGCTCGCCCCCTACGCCTACCGCTGGTTCAATCTGGAGCTCGAACGCCCGCCGGCGGATAATCTCAGGGCCTGGTACGACCGCTTCGCCGCCCGCCCGGCCTTTCGCGATCACGTCATGCTGCCGTTGAGCTAAGCGGCGGTTTGGCGGCGGCCTTGCCGCGGTCGGTCCCGCTCAGCGGCCGGTGAAGACCGGCTTTCGCTTCTCCATGAAGGCTTTCCGCCCCTCGGCGTAATCGGCGCTGTCGAAGCACGCCTTGGTCATCGCCTCGATCTTGGCCAGATCCCGGTCCGCCGGGTCCTTGGCGATGGCGTTAATCGCCGCCTTGGCGGTCTTGATCGTCAACGGCGCGTTGGCGACGATGTCGGCGGCATATTGGCGCACCGTCGCTTCGAGCTCGCCCACCGGCACGACGCAATTCACCAGCCCCATGGCCAGGGCCCGGGCGGCGTCGAAACGGCGCGCGGTGAACAGTATCTCCTTGGCGAAGGCCGGTCCGACCACATCGACCAGCCGCTTGAGCGCCCCGTAACCGTAACCGAGACCCAGCCGGGCGGCGGGCACGGCGAAGGTGGAATTGTCGGCGGCGATCCTGATATCGGCCTCGAGCGCGACGTTGACGCCGCCGCCGATGCAGTAACCCTGGATCATGGCGATCACCGGCTTGTCGAACGCCTCCATCGCCTGTTGCGACCGCTTCACGGCGGCTTGGTAGGCTTCCTCCGCCTTGGCGTCGAAGCGCCTGTCCTTGAACTCGGAGATGTCGGCGCCCGAGACGAAGGATTTATCGCCGGCGCCCCTGATCACCAACACCCTGACATCATCGTCCTTGCCGTAGGCCTCGAGGATTTGGGCGACCGCTTCCCTCATCAAAAGGTTGACCGCGTTGCGCCGCGCCGGATTGTTGTAGATCATCCAGCCGATCCCGCCGTCCTTCTCGGCGATCATCCTGTCGGTCTTGAGTTCCATCCTCCGCTCCACCTGGGTGTTGACTGATTTATTGGCTGATCCGGGGCGCGCCGCCGCCTGGGCCGCCGTCAGATGACGTTGCGCTGGCGAAGCCCGGCAACCGCATCGCCGTCATAGCCGATCTCCGCCAGCACGGCTTCGGTATGTTCGCCGAGCTCGGGCGTGGCGTTGCGCATGTGCTGCGGCGTGCGCGACATGTGGAGCGGCTGGCCGACGACCTTGTAGGTGCCGAGCTTCGCATGCTCCACCGTCGGCTCCATGGCCAGATGCTTGACCTGGGGGTCGGCGAACACCTGGTCCACGGTATAGACCGGACCGCAGGGCACGCCGGCCTCGTTCAACTTCTCGATCAGTTCGGCGCTGGTGAATTTGCCGGTGAGTTCGCCGATCTTGCCGTCCAGCACGTCGCGGTTCTCGAGCCGCTTGTGGCGGTCGACGTAGTCCGGGTCATCGACCATTTCCGGCGCGCCCAGCGTCTCGCAGAGCCGCTTGAACAGTTGGTCTCCCGAGGCCTGGATATTGAGCTCGCCGTCGGCGGTGGCAAACAGCCCCACCGCGGCGGCGATGGGGTGGCCATTGCCGAGTTGCTTCGGCACCTCGCCACGCATCAGCCAGCGCGCCGCCTGGAAGTCCATCATGGCGATCTGGGCCTCGAGCAGCGAGGTGTACACCCACTGTCCCTCGCCGGAAACCTCGCGCTCGAGCAGGGCGATAAGGATGCCCTGGGCCAGAAGGTGCCCGGCGGTGAGATCGGCGATCGGGATGCCGACGCGGACCGGGCCTGACTCCGGCTTGCCATTGACCGACATGATGCCGCCCAAGCCCTGGGCGACCTGGTCGAGCCCGGGACGCGACCGGTAGGGACCGTCCTGGCCGAAGCCCGAGATCGAAGCGTAGACGATGCGCGGGTTGACCTTCCTGAGCGATTCATAATCGATGCCGAGGCGGTGTTTGACGTCGGGCCGCCAGTTCTCCACCACCACATCCGCCGTCTCGGTCAGTTTAAAGAAGATTTCCCTGCCCTCCTCGCTCTTGAGGTTGAGCGTCATGGAGCGGCAGTTGCGCCTCAAGTTCTGGAAATCGCAGCCGTGCCGGTCGAAGCCGAACGGATCGCCGCCGTCGATCTCGGGCGGCATCTCGACCATGATCACCTTCGCCCCCCAGTCGGCAAGCTGGCGCACCGCCGTCGGCCCCGACCTCGCGCGGGCGAGGTTGAGGACGGAGAAGCGCGAAAGCGGCATATTGTTTCCCGTCGCCATGACGCTCCTAAGCTAGCACAAAAAGGCGGAATTGGCGCGGCGGGGGCAGGGGCGGTGCGATTCCACCGAAACGGATTTTGGGCTAACGTCCGCCAACTTGCCGAATGCGGTCGACGCAAGGTAATCTAAGGCTAATTTTTCCGCCTCGATGGGATGGGAGGCAGCGATCACCATGGTCAGTCGTGACGACAAGCTACTCACCGGCAAGGACGGCGCCGTCGGCACGCTGATCTTCAACAACCCGGCGAAACTGAACGCCATTTCCCTCGATATGTGGGCGGCGGTGCCACCGAAGCTGGGTGAGCTCGCCGATGATGACGCCATTCGCGTGATCGTCCTCACCGGCGCCGGCGAGAAGGCCTTCATCTCCGGCGCCGACATCTCGGAATTCGAGGGAGTTTGCGCGACGCCCGAGGGCCAGGAGAGGTTCCGCCGGGCCATCCGCGACGCCTTCGCCGCCATCCATGACTGCCCGAAACCGACCATCGCCATGATTCGCGGCCACTGCATGGGCGGCGGCCTCGGGATCGCGTCGTGCTGCGATCTCCGCATTTGCAGCTCCGATGCCCGCTTCGCCAACCCGGCGGCGCGCCTGGGGTTGGGTTACGAATATGTCGGTCTCGAGCGCATGGTCGATATCGTCGGCCCCGTCTTCACCAAGGAAATCTTCCTGACCGCGCGCCGTTTCGACGCCGCCCGGGCCCTGGCCATGGGGCTGGTGAATTGCGTCGTGCCGGTGGCCGAGCTCGAAGCGACGGTGCGCCGATATGCCGCCGAGATTGCCGCCAACGCGCCGCTGACGATCGAGACCGCCAAGGCGGCGATTAACGCCATCGCCAAGGACCCGGCGGACCGGGATCTGGCGAAGATCGAGGCGATGACCAAGGCGTGCTTCGACAGCGCCG
>JACZQV010000160.1 GCA_022545545.1 Pseudomonadota bacterium
CCGTAGCCTTCGCCAAGCCTTTTCCAGCGCTACGTAGTGCTTCCCACGAACCTGGCCAGGCAGCACATAGGGATTTCCATCCATGCGTGGCAATTTCGCCAGCAATTCGAGGGCTGGCGCCCCAAGCGGAATAACCTTCGAGCCCGTCTTGCTGTCTGACAAGTGAAGACAGGCACGCTCAAAATCGACTTGGGTCCATTGCAATTTGAGAATCTCATCACGTCGGCAACCTGTGAAGATTAACAACCGGATCGCAGCGATCACGGATGGATGCCCCCCCGATCGCTCTGCTGTCGCCAATACAGTACCCAGGCGCTTTAGCTCGGTATCGGACAGAAATCGCTCGAACTTGCGCTCAGGGAATTTCTCAACGTGACGCGTCGGATTGGTGCCGTCCGGACGCAAGCCCCATTTCTCAGCCAAATTGAACATTTTGGACAAGAGGGCCAGGCAACGATTCGCTGCCCCAGGCTTCTCCCTCATGTCGTGATGGAACTTCGCAACCTGGGCACGAGAGATATAAGTCAGCTTCATCCGGCCCAGCGCAGGCAACACATGGTTACGAAGATTTCGTTCATCGGCAGCGGCAGATGCGGGCTTCTTTTTTACACTCGCATGCTCAACGAGATATCTTTGTGCGAAGGCAGCAAGAGTCGGTGATGCCCGCTCAGCCGTCCGAGCGAACGCCGGATCCCCACCGCGCGCGACCTCACCCTTCAATTGTGTAGCCTCGTTTCGGGCCTGTTCGGCCGTCACACTCTGGCCGTGACGACCAAGCGTGTAGCGCCGCGCCCGCCCTCCATACCAGTATTGAAAAACGTAAACGCGCGCGCCCTTCGGTGTGATTTTGCAGCCGAACCCTGGTAGCTCCGTATCCCAGAGAAACACATCGTTCGCCGCGGGTAAGACCCCTTCGACTGCCCGTTTGGTCAATTTTGCCTTCATGACACCCTTCCCACCGGGACCCAGGACATAGAATCCTGGGTTTTCTAGCAATGGCACAGCAATGGTCAGGCATAGAATCATGCCGTAGACGGTCGTTGTCAAGCGCAAACCGATTCTGGCTGACGTCCAACATTCCTCTTTTGTTTATAGTAGTTTAGAGTAGAATATCGTAGGAGAGCGTTGGCGCGCCCGAGAGGATTCGAACCTCCGACCCCAGGATTAGGAATCCTGTGCTCTATCCGACTGAGCTACGGGCGCGCGATGGGCATGGTGGCATACCCGCTTTATAGCACAAGCCAGGAGCGCCCCGGCAAACCGGTTTCGGCGGCGGGCCGGGCGCCTAGCGCCTCGATCTGGAACGGGGGCGGGCCCGGCGTGCCTGACGCGAAGAAGATCTGCCCAGCGGCCGGGAATAGGTCAGCATGAGGGTGTTGGCGCCCGGGTTGGTGTCATCGATCCCGGCGTTCGACAGGTGGTGGTACAGGACGCCCAGGCGCGAACGGTCGTCGAAGCGATAGGCGATCTGAATGGCGGAGCGGAACTCCACCACATGGCCGAGATCCTTGCCGTCGCCCTCGCCATACAAGCCGAACGAAAAACTCGGCGTCGCCACGATCCGTCTGCCGAAGAAGACGTCGAGCCCCAGTCCGGCGTAGCCGTAGACGCCGCCGTCGAAGGTCACCATGAAGCCGGCAAGGGGCTGGAGAAACAACAGTCTTTTCGCCGACAGGTACTCGAGCGAAACGACCCCGGCGGTACTGTCGTCATTGAAGTCGAACGCCCCGGCGCCGAAGGTCAGGAAATCCGGATCCTGGGCCCGCGCCGGTCCCGCCGCGGCGCCGATCAGCACCAGCGCGCCAAGCAGAGCCCCCGACAAACGGTTTTTCATCTCCGACACCTCGATGAATTCGCCATGGAAAGTCGCTATCTTAGGGAATGGCCATTGATCCGCAAAGATTTTTCGCCCGCCGGCGCGGCCTGGCGGCGTTCAATCCGCCGCCCAACTCCAGCCCGGACTTCTCACCATGGGCAGGCTAGGTTTCGGAGCGCCGTGACTTGAACTTTTCCGTCGCCTGGAGCAGGGCTTTGCGGATGCCGGGCTCGGTGGCGGCATGGCCGGCGTCGGGCACGATGACGTATTCGAGCCGCGCCTTCCCCGCCGCCGGCCAGGTCCGGACGAGCTCGTCGGCGGTGACGATGGGACAGACGACGTCATAGCGCCCCTGGACGATCACCGTCGGCAGGCCGGCGAGCCGGTGCAGATTGTCGAGCAGCGCCCCTTCTTCCATGAAGATGCGGTTGACGAAGTAGTGGGCCTCGATGCGGGCGAGCCCCAGCGCCATGTCGTCCTTGCCGAACTCGGCGACGGTTTCCGGGCTTGGAAGCAATGTCGAGCACGCGCCTTCGTAAGTGCTCCAGGCGCGCGCCGCCGGCATGTGCACCTTTGGATCGGGATCGGTAAGCCTGCGGTGATAGGCGCTCAGCAGATCGCCCCGCTCGGCGGCGGGAAGGAATTCGGCGAACTTGCGCCAGGTCTCCGGATATATCCCGCCCATGCCGTCGAGGAACCAGTCGATCTCGCTTTGCCGGCAGAGGAATATGCCGCGAAGGATGAGGCCGAGGCAGCGCTCGGGGTACGCCTCCCCATAGGCGAGCGCCAGCGTCGAGCCCCATGAGCCGCCGAAGACGAGCCAGCCCTTTACACCGAGATGGGCGCGGAGCCTTTCCATGTCGGCGATCAGATGAGCCGTGGTGTTGTCCTCGATCTCGCCCAGCGGGCGCGACCGTCCGGCGCCGCGCTGATCGAAAATGATGATGCGGTAATAGGCCGGATCGAAGAAGCGGCGGTGATTGGGGGTGGCGCCGGCGCCGGGACCGCCATGGAGGAACACCACCGGCACGCCGTCCGCATTGCCGGAGACTTCCCAATACATGACATGAAGACCGTCGAGTTCGAGAAGCCCGGTGACACCGGGTTCGATCCTGGGGAAAAGTTCCGTCGGCATGAGATGGCGGCTCCCGGGTAAAGCTTGGCGGCGGGGCCATCATAATTTCACCGCCGGCTCTTGGCAAAAGCGGAAATTCCCCTTCCCTCGGCGCGCGTGCCCGGGGTTACAATAGGGCGATGGCGCGCCTGTTCATCCATCTCCTGATCCTCCTCCTCGTCCTCGCCGGCGGCCATGAGGCGCCGGCGAAGGTCACCGGCGGTCTTGAGCTCGCCGGCACCGGCGTCGTCAAGAAGATCGTCGACGGCGACACGCTGATATTGGACGACGGCCGCGAGGTCCGCCTGGTGGGAATCCAGGCGCCCAAACTGCCGCTCGGCCGGGCGGGCTTTGCCGAATGGCCACTGGCGCGCGAAGCCAAGGCGGCGCTTTCGGCGCTCGCGCTCGGGCGCGAACTCACCCTTTCCCATGGCGGCCGCCGGACCGATCGCCATGGCCGGCTGCTGGCCCATTTGCATGATCGCTCCGGGCGCTGGATCCAGGGCGAGTTGATCACCCAAGGCATGGCAAGGGTCTACAGCTTCGCCGACAACCGCTCGCTGGTCGAAGAAATGCTCGGCTTGGAAAAGGCGGCGCGGGCGGCGAGCCGCGGCATCTGGGCCCATCCCTTCTACCGCGTCATCTCCGAACGCGACGCCATGCGGTATTTGAGCACCTTCCAGCTCATCGAGGGACGGGTCGTCAAGGTCGCCGTGGTGCGGGGCCGGGCCTATCTCAATTTCGCCAAGGACTGGCGCACCGATTTCACCATCTCCATCGCGCCGAAGAACCTCAGGCTGTTCAGGAAGGCCGGCGTCGATGTGAAGCGATACGAGGGCCGGATGGTGCGGGTCAGGGGCTGGCTCAGGTCCTTCAACGGGCCGTTGGTCGAGGCCACCCATCCGGAACAGATCGAGGTGCTGGGGAAATGAGGGGAGGGCCGAAAGGGCCGATGAAGCGCCTGGTCATCGCCGGGCTCCTGGCGGGCCTTGGGCTTGGCGTGCCCGGCGGGTGCGCGGTCAACCCGGCGACGGGCGAGAAGATGTTTTCGGTCATGTCTCCCGGCGAGGAGGCGCGCATCGGCCGCGAGCAGCACCCGAAACTGATAAAGGCATTCGGCGGCCGCTATGACGACCGGGCGCTTGGCGATTACGTCACCGCCATCGGCCGGCGTTTGGTAGCGGTCTCCGAGCTTCCCGGGTCCGGCTTTAACTTCACGGTGCTGAATTCCGCCAAGGTCAACGCCTTCGCCCTTCCCGGCGGTTACGTCTATATTACCCGCGGTATCGTCGCCCTCGCCAACAGCGAGGCCGAGCTTGCCGGCGTTATCGCCCATGAGATCGGCCATGTCACCGCCCGCCATGCGGCCCAGCGTTATAGCCAGCGCGTCGCCGCCGGCCTCGGCCTGACGTTGCTCGGCGTCCTCACCGGCAGCGGTGATCTGGTCCGCGCCGCCGGCACCGGCGCCGAACTCTACTTGCGCAGCTATTCGCGCCGGCACGAACTCGAGGCCGACACCCTCGGCATCCGTTATCTCAGGCGCGCCGGCTACGACCCCAACGCCATGGCCGGGTTCCTCGCCAATCTCGGGGCCCATGCCATTCTCGAGGCGCGGCTCGCCGGAAACGATACGGCGAGGGCCGATGGGACCGGCCTTCTGTCGACCCATCCGCGGACGATCGAGCGGGTGAGAAAGGCGGCCCGGGCGAGCGCCGATATCGCGGTTGAGAACCCCGTCGTCGGGCGCCAGGCCTATCTCGGCAGGATCGACGGCATGCTGTTCGGAGACGACCCCGGGGGAGGGTACATACGCGGGCGTCTCTTCGCCCATCCGGTGCTCGGCTTCCAGTTCACGGTGCCGCCCGGCTTTCGTCTCGTCAACACACGCGCCCGCGTCATCGCCCACAATCCGGGCAAATCGGTGATCATTTTCGACCAGGCCGGAAAACCTGTCCGTGGCTCGCTCGTCAGATATCTGAGGCGCGCCTGGGCGCCGGAGGTGGCGCTTCGAGACGTCGAGCCCCTGACGGTCAACGGCATGGGCGCGGCGACGGGGCGGGTGCGGCTCAACACCCGCCGGGGCCCGATAGACGCAAGACTCCTCGCCATC
>JACZQV010000161.1 GCA_022545545.1 Pseudomonadota bacterium
CTTCGCCGCCGAAGCGGCGCTGCTTCTGGGCCTGTCCCCGTTGGGCCATGGGGTGGCTCTCCGCGTGCTTGGCCTGATCGTCGGCGCCATGGGGGTGGTCCTGATCCTGCAGAACCGCCAAGGCGTCGCCGGGTGGATCCGCCCCAAGGAGGAAGGCGCGGCGTTCGGCGGCCTGCGCGCCCGGCTGGCCGATGTCTGGCATGTCCTGGCGGTCCTCTATGTCGTCGCCCTATTGGGCGTCTGGGTCCTCGAAATCGAGGGCGGTTTCGAATTCGTGCTGTCGGCGAGCGCGCTGACGGTGGCGATCCTCATCATCGCCAAGCTGGCGGTGATGGGGCTGATGCGGGCGCTCAAGAGGGGCTTTCGCGTCCGTCCGGAAGTAACGGCGAAGTATCCCGGCCTGGAAGCGCGGGCCAACCGCTATGTGCCGGCCTTGGGCCGGGGGCTCCGCGCCGTCGTCTACGTCATCGCCGCCATATTCCTGTTGCAGGCCTGGGGCGTCGAGTCCCTGGGCTGGCTGATCTCGGACATCGGCCTGCAGATCGTCGGCACGGTGGTGAGCATCTCCGTGATCCTGGTCCTGGCCCTGGTCTTCTGGGAGGTGTTCACGCTCGTGGTCGAGCGCTATCTCGCCAGGCTCGACGGCGAAGGGGCCAGGAGCGCCCGGGCGCGGACCCTGTTGCCGCTGGCGCGCAACGTCGTCCTGGTGGTCCTGGTGGTCGTCGTCGGCATGATCGTCATCTCCGAGCTCGGCGTGAACATCGCGCCGCTGCTGGCCGGCGCCGGGGTGATGGGCATCGCCATCGGCTTCGGCTCCCAGAAGCTGGTGCAGGACGTGATCACCGGCATGTTCATCCTGATCGAGGACACCATCGCCATCGGCGACGTGGTCAAGCTCGGCGATCACGCCGGCGTGGTCGAGGCGATAACGATCCGCACCATTCGGCTGCGCGACTTTGCCGGCGCCGTCCACACCATGCCCTTCAACGAGGTCTCGACCATCCTCAATCTCACCAAGGATTTCTCCCGCTATGTCTTCGAGATCGGCATCGCCTACCGCGAGGACGTCGACCAGGTGATCGAGGTCCTGAAGGAGATCGGCGCCGGGATGCAGGAGGATGAGGAATTCGGGCCCCTGATCACCGCGCCGCTGGAGGTCATGGGGCTCGACAAGTTCGCCGATTCGGCGGTCGTCATCAAGGCGCGGATCACCACCTTGCCGATCAAGCAGTGGACGGTGGGGCGGGAGTTCAACCGGCGCATGAAGATCCGCTTCGACGAGCTCGGCATCGAGATCCCGTTCCCCCACCAGACGGTCTATTTCGGCGAGGACAAATCGGGCGCGGCGCCGCCGGCCTATGTCAGGATGATGGAAGGCGAAGAGAAGGCGGCGGCGGCGAAGCCCGCGACGAAGCCCAAACCGGCCAGGAGGGCGGCGGCGCCCGCCGCTTCGGCGACCCTCGATCCCTCGGACATCGCCGAGGCCGGACTGCCGGGCGGCTCCGACTCCGGCGGCGACGGCGATATGTAAGGACAGCCCGGCGGCGCCCCACCTGTAATTAAGGGGACACCATACTTTAATTAAGGGGACACCATACTTAATTGCGAGTGAATTAAGTATGGTGTCCCCTTAATTGGCCAGGCCGTGGGCTCCTGATCGCGTCGCCCGATGCGGAGGTTCGCCCGTGACCCGAGCCGATGGCCGTTCACTCGACGTCCCCGTGTACGGAAAATCCCCTTAAAACGCCATTTTCCCGCCAGCCGCGCTGCGGGTTTCCGTCATGGCGGCTGCCCATACGGAAACGGGTTCGTTGCCGTACAGGCCAGGGAAGCGCGACGGATCACTCGGGCAGTCCCGCCTTCCTCAACCCCTCGATAAAGCCTTCCAGGTTGTTGTAGCGGGCGACTGGATAGATCTCCTTGAGCCTGGAGATGGTGAGCGCCGGGTCCATTTCCAGAACATCGCGGACAGCGGCCTCGGCTTCCTGCCTCCTGCCTAGCTGTGCCGCGCTCGCCGCCAGCACGTGATGGGCGGGAAGGTTGTCGGGGTGGCGCCGGGCCGATTTTCTGGCCCATGCCAGCGCCTTTTCGTAGTTCCCGAGTTGCATGCATGCGTTGGCCATCACGCTTTCAGCCACCCACATGGAGATGTCGAGCGGGCTTAGGCGCATGGCCCTTTCGGCGTGCTCGATGGCCGTTTCGGGATCGCCGACGTAGCACCGCAGCATACCGCTGGCGATCCACGCCCTGTTGGCGTTGGCGTTAATAGCCAGCGAACGATCGACCAGGGCCACCGCCTCTTCGTAATCCTTCTCCACAAGAGCCACCGTCATGGCGGCCTGCCACAACACGTAGGGATCGGTCCTATCGGCCCTGAGCCCGGCGTGGGCGAGACGGATGGACTCGGCCTTGTCCTCTTCCGATAAGACCATGCCCTTGAGTTGCACCTGGCGCCGATGGCAATAAGAGGCGCAGACATAGGCGCGGGCGTAGTTGGCATCGAGCTCTATGGCTTCGAGGAAGAGCCTCAATGCGTCGGCCGTGTCCCGCGGGTCCAGTTTGTTCATTTTGGCGAGACCCGAGAGCGTCAGGTCGTAGGCGTCGAAGCTTTCGGGACGCTTGTGGCGGATGCGTTCAACCTCGGCGCGGTGGAGTTGAGGCTCGATAGCTCCGACGACGCTGGCCGATATTTCGTCCTGCAAATCGAATATGTCGTCGAGCGCGCCGTCGTAGCGGTCCGCCCAGATGTGGTTTCCCGACGCCGCCTCGACCAGCTGGGCGGTGACGCGGACCCGGTTCCCCGCCTTGCGCACGCTGCCTTCCAGCACGTAATGGACGCCCAGTTCGCGGCCGACATCCTTCACGTCCACGGCCCGGCCCTTGTAGGTGAAGGACGAGTGGCGAGCGATGACGAAAAACGTCCGTACGTTCGAGAGTGCGGTGATCAAGTCATCGGTGATGCCGTCGGAGAAATACTCCTGCTCCGGATCGCCGCTCAGGTTCGCGAACGGCAGCACGGCGATCGAGGGCTTGTCGGGGAGCGGCGGTCCGGCTTCCGGTATGGCCTCGGACACATCCGCCTTCGCGCCAGCGGCGGACGAAGGCGCCTCGTGGTGTTGGATCTCGGCGTAGAGCCGCGCGGTCTCGGCATCGGGCTCGGCGCCGAGGTCACGGCGCAGCCCCTCGGCGCAGACCTGGAACTGTTTGAGCGCCTGGGCCCGCCTCCCGGATTGCGCATAGAGTCGCATCAGCGCGCGGTGCGCCTCCTCGCGCAACGGATCGAGGGCGACGAGCCGCCGTGCGGTGTCGATGGCGGCGCCAGTGTCTCCGGCCGCCGCCTGATACTGGCTGTGTTTCGCCAGCACGTCGCAGGCGAGATCGTTGAAGCGGGCGCGCTCGGCCGCGATCCAGTCCTCGAACGCTGCCTCCTTGACGTCGAGGCCATCGATCAAGACACCCCCGTAAAGCCCGGCCGCCTTGGCCAGGGTGTCCGGCGTGCCTTCCGCGGCAAGCCGTACGAAATTGCTGGCGTCGATGTCGGTGGCGTCGACGTTCAGACCAACGTCATCGCCGTTCGTCAGCAGAATCCCCGGCTCGGCATCGTCAAGCGTCTTGCGCAATTTGGAGATGCACTGACGGAGGCTTTGGCGGGCCTGTTCCTCGAACCGGTCGCCCCACAGGAGCGCCGCCAGCCTGTCCCGAGGTTGCGGCTGTCCGGCGTTGAGCGCCAGATAGGCCAGAAGCGCCCGCGGCTTCCTGCCGGAAAGGCTGACCTCGCCGCCGGCCCCGTCCCAGACCTTGAGCCGGCCGAAGAGCCTGATCGATAGTTTTCCCATCTCCCGCCTTCAATGCCGCCGGGTGCCCCCGGTTCCCGCGTCAATCGATACCGCAAACCGGAAGTCTGCACATTTTACGCTCTTTCACGCTTTTTTCACGTCCGATTGCCGCGGCCGCTGACGGCGCCGTGACGCCCGTTCGGCAGAATGCCTTTCGGTTCCGATCGACGGAACGTTGAGATCACGAGCGATCTTGTGAAACAGCCGGGACACCGGCAGCCCCCGGCAGACTAAGGAGACAAGGAAATGTCGAGCGTCAGCATCCAGGCCATCCATACACCCATCCCGGCCACCTCGCGGCATCCGGCAGGCACCAAGGCAGACTTCAACCTCGCCGCCGTCGTTGCTAAAGCATTCCACGCCTGGCGGCAACGCACCGGCGCCCCGTCGCGTCTTTACGGGCTCAACGACTACGTGCTCAATGATATCGGCCTCAGCCGCGGCGAAATCGGTCAGGGTCCGGCGGAGTCTTTCTGGCGGGTGTGAGCAGCGATGATGTGGGTAACTTGTCTGTGACGCGCGGACGGTCTGAATTAAGGGGACACCATACTTAATTCCCGCCGCCGGCGAAGCCCATTAGTCCTATCGTGTCAGTGTGAAGACCGCCAACTCACCGTCAGGGTAAAGTCAACGCAACGCGGAACCCGCGCTTGCCACTACGTAAAGTCATCAGCTCGCCACGCCGGTGTGCCGAGCGCAGCTTTATCGGTTCGAGGCCCCACGAGCCACCCCGCAACACGCGCTGTTCACATTCCCCCGTCGTCCATGCCACGCTATCGTCGGGTGCACCGGCGTAGGTGCCATTCCAGCAATCCGCTGTCCACTCCCAAACATTGCCTGACATATCAAACAAACCCCAATTGTTTGGCAGCTTTTGGCCAACCGGCTGTGTCGCACTTTGTGCGTTGCTGCTGTACCAAGCATACTCGCCTAGTTTTCTGTCGTCATCTCCCCAGTAGTACGCAGCGGTCGTTCCAGCGCGGCCTCCGCGTCGCTCGGGATCGCTTTACCGGCACGGGCGCTTTTGCCCGGCACCGGCAGCTCGTATCGGCCAGTCCGCGGGTCGGGCTCGGCTGGCAGGAGGCCCAGCCCCGGCCCGATCTCGTCCCAGAGGCCCGGCGCCCGCGTCTGCTCATGGCGGCTAAGCCGCCGCCCGGACGCTGGCGACGCCGCTCATGGGCTTCAA
>JACZQV010000057.1 GCA_022545545.1 Pseudomonadota bacterium
GTCTGCTCCCTACCGGTGAGTACGCCGGGTGCGCTTGAGAACGTCCTCGGGAACACCAGAAAGCGAACCCCATGAGCCCACCATCCCTTGCCCGACTGACCGTACAAAGCCCGGTAGGGCCCTTGACCCTGACCGAGCGCGACGGCCACATCGCCGCGCTCCGTTGGGGCGATGATCGTTGCGATGACGAAACGGAACTGCTTTGCCGTGCCCGGCGCCAACTCGACGCCTATTTCGATGGCGCGCTGCGGAAGTTCGACCTACCGCTGGCGCCCGATGGCAGCGATTATCAACGCCGCGTCTGGCGCAAACTCGCCGATATCCCCTATGGCGAGACCCTGAGCTACGGCGCCTTCGCCAAGACCATGTCGACCGGCGCCCGCGCCGTCGGCACGGCCTGCGCCAGCAATCCCTTGCCGATCATCCTGCCCTGCCACCGGGTGGTCGGCGGCGACGGGGCGCTGACCGGATACTCGGGCGGCGACGGCCTGGCGACCAAACGCTATTTTTTGCGAATGGAAAGCGCCTCCGCCGCCTGATCCCCCCAACCGGCGTCTCTGGTCCCACTCGCTCGGCATCGCCGCCCATCCCATCCGTAATCCATGTGCGGAATGGCGCCGGCGGCGATAGGCGGTTTCGCGCCGGCGCCGGTAAATTCTACAATATCTCTACAAAATCCCAACATTTGACTGACTTTTGGTGTCGGGTTGTGTTAACTTGTCGGTTGCGGGGTGGATATCATGGTTCTTCGGGACGAAATGCTGCGCGAGGACGCGCTCGAGGCCATCACCGATAAGCGGCGCGGCCTTGAAAAGCAACACGGGGAGGTCCGCGCGTTCATCCAGAACGAGATGAAACGGCTGCGTTCCATCGAGCGCGAGCTCGAGGACTGCGATGCCGCGAGCCGGGTCTTCGGCCAGCATGAAGCCGCCGAGGACACCGACGAAGTCACCGCCGCCGGCCAGCCTGAAATCACGTCACCACGGGAACTTGGCGGCGCTCTTTCGCCTTTGACCCAAACCGTCCCCTCCTTGAAACCCAGCTTCAAGGAGGCCGCCATCGAATTCCTACAAAAGATCTACCCGCGCGGCCTGAAGGCGACCCATATCCGGGCCCTGGCCCAATCCCATTACGGCATCACGGCCCACGAGAAGACGGCCGGCATGACACTCTATCGGCTGAAGAAGGAAGGGCTGGTTCGGCGCAACGGCTTTTACTGGTATTCCATGGCGCCGGAACGTCACCACGCCGAGGACATCGATGCCCGCGCGCCGGCGGCGCCTGACTCCTAGCGCTTAATCATCGCACCTCTTCCCGTACCGCTTCCAAATTTGTCCGGTTCCCACATTACGGCCCAGGCCTTTCGCCGCGCCACGGCCCAGCGCGCCGCCGCCCATCCTTGGCCGTGACAAAGCCCAACCCCGGAGCTATGCTTTCGCCGACAACGAACCCATCCATGGCCAAATAAGAACTGACATCGGGGAGAGTCATGACCGATATCGATATCTCCGCACCGGACGGCGGCACTTTCACCGGCTACTTGGCGACGCCCGCCTCGACCCCGGCGCCCGGCATCGTCCTCATCCAGGAAATTTTCGGCGTCAACGTCGTCATGCGCACTATCGCCGACTCATTCGCCGCCGAAGGCTTCACCGTGCTCTGTCCCGACCTGTTCTGGCGCCAGGAGCCCGGCATCCAGATCACCGACCAGTCGGACGAGGAATGGGCGCGGGCTTTCGAACTCTACCAGGGGTTCGACTCGGCCGCCGGAATCGGCGATCTCGGCGCCACGCTGGAACACCTGCGCGGCCTCGACAGTTGCACCGGCAAGGTCGGCTGTATCGGCTATTGCCTCGGCGGCACCCTCGCCTATCTGATGGCGGCGAACACCAGCGTTGACTGCGCCGTCGGCTATTACGGCATCGGCATCGAAGGCCTTTTGGACCAATCCGCCAACATCTCCAAGCCGCTGATGCTGCATATCGCCGAAAATGACGAATTCGCGCCCAAGGAAGCCCAGGACGCGGTCAAGGAACACTTCGCCGGCACCGATCTGGTGACGATCCACAGCTACCCCGGCATGGATCACGCCTTCGCCCGTGTCGGCGGCCAGCCCTACGACGCCGAAGCGGCCGCGCTCGCCAACGGGCGCACGCTCGAGCATCTGCAGGGCGGGCTGAGCTGATGCTTGCGTCCCGGTTCCCCATCGGCGGGCGAGAGGAGAAGCGATGACCAAGGCGATCCGCATTCACGAAACCGGCGGGCCCGAGGTGCTCGCTTACGAGGACGTCGAGGTCGGCGCCCCCGGCCCTGGTGAAGCGTTGTTGCACCAGACGGCCGTCGGCCTCAATTTCATCGACATCTATTACCGCTTGGGTCTCTACCCGATCCCGTCCATGCCGGTGACCCTCGGCGTGGAAGCGGCCGGAACGGTCGAAGCCGTCGGCGACGGCGTCAGTGACATTCAACCCGGCGACCGGGTCGCTTACGCGCCCGTCCTCGGCGCTTATGCCGGCCGCCGTCTCATCGCCGCCGACCGCCTGGTCAAGCTGCCCGACGACGTCTCCGCCAACGAGGCCGCGGCGATGATGCTGCAAGGCCTGACCGCCCAGTATCTGGGCCGGCGTTGTTACCGAATTGCCGCCGCGGACACGGTCCTGGTTCACGCCGCCGCCGGCGGCGTCGGTCTCATCCTCTGTCAGTGGGCGAAACATCTGGGCGCCACGGTCATCGGCACCGTCGGCAGCGAAGCAAAGGCCGAACTCGCCAGGCGCCATGGCTGCGATCATGTCATCAACTACACGGAAGAGGATTTCGTCGAGCGGGTGGCGGAAATCACCGGCGGGGAAGGCCTGCCCGTGGTCTATGATTCAGTCGGCAAGACCACATTCATGAAATCGCTCGACTGCCTCAGGCCCTTCGGCCTCATGGTCAGCTTCGGTCAGTCCTCGGGCCCCGTCGAACCGCTGGATTTGAAACACCTGGCGGCCAAGGGCTCGCTTCATCTCACCCGTCCGACCCTGATGACCTACGCGGCCAAGCGCGCGGATCTCCTCGCCGGCGCCAAGGAGCTGTTCGAGGTGGTCGGCTCCGGCGCGGTGACGGTGCAGAGAAACCAGGAATACTCCCTCGCCGATACCGCCGAGGCCCACCGCGATCTCGAATCCCGGAAGACTACGGGTTCGACCATCCTGATCCCTTAGCGCATACGCCGTTTACCCGCCTCCCTCGACACGGCGTCGGCGGGATCACCGGCTATTGATGGCCAAGTGGGGGAGCGGCGAGGGTCAAACCGATCGGATAACGCTTTAGTGGATCGTCACGACCGGCTATCTAAGCAACCGTATCGCGGGCGGGGTCGGCGGGCGGGAAAATCCTTAGCGCCGGCCGATCAGGTGTTCATCGACTCGAAGAACTCGTCGTTGTCCTTGGTGCTCTTGAGCTTCTCGAGCAGGAACTCCATGGCGTCGACGACGCCCATGGGCATCAGAATCCGCCGCAGGACCCAAATCTTCGCCAGCATACCCTTATCCAGCAGGAGTTCTTCCTTGCGGGTGCCGGACCGGGTGATGTCCATGGTCGGGAAAGTGCGCTTGTCGGTGAGCTTGCGGTCAAGGATGATCTCGGAATTGCCGGTGCCCTTGAACTCCTCGAAGATCACTTCGTCCATCCTCGAGCCGGTGTCGATCAGGGCCGTCGCCACGATCGTCAGCGAACCCCCTTCCTCGATATTCCGCGCCGCGCCGAAGAAGCGCTTGGGCTTTTGCAGGGCGTTGGCGTCGACGCCGCCCGTCAGCACCTTACCCGATGACGGCACCACCGCGTTGTAGGCGCGCGCGAGGCGGGTGATCGAATCCAGCAGGATCACCACATCGCGCTTGTGTTCGACCAGGCGCTTGGCTTTTTCGATCACCATCTCGGCCACCTGGACGTGACGCGAGGCCGGCTCATCGAAGGTCGAGCTCACGACCTCGCCTTTCACCGAGCGCGCCATGTCGGTCACTTCCTCGGGCCGCTCGTCGATCAACAGGACGAGGAGGTAGACCTCCGGGTGGTTGGCGGTGATCGAGTGGGCGATGTTCTGCAGCATCATCGTCTTGCCGGTCCGGGGCGGAGCGACGATCAGGGCGCGCTGGCCCTTGCCCAGCGGCGTGATCAGATCGATCACCCGGGTGGTCAGATCCTTGACCGTGGGATCCGCGATCTCGAGCTTCATTCGTTCTTCCGGATAAAGCGGCGTCAGGTTGTCGAAATTGATCCGGTGGCGGACATCCTCCGGCGGCCCGAAATTGACGTTCTGGACCTTGAGAAGCGCGAAGTACCGCTCGCCATCCTTGGGCGCGCGGATCCGCCCCTCGACCGTGTCGCCGGTGCGCAAGGAGAACCGTCTGACCTGGCTCGGCGAAACATAGATGTCATCGGGACCCGGCAGGTAGTTCGCCTCCGGCGCGCGCAGGAAGCCGAAACCGTCCTGGAGGATTTCCAAGACGCCGTCTCCGAATATGGCGATGTCGTTCTGCGCCAGTTGCTTGAGGATGGCGAACATCATGTCCTGCTTGCGCAGGCTGCTGGCGTTCTGGATTTCCAGGTTTTCCGCGTAGGCCAGAAGGTCCGACGGTGATTTCTGCTTGAGTTCTTGTAGATTCATGGGGCTGCTGTGTCGTCGTGAAAATTATGGGAGGGCGGCATGGGCTACAACATCTTGGCACCGGTGCCCGAAACTTGGCGCCAAACCCGATAAACGGGCCACATTTTTTTGTTTTTCGAAGTGAGAAGTGAGGTGAGACTTGGTAATGGCGGTCCGAACGCCGCCGTGAAGAAACCATGTACCGAAAACGCCGGCGAGTGTCAAACAGGGAATTCCCGTCCCGGCCTCCGGGCGATCCGTCCTAGACCCTTCCAGAATATGGTAACCAAAAGGTTAATCGCCAAGGTCCTTGGTTCCTTTTCCGGCCGTCAGGGTCCTCGAATCGAACCGTAAACGCCCCCGAAACATCCTAAAACGGCTTGACCACGGCGAGGATGACGATGGCGATGATCAACACCGTCGGCACCTCGTTGACGATGCGATAGAACTTGGCCGAACGTTGGTTGCGGTCCGCCTCGAACTCCTTTCGCCATTTCGCCAACATGCCGTGAAGGCCCGAGAGAACCAGCACCAGGGCCAGCTTCACGTGCAGCCAACCCGCCGACCAATCGGCCACGCCCGGCGTCGCCAGCAACGCGCCGCCCAGCAGGAAAACCGCGATCATCGCCGGGTTGATGATGGCGCGGAGCAGCCGGCGCTCCATGATTTTCAGCATCTCCGAGTTTTCCGAGCCCGGCGCCGCGCCCGCGTGGTAAACGAACAGCCGCGGCAGATAGAGCATTCCCGCCATCCACGCGATCACGGCGATGATGTGGAGCGCCCGCGTCCAAGGATAAAGATCGGCTAACCCCTCCATGATCGTTCCTCCTAGGGGCCGCCGAATCCTTGCCCCGTCCCGGACCGTCCGAGGGCGCAGCCCGTAAGCTCGGCCGGACAGAAGCGCCCGCCCGCGTGGGAGCAGACCGGCGCGCCTTGCCGACGGACGTGGCGCACGAGATCCGCCAAGGCCTCGATAAAGACCGGGTCGGCGCCAACCGTCGGCACCCGGATATAGGCCGGCACGCCATGCTCGTCCGCCAGCCTACGGTAATCGATGTCGAGTTCAACCAGAGTCTCCGAGTGTTCCGACACGAAGGCGATGGGCACCACGACGACGCCGACCTTATCGGCGCCGGCGCGGACGATTTCCTCATCGGTGCCGGGGCCTATCCATTCCAGGGGTCCCACCCGGCTCTGGTAGCACACCACCCAATCCAGATCCGCCATGCCGAGTTCATCCACCACGGCGCCGGCCGTCCGCTCGATCTGGGCCTGATAGGGATCGCCGGCGGCGATGATGCGCTTGGGCAGTCCGTGGGCGGAGAACAGGACCCTGAGCCCGGCCGTGCCCTTGGCCCCTTTGAGGGCGTCGCCAACCAGCCCGGCCTGGGCACGGATGTAACCGGGCGCCGTGGGGTAGCAACAAATCGCCCTCGTCGGCACCCGAAGCCCCGCCGCGCCGGCCGCCCGGCGCCAATCGTCAAGGGACGATCCGGTGGTGGTTTTGGAGAACTGCGGGTAAAGGGGTAAAAGAACGACCTCGTCCGGTCCGTATGCCGTCACCGCCTGGGCCACCTCGTCGCTCATCGGATGCCAGTAGCGCATCGAGACGAAGAGCCGGACATCTCCCCGTTCGTCCCCCCGTTCGTCGCCAAGGTCCGAGAGCGCCGCCGCCAGCGCCTCTTTTTGCACCATGGTCCGTTCGAGAAGCGGCGAGCGGCCCCCGATACGCGCATAAATCTCGCGCGCGACCGGCGCCCGGCGATAGGAGATCAGCTGCGCCAACAGCCAGCGCACCGGGCCGGGCGCGCCGATCATCGCCTCATCGTTGAAGAGGTTGAACAGGAAGGGCTTGACCGCGTCGGGCCTATCGGGCCCGCCCAAATTGAAGAGAACGACCGCGATCTTTCTCACATGCCTCCCCCTTCCCGGTCATCCGTTGCACTCGCCTGGTTCACGATCCCCAGGCACGGACCCTGTCGGCGACCGCGGCGACATGGGCGGGCGGGGTCTTGGGCAGGACACCGTGGCCAAGGTTGAAGATAAAAGGCCCGCCGCCAAGCACGGAGAGTATCCGCTCCACCTCTTCGCCGAGCGCTTCACCACCGGCGAGAAGCAGATGGGGGTCGAGATTGCCCTGGACCACGCATCGTCCCTGAAGCTCGCGCGCCGCCCAATCGAGAGGCACGGAGGCGTCGATAGACACACCATCGACCCCGCTCTTGGCCGCGTAGTCCTTGTAGAGAACCCCGGACCGGTTGGGAAACCCTATGATCGGCACGTCCGCACACGCTTCCTTGACCTTGCGCACGATCTTGGCGGTCGGTGTAATCGACCAGCGATCGAACTCCCTTTCGGGCAGGATCCCGGCCCAGCTATCGAACAGTTGCAACACGTCGGCGCCTGCTTCCGCTTGGGCAATCAAATGGGCGCTTACCGCCTCGACCAGCAGATCGATCAGGTCCTGAAGCTCACCGGGCCGTTCGTAAGTCCAGGCACGCAAGGCGCTAAAATCCGTGCTGGGGCCGCCTTCAACCATGTAACAGGCAAGCGTCCAGGGTGCCCCGGCGAAGCCAATCAACGCGATTTCCTCACCGAGGTCCGCGCGGACCATGGAAAGGGTCTTATAGACCGGGCTAAGGAATTCCCTAAGTCTGCCGACATCGAGATCGATCTCCGACACCGACCTCAAGGGTTCCAGCACGGGCCCGTGCCCGGCAATGAATTCCACCTTTTGCCCGAGGGCGTCCGGTATGACCAGAATATCGGAAAAAACGATAGCCCCATCGGTGGCGAATCGCCTGACCGGTTGGAGCGTCGCCTCGGCCGCCAGCGACGGGCTATAACAGAAATCCAGGAAATTCGCGGCTTTGTCACGGATTTCCCTGTACTCAGGCAGATACCTGCCGGCCTGGCGCATGAACCAGAACGGCGGCCGTTTCAGGGCTTCCCCCGCGAACGCACGCAGGAAAGGCTTACCCGGCGCTATAGAACCTGGTCTGCGAGGATGAGGGCTTGGTGTCATGGGACTTCTTCTTACTACAATTAATAAGGTAATACTTAAAGGTTGTTGTAGTTGTAGGGGCTGTGGAAGGCAGGAATTCAAGGCTTCTGTCAAATTATCCGCTATACTGTCAACAAAGACGCCAGCATCGGGAAACTGTGTATATCTTGGTGCACGCTATCCAAAACCTCTGTCGGTGTGCCTTGTGACGGTTGTTGTGGACCGTTGGAATAAGGAGGATAACCGGTGAATCTCTGGGTTGGGATGAACAGTCCAGGGGCTGGGAAAACATTTTTCGCCAGGGGACAGGGTGGTATGTCAGCGTTTGAAAAACAAGGAACGAAAATCGGCCGGCCCGCGGGAACGGGCAGTTATCCTCGAAGTCGTGATATTCATACAGGCGCGGGCCGAGCCGGCGGTGCCTAGGCTGGAATCGTCTGGGATTATGGATCCGGTATTGAAAGTAGAGCCTGGGGACAGGACGCCGCATTTGCCATCGTCATCACTCATATTAGCTTCGGCAAGCCCGGCGCGCGCCCTCATGTTGAAACGCGCCGGCATTCGCTGTGAGACCGAGGCCGCCCGGATCGACGAGGAGGAATATCGTAACGCCATGCGGGCGGCGGGCGCGCCAGCATCGGCCGTGGTCGAGAAGCTCGCCGAGCTCAAGGCGCGTCGCGTAGCCCGGCATCACCCGGAAGCGATCGTCATTGGAGCCGACCAGATTCTAGATTGCGAGGGTGTTTGGTTCGACAAACCTCCCGATCTGGACCGGGCGCGCGCCGACCTCGTGGCGCTCAGGGGCCGGACCCACGAACTGCTGAGTTGTGCCTGCGTGGTGCAGGATGACAGGCGCCTTTGGCACCATATAGACCGCGCCAAGTTGACGATGCGCGCTTTCACCGATGAATTCCTCGACGCCTATCTCACCACGGCCGGAGATGACGCCCTGACGTCCGTCGGGGCCTATCAAATCGAGGGGCCCGGCGCCCAGCTTTTCTCGAAGATCGAGGGAGATTACTTCACCATCCTCGGCTTGCCGTTGCTTCCTTTGTTGGCCTATCTGCGCGACCTTGGCCAGGTGAAACCATGATCATCTCGGCCCGGGCCAGGCTCGCTGGCGTCATGGGCTGGCCGGTCGATCACTCGTTATCGCCAAGACTCCATGGCTATTGGCTCGAGGCCAACGGGATCGATGGCGCCTATCTGCCGCTGGCCGTCGCGCCGGAGCATTTCGCCCAAGCGCTACGGGTGCTGGCGCTCCTCGGTTTTCGCGGCGTAAACATCACCGTTCCTCACAAGGAGGCGGCGCTCGACGTCGTCGATGTCGCCGTTCCCTTGGCCCGGCGGATCGGCGCCGTCAACACCATCACCGTCAGGAGCGACGGGACGCTCGAGGGCACCAACACCGATGCTTATGGCTTTACCGAACACCTGAAGGCGACGGTGCCCGATTGGCAGGCTAGCGGCGGGCCGGCCGTCATCATCGGCGCCGGTGGCGCGGCGCGCGCAATATCTGTCGCCCTGGTCGATGCGGGGGTAGCGGAGATCAGGATCGTCAATCGGACCCTTGCCCGGGCGGAAGCGCTGGCCACGGCCGTCGGCGAGCCGGTCCGCGTCGTGGCGTGGACGAGCCGGGCGAACGCCGTCGGCGACGCCGCCCTCGTCGTCAATACCACCACCCTCGGCATGACCGGCCAGCCGGCTCTCGATCTCGAAGCCGCGTCCATCAATGATGATGCCGTGGTCTGCGACATCGTCTATGCGCCCCTGCAAACGCCCTTGCTGCGCGCCGCCGCTGGCCGCGGGCTTCGGACCGTGGGTGGGCTCGGCATGTTGATCCACCAGGCGCGCCCGGGTTTCGAGGCCTGGTTCGGCGTCGCGCCGGAAATTACCGACGATTTGCGCGCCTTCCTGGCGGCGGATCTTTAGGCCCCGATCGATGATCCGGGGCGTGTTCGTTCTCGGGCTCACGGGCTCGATCGGGATGGGAAAATCGACGGCGGCGGCTTCGCTGCGCCGCCTCGGCGTTCCCGTCCACGACGCCGATGGGACCGTCCACCGGTTGCTGAGACCGGGCGGCGCCGGCGCGGCGGCGGTCGCAGGCGCGTTTCCGGACGCCCTCAGGGACGGCGCGCTGGACCGTGAGGCGTTGGCGGGGCTGGTGTTCGGCGATAAAGCGGCGCTGAGGCGGCTGGAAAGCATCGTCCATCCGCTGGTGCGCCGGGCCGAACGCCGCTTCCTGGCCCGTGCCGCGGTCAGGCGACGGCGCGTCGTGGTGTTGGATATCCCGCTGCTGTTCGAGACCGGCGGAGAAAACCGCTGCGACGCCACCATCGTGGTGACGGCGCCGCGTTCGGTCCAGGACGCCCGCTTGGGACGGCGCGCCGACATGACGCCCGCCCGTCTCGCCGCCATCCGCGCCCGCCAGATGCCGGATGAGGAGAAACGCAGGCGCGCCGATTTCGTCGTCGATACCTCCCGCGGGCGGGGATGCACCTTGCACGATCTGGCGAGGATTGTAAGATGGGCGCGCCGGGGCCGCCGGGCGCGCTCCCGATCCGGCCCGTTCGACGCCTGATAAGCTTTCACGATTCCTCATCGGTCCATGCGCGAGATCATTCTGGATACCGAGACCACCGGCCTCGACCCCGAGGCCGGCCATCGTATCGTCGAGATCGCCGCTCTCGAGGTGATCGACGGTGTCACCACCGGCAAGATGTTTCACTCCTACGTCAATCCGGAGCGCGACGTGCCGGACGAGGTGTACCGGATTCACGGGCTGTCCCAGGGATTCCTCGAGCAACACCCGAGATTCGCCGTCATCGCCGACGAGTTCGTCGATTTCATCAGTGGCGCAACCCTGGTCATCCACAACGCCGAGTTCGATATGCGGTTCATCAATGCCGAGCTCGCCAGGTTGCGGAAAGGACCTATCGGGATGGAAAGCGTCGTCGATACCGTGGAGTTGGCCCGCCGGCGGTTTCCCGGTGCGCAGGCTTCGCTCGACGCGCTCTGCCGCCGGTTCGGTATCGACAATTCGGCGCGCACCACTCACGGCGCGCGCCTGGACGCCGAACTTCTGGCGGAAGTTTACCTGGAGCTTACCGGCGGCCGGCAAGCGGGTCTTGGCCTCGACTCCGCGGGCGCCAAGGCGCCCCCGGCCGACGCCCAGCCGGCCAACGCCCGCGCGCCACGCCCCCACGCGCCCACCGACGAGGAACTCGAGGCTCACGCCGAACTGGTCAAGGGCCTCAAAAATCCGATCTGGACCGAGTGACGCCTTTGGGCTTGCGCCCGCCCGCATGCGCGGACGGCGCCAAGCCCTCCCTATGTATCCTTTGTATCCTCCGTCTCCTCCGGCGCTTCTTCCACATCCCCTGGCGTTGTTGCCGCCTGTTGGTAGATCGCGCCGAAGTCGATGGAGTTGATGAGCAACGGCGGATAGCCGCCGTGGCGGGTGGCGTCGGCGACGATGTGCCGCGCGAAGGGGAACAACAGGGTCGGGCAGTGGACCTTGAGGATCAGATCGACCCGCTCCGCCGGCACGTTGATCAGCTTGAACAGGCCGCAATAGGTGAGTTCCACCATGAACAGGGAGCGGCCCTCGGTGACCGCCTCGGCGTGCATGATCAGCGCCACTTCGTAACTATCCTCGGCGATATTTTCGGTGGCGACGGTGATATTCATCTCCACATCGGGCGCTTCGTGTTCCTCCCGCGCGATGGTGGCGCCGTTCGGGTTCTCGAAGGAAAGATCCTTGACGTACTGGGCGAGGGTCTGAATGACGACGCCACTCGGGGGGCCGACACCGGCGTCACCGCTGCGCGGGGACGGGGCGTCCGCCCCTTCCCCATCAATCGGGGCGTTCTCGTTGGATGTTTCGTCACTCATTCAAGGGTACCCGTCGCCAGGAGCCGCAGTGGCTAGCACGGATTTATTGAAGGCGCAAGGAAGCGTCGCCGGCGCCGGCCATCGTGCCGGACGGAGCGGCGAAGTGGGTTTAGCCCGGACTAGGGCGCGCACTCTCTCGCGGCGCCGAGGCCTGGACTTGTTGTCTCGTGTGGTCCCTGAACGGTCCGTCAGCGCTTGGCGCCGTCGTCGTCATCGCCGCCTCGATGGTTCGGTTCGCGGTCATCCGAACCGCCCGATAGCTCGTGGAATTCGCCCTCGATGACTGGGGCGTCCGGGTCCCGATTCTCCCGGCGCCGATCGTCACCGCCATACATCCGGACATCCACGTTCCCCCGGCTCATCAAATGGCGCAACATGACCTGGCCGAGATAGGCCCGGACCATGGGGACGAAAAGCAGAAGGCCCGCGGTGTCGGTGACGAAACCGGGCGTCAGCAAAAGCGCGCCCGCCACCAGGATGCACGCCCCGTCGAACACTTCCCTCGCCGGGAACCCACCCCCGGCGAGGGTGGCGCGCGCCCGGTTCATCACTTCCCAGCCCTGGGACCGCAAAAGCCACGTGCCCGCCACGGCGGTGGCGATCACCACGGCCAGGGTCGCCCACAAGCCGATGAACCCGCCGATCTCGATGAATACCGCGATTTCGACCAGTGGGGTGATGACGAGGGCGAGAAATATGATCATGGATTGTCTTGTTTCTTTCCGCTGAATTGCCCAAATATTGATTCAGGCGCCGCCTCAAGACTGGATTTTAATCTTTTTGACTGATAGTTTGTGAGGCACCGTTTCTCCCCCAACTCGGCGCGGCCTTGCCAGCCCGCCGGAGGTACCCGTGATGGGCGACGGCTTTCCGATTGATATCATCCTTTTCGCCATGGTGGCGGCTTTTATCGTGCTGCGCCTGCGATCGGTGTTGGGGCGGCGCACCGGACACGAACGCCAGCGGCCCGACCGGTTTTCGACCGAGCGCCAGCCCCAGGACAAGAGTGGCAAGAAGCCTGGGCCCGAAAAGGGGGCCGACAAGGTCGTGCACCTTCCTGACCGGAGAACGGAAACGGTGGTCGAGGCCGAACCTGAGACCCCGTTGGTGGCCTCCCTTAACGCAATCAAGGCCGCCGATCCGAGGTTCGACCCCGACGAGTTCGTCGACGGCGCGCGCACCGCGTTCGAGTATATCGTCGAGGCCTTCGCGGAAGGTAACACCGATAAACTCAGGCCGCTGTTGAGCGATGAGGTTTACGACAAATTCGCCTCGGCCATCGATACCCGTAAACAGGCAGGCGAAACTCTCGAGACCACCATAATCGGTATCAAGGGCACGGATATTCTGGAAGCCAGCATGGAGGACGGAACCGCCGGCGTCTCGGTGAAGTTCGACACCGAGCAGATCAACGTGACCCTCAACGAGGCCGGCGATGTCGTGGATGGCGATGCCGACCATATCACCAGGGTCGTGGACATATGGACGTTCGGGCGCGATACCCGGTCCCGCGACCCCAACTGGCAGCTTGTCAGGACGGAAACGCCCCAGTGACGCCGCGCCGTTGGCGGCGATCGGACTCGGCGTCACCTTGTTGCTTTTTGCCTGCGCCGAGGCTCCCGGCCCCGCCGATCGACTGACCTTGACGCCCATAAGCTTCGCCGGCCTGCCGGGCTGGGACGGTGATCCCGTTGCCGCCGCGATTCCCCCGTTGCGCCTGTCCTGCGACCGCCGCGCCGGCGCCGCCGAGGCGCGCTCCGCCGGTGGCGAGAGCATCGTCGGAAGCCGTGCCGATTGGGACAGGATCTGCGCCGCCGCGCATCGTCTGGCGATTGGCGACGACGCCGCGGCGCGGGCCTTCTTCGAGCGCCACTTCAAACCCTATCGGGCGTCCAATGGCGGCGACGCCGAGGGATTGTTCACCGGCTATTATGAGGCCGAACTCAAGGGCGCGCTCCGTCCCTCGGCGCGCTACAACGTACCGATCTACGCCCAACCGGACGATCTCATCGCCGCCGATCTCGGGGAGTTCCGCGACGATCTCAAGGGCCGGCGCATCGCCGGGCGCGTCGTCGCCGGGCGCCTGCGTCCCTACGAGGACCGCGCCGCCATCGAGGCCGGCGCGCTGAAAGGACGGGGGCGGGCGATCGTCTGGGTCGACGATGCCGTCGACGCCTTCTTCCTCCACGTCCAGGGATCGGGCCGGGTGGTTCTCGATGACGGCCGGGTCATGCGCGTCGGCTATGCCGGGCAGAACGGCCATGCCTATTTCGCCATCGGCCGCGAGCTGGTGAGGCGCGACGAGATCACGAAGGAGGAGGTCTCGATGCAGGCGATCCGCGCCTGGCTCGAGGCCCATCCCGGCGAGACGCGGGCGCTGTTGGCGAAGAACCGCTCATATGTCTTCTTCCGCGAGCTCGAGGGCCCTGGCCCCATCGGCGCCGAGGGCGTGCCCCTGACCCCTGGCCGCAGCCTCGCGGTCGACCGCGCCTTCGTGCCCTTCGGCGTCCCCGTCTGGCTCGATGCCGCCGACCCGGCTCGGCCCGAGGACAGGGTCCGCCGCCTGCTCATCGCCCAGGATACCGGCGGCGCCATCAAGGGACCGGTGCGCGGCGACGTGTTCTGGGGCTTCGGACCGAAGGCCGCCGAGCGCGCCGGGCGGATGAAGCATATCGGCGCCTACTATCTCTTGTTGCCCCGCGCCAAGGCCGCCCGGCCGGTCGCCGCCCGCTGAGACCCGCCGGCGCTTGCGTTCTCATGCCCCAAGCGCCATCTTTGGCCGCTTAGCGCACGAGCCGGCCAGATGACGGGAAAAGAGAGCAAGGGACCTTCGCGCCCCGCCGGCAAGGGCAGGGACGCATCGACGCGAGCCGTCAGCCGTGACGAAACGGATCTCTTCGCCCTGGCCATGCGCGAAGCCAAGCCCCTGCACCAGGAAGGCGCCAAGCGCGCGCCGGCCGATGACCTTCCGCCGGAGAAGCGGGCCGAGACGGTGCCGGCGGTCGTCCGCGTCGGCCCAAGCCTTAAACGGTTGCCGGTAACCTCGACCGATCGGCTGCCCGAGCTCAAAACCGGCGCCTCGCCGGGGGTGGACAAACGGACGGCGGCGCGGCTGAAACGAGGGCAGCTCGCCATCGACGGCCGGATCGACCTCCACGGCATGACCCAGGCCAAGGCGCACCGGGCGCTCGAGGGGTTCCTGACCGCTTCCCAGGGGGCGGGCAAACGCTGCGTCCTGGTGATCACCGGAAAGGGGCTGCGCCCGACCGGCGAGACCGGGGTGCTGCGCAACCTCGTGCCGCGGTGGATGAACGCCCCCGCCATCCGCGGCCGCGTCCTCTCCTTCTGCACCGCGCAGCCGCGCGACGGGGGCACCGGCGCGCTTTACGTCCTTCTCAAGCGTAAGCGGTGAGGACCATGGACGGGGCGTCTCGATGACTCCTTTCGGCGAAAAAGTGCGCGGCTTGCGCGCCGAGCGCGGCCTCACCCTCAAGCGGATGGCCAAGGACCTGCAACTGTCGCCGGCCTATCTTTCGGCGCTCGAGCACGGCCGGCGCGGCCGGCCGAGCCTCGTGCTGGTCAACCAGATATGCCAGTATTTCCACATCATCTGGGACGAGGCGGAAGATCTCGAACGCCTCGCCAGGTTCTCCCACCCGAAGATCACCGTGGACACCTCGGGCCTCAGCGCCGAGGCCACCGAGCTCGCCAACCTGCTGGCCGAGCGCATCGCCGATCTCGACGAGGCGACGATCCAACGCCTGCTCGACGAGGTCAAGCGGGCCGGGGTCTAGGCCGATCCCGGCGTTTCCTAAAGGATGAACCTGGAGAGATCCGAGTCCTTGGCCAGGTCGGCGACCTGTTCGCGCACGTAAGCGGCGTCGATGGTGAGGGAGGTGCCCGGTTTATCGGTGGCGTCGAAGCTGATGTCCTCCAACAGCCGTTCCATCACCGTCTGCAGGCGCCGGGCGCCGATGTTCTCGACGCTTTCATTGACGTCCGCCGCCAGGGTCGCGATCTCCTCGACACCGTCGTCGGTGAAGTCGAGCGTCACCTCCTCGGTCGCCAGCAGCGCCGTGTACTGCTTGATCAGGCTGGCCTCGGGCTCGGTCAGGATGCGCACGAAGTCCTCGCGCGTCAGCGCCGCCAGCTCGACCCGGATCGGCAGGCGCCCCTGGAGCTCGGGCAACAGGTCCGAAGGCTTCGCCAGGTGGAAGGCGCCAGAGGCGATGAACAGGATGTGGTCGGTCTTCACCGCGCCGTGCTTGGTCGCCACCGTGGTGCCCTCGATCAGCGGCAACAGGTCGCGCTGCACGCCCTCGCGGCTGATGTCGCCGCCGAGGCGTTCCTCGGGGGCGCAGATCTTGTCGATCTCATCTAAGAACACGATGCCGTTCTGCTCCGCCGCCTCGATCGCCTCGCGCACGACGCGGTCCTGGTCGAGCATCTTGTCGCTCTCCTCGTCCACCAGCACCACGTGGGACTCGGCCACCGTCATGCGCCGCGGCTTGGTGCGCTGGCCCAAGGCCTTGCCGAAGATGTCGCCGAGATTGAGCATCCCCATCTGGGCGCCGGGCATACCCGGAATCTCGAAGGTGGGCATGGCGCCGGCGCCTGAATCGGTGACGTCGATCTCGATCTCCTTGTCGTCGAGCTCGCCCGAGCGCAGCATCTCGCGGAACTTGTTGCGGGTATCCGCGCTTGCCTTCTCGCCGACCAGCCCGTCGATCACCCGTTCCTCGGCGGCGAGCTCCGCCTTGGCCTGGACCTCCTTGCGCAGCCGTGCGCGGGTCATGAGGATGGCGCCCTCCACCAGGTCGCGGATGATCTGCTCGACGTCGCGCCCGACATAGCCGACCTCGGTGAACTTGGTGGCCTCGACTTTCAGGAACGGCGCCTGGGCGAGGCGCGCGAGGCGGCGCGCGATCTCGGTCTTGCCGACGCCGGTCGGGCCGATCATGAGGATGTTCTTGGGCATCACTTCCTCGCGCAGATCCTCGGGCAGCTGCTGACGCCGCCAGCGGTTGCGCAGCGCCACCGCCACGGCCCGCTTGGCGTCGTTCTGGCCGACGATGAAGCGGTCGAGTTCGGAAACGATTTCCCGGGGACTGAAAGAGGCGGTGGCGATGGGGCTCATGCTCTTACAGGACTTCGACGAGGATGTTCTCGTTGGTGTAGACGCAGATGCCGGCGGCTATGCGGAGCGCCTTGCGGGCGATGGCCTCGGCGTCGAGGCCGTCCATCTCCATGAGCGCGCGGGCGGCGGCAAGGGCATAATTGCCGCCCGACCCGATGCCGATCAACCCGTCCTCCGGCTCGAGCACGTCGCCGGTCCCGGTCACCACCAGCGACACGTCCTTGTCGGCGACCGCCAGCATCGCCTCCAGGCGCCGGAGGTAGCGGTCGGTCCGCCAGTCCTTGGCCAACTCGACGCAGGCGCGGGTCAGATGGCCGCTGTGTTTCTCGAGTTTGCCCTCCAGGCGCTCGAACAGCGTGAAGGCGTCGGCGGTGGCGCCGGCGAAGCCGGCGATCACCTTGTCGTTGGCAAGCCGGCGTAACTTGCGCGCGTTGGCCTTGATCACGGTCTGGCCGATACTGACCTGGCCGTCGCCGGCGACCACCACATGGCCGTCCTTGCGCACGGAGAGGATGGTGGTGCCGTGCCATTGTTGATCGACTGCCTGGGCCATGGTCCGTTAGTACCTACTTAGTTCCCTGGGTCGTTTATCGGCGCCGGGCGCATGGGCGCTGTGGCGCAAAGATAACAGACGATGTGGGATTTTAAAGCCCCGGGTCAAGGGTGGGCGCGGACACCCTTTGCCATTGGCCTTTCGGATCGCGCCGCTTCCTGCTAAAAGGGCGCTGAATTTCCGCCGCAGGAGGGCGCCATGCGCGAGGCCACGATTGCGCGCAAGACCAAGGAGACATCGATCGAGGTGACGGTGAATCTCGACGGCGGCGGCGTTTACGAGGTGTCCACCGGCATCGGCTTCCTCGATCACATGCTGGAGCAGCTCTCGCGCCACAGCCTGATCGATCTGACCGTCAAGGCCAAGGGCGACCTCCACATCGATTTCCACCACACCACCGAGGATACCGCCATCGCCATCGGCCAGGCGGTGTCCGAAGCGCTCGGCGAGCGCACCGGCATCGTGCGGTACGGCTCGGCCCTGGTGCCGATGGACGAGACCCTGACCCGGGTGGCGCTCGACGCGTCGAACCGGCCCTATCTGATATGGCGGGTCTCCTTCACCCGCCCCAAGATCGGCGATATGGACACCGAGCTGTTCAAGGAATGGTTCCAGGCCTTCTCCCAGCACGCCGGCGTCACGCTGCATATCGAGACCCTCTATGGCGAGAACAGCCACCACATCGTCGAGTCGTGCTTCAAGGGGCTGGCGCGCAGCCTGCGCGCCGCGGTGGCGATCGATCCCCGCAAGTCGGGCGACGTCCCCTCCACCAAAGGCGTGCCGGGGGGATCGCTGTAGGCGGTCCCGGGCGCCA
>JACZQV010000058.1 GCA_022545545.1 Pseudomonadota bacterium
GCCGGTCGACATCCGCAAGGGCCTGGCGCCGGTGCGCCGGGAGTGGATCGAAGCGCGCGGCGACGTCGAGGAATATGAAGGTCGCAACGTCACGCCCCTCGATAACGGCCAGCACGCCGAGCGCGCCACGCCGTTCATCGAATTCCCCGCGTCGGAGCGCAAGCCGCTCCGGGCCAAGGCCGGCAAGGCGGTGACCCAGATGGCCTACGCCAGGCGCGGCATCGTCACGCCCGAGATGGAATATGTCGCCATTCGCGAGAATCTTGGCCGCACCGAGGCCCTCGAAGCGGCCAGCGGCGGCGAGGGGTTCGGGGCGGAGATCCCCCCGGTCGTTACCCCTGAGTTCGTGCGCGACGAGGTCGCCCGGGGGCGCGCCATCATCCCGTCCAACATCAACCATCCGGAGTCCGAGCCGATGATCATCGGGCGGAACTTCCTGGTCAAGATCAACGCCAATATCGGCAACTCCGCCGTCACCTCGACGGCGGCGGAGGAAGTGGACAAGATGGTGTGGGCGACGCGCTGGGGCGCCGACACGGTGATGGACCTCTCGACCGGCGCCAACATCCACAACATCCGCGAATGGATCATCCGCAACGCCCCGGTGCCGATCGGCACGGTGCCGATCTATCAGGCCCTGGAGAAGGTCGACGGGGTCGCCGAGGAGCTGAGCTGGGAAATCTACCGCGACACCTTGATCGAGCAGTGCGAGCAGGGCGTCGATTACTTCACCATCCACGCCGGCGTCCGCCTGGCGTTCATTCCGATGACGGCGCAAAGATTGACCGGCATCGTCTCGCGCGGCGGCGCGATCATGGCCAAGTGGTGCCTCTCGCACCACCAGGAGAGCTTCCTCTACACCCACTTCGCCGACATCTGCGACCTCATGCAGGGCTACGACGTCGCCTTCTCGCTCGGCGACGGGCTCAGGCCGGGCTGCATCGCCGACGCCAACGACGAGGCCCAGATGGCCGAACTCAAGACCCTCGGCGAGCTGACCAAGATCGCCTGGTCGCGCGACGTCCAGGTGATGGTCGAGGGGCCGGGGCATGTGCCCATGCACCTGATCAAGGTCAACATGGAAAAGCAACTCGAAGCCTGCGACGACGCGCCGTTCTATACCCTCGGGCCGCTCACCACCGACATCGCGCCGGGCTACGATCACATCACCTCGGCCATCGGCGCCGCCATGATCGGCTGGTTCGGCACCGCCATGCTCTGTTACGTGACGCCGAAGGAGCATTTGGGCCTTCCCGATCGCGACGACGTCAAAATCGGCGTCATCACCTACAAGCTCGCCGCCCATGCCGCCGATCTCGCCAAGGGCCACCCGGCGGCGCAGGCGCGCGACGACGCGCTGTCGAAGGCGCGGTTCGAGTTCCGCTGGCGCGATCAGTTCAACCTCTCGCTCGATCCGGAGACGGCGCTCGATTTCCACGACCAGACCCTGCCGGCGGAAGGGGCGAAAGTGGCCCATTTCTGCTCCATGTGCGGGCCGAAATTCTGCTCCATGAATATCACCCAGGAGGTGCGCGAATACGCCGCATCGGGCATGGCGGAGATGGCCAAGACCTTCCGCGAATCGGGCGGCGAGATCTACCAGGACGCGGACAAGCTCAAACAGCTGGCGAAAAAGCCGCTCCACGCCGCCGAGTAGCCCGGGCGGGACAGCGGGGCCGCCCCTAGACCGAGAAATACTTGGCCTGGGGATGGGTGATGACGATGGCCGAGGTGCTTTGCTCGGGATGGAGTTGGTCTTCCTCGCTCATGACGATGCCGATGCGCGAAGCGTCCAGCAGGCCGAGGATCTGGCGCTGGTCGGCGAGATTGGGGCAGGCGGGATAGCCGAAGGAATAGCGCGAGCCGCGATAACCCTGGCGTAGCAATTCGTCGATGTCGCGGGCATCCTCGCCGGCGAAGCCGAGCTCGGCGCGGATGCGCTTATGGACATATTCGGCCATGGCCTCGGCCATCTCGACGCCGAGACCATGCAAGTAAAGATAGTCCTGATAGCGGTCCTCGGCGAACCACTGGCGCGCGACCTCGGACGCCCGCTGACCCACCGTCACCACCTGGAGGCCGATGACATCGCGCGAATCGGCGTCTATGGGACGCACGAAATCGGCGATGCAAAGCCCCCCCGCCTTGGCCTGGCGCGGCAGTGAAAAGCGCGCGACCTCGGCCTTACCGTCGCCCGCGAACAGCACGATGTCGTCGTTATCCGACGCGCACTTCCAATAGCCGTAGACCGCCTTGGGCGCCAGGATGCCCTCTTCCGCCGATTGCTTCACCAGCCTGTTGAGGATCGGCCGCAACTCCTTGCGCGCCCATTTCATATATTCGTCGAGCCGGCGCCCCTCCTTGCGGTAGCCCCAGTGGAACTGATAGAGCATGCGCTCATTGAGATAGGGCGTCAGGGATTTGAGCGGCACCTCCTCGATCGTCCGCGCCCCCCAGAAGGGCGGTGAGGGCGGCGGCGCGCCGGCGGCCAGTTCGGCGCGCTTGAGGCGGATCTCTTCGAAATCGGCGGCCCGCGCGGTCGCCGTGCCGGCAATTTCGGCGGGTTCGCCGGGCGCGGGCGCCGGGGCGTGCGCCTCGCGGCGGCGCTTCCTCGACGGCCGGCCTCGGCGCTTCTCGGCGAGACCGGCGATATGGTCGTCGAAATCCTCGGCCATCACCTTGTTCATGAGGCCGAGGCCGTCGAAGGCGTCCCGCGCGTAGGCGACGCGCCCCCGACCATAGGCGTTGACGCAGTCCTCCTCGACATAGCCGCGCGTCAGCGCCGCGCCGCCCAGCAACACCGGCACGTCGATATCCTCGCGCGTCATCTCTTCCAGGTTCTGGCGCATCACCACGGTGGATTTCACCAACAGCCCCGACATGCCGATGGCGTCGGCCCCGTGCTCCCTCGCCGCCTCGATGATGGCGCCGATCGGCTGCTTGATGCCGAGGTTGATCACCTTGTAGCCGTTATTCGTCAGGATGATGTCGACCAGGTTCTTGCCGATATCGTGGACGTCGCCCCTGACGGTGGCGAGAATGATGGTGCCTTTCTCCTGGCCTTCGATCTTGTCCATGAAGGGCTCGAGATAACCCACCGCCGCCTTCATGGTTTCCGCCGATTGCAACACGAAGGGAAGCTGCATCTTGCCGGCGCCGAAAAGTTCGCCGACCACCTTCATGCCGTCGAGGAGATAGGAGTTGACGATCTCCAGCGGATCATGCTTGGCCAGCGCTTCGTCGAGGTCGGCCTCGAGTCCCTGACGGTCGCCGTCGACGATCCGCTGGCTGAGCCGCTCCTCGACCTTTTCCGGGCGCTCCTTGACCGCCTTCTTCTCCACCGTCCGGTCCTCGAACAAGGCGAGGAAGGCATGGAGCGGGTCGTAGCCGTCCTTGCGCCGGTCGTAGATCAGATCCTCGGCCACCCGCGCCTCTTCCTCCGGAATTTTGTGCAGCGGCATGATGCGCGTGAAATGGACGATGGCGCCGGTCAGCCCGCGCTTCAGCGCATGGTCGAGGAACACCGAGTTCAGCACATGGCGCGACGCCGGGTTGAGGCCGAAGGAGATGTTGGACAGGCCGAGGATGATCTGGCATTCGGGCAGTTCCTTCGCCAGCCGCTCGATCGCATCGAGGGTGTTAAGCCCTAACTTGCGGTCGTCCTCGTTGCCGGTGCAAATGGTGAAGGTCAGGGGGTCGATCATGAGGTCCGACGACGCCAGACCGTAACGCCCGCAGGCGAAATCGTGGAGCCGCTTGGCGATCTCGATCTTGGCGTCGGTCTCTTTCGCCATGCCCTCTTCGTCGATGGTGAGCGCGATGACGCCGGCGCCGAAACGCCGGGCAAGCTCCAGACGCTTGGCCGGCGGCTCCTCGCCGTCCTCGAAGTTGATCGAATTGATGATGCCCTTGCCGCCATAGAGCGCCAGCGCCGATCGCAGCACCTCGTACTCGGTGGAATCGAACACCAGCGGCGCGGTGACGGAACCCCGCATGCGCGAGACCACCTCGGTCATATCGGCGACCTCGTCGCGGCCGACGAAGGCGGTGCAGACATCGAGCGCGTGGGACCCTTCATCGACCTGTTCGCGGCCGATGGCGACGCAGCCGTCCCAATCACCTTCTTCCTGCAAACGGCGGAAGGCGCGGGAACCGTTGGCGTTGCAGCGTTCGCCGATGGAGAAATAGGCGTTCTCCTGACGGAACGGCACCTGGGCGTAAAGCGACGCCGCCGATGGCAGCCAATGGACGCTCCGCCTACTGGGCCGGGGGCGCGGCGCGTTGCCGCCGAGCCCGCGCAACATGTGGTCGAGGGCCTCGATATGCTCGACATCGGTGCCGCAACACCCGCCCACCATGTTGACGCCGTCCTCCTTGATGAAGCGCTCCATCCACTTGGCGAGCTCATCCGGACCGAGGGGATAGGAAGGCTTGCCGTCCACCAGCTCGGGCAGGCCGGCGTTGGGCTGGATGGTGATCAGGTCGGGCCAGTTCTCGCCCAGCCACTTGACGTGCTCGGCCATTTCCTGGGGCCCGGTGGCGCAATTCAGCCCCATGACGGGGACATCCAGCGCCCGGACCACCGTCGCCGCGGCGGCGATGTCGGCGCCGACGAGCAAGGTTCCGGTGGTCTCCACCGTCACCTGCACGATGATGGGGATGTCGCCCTTGGCCTCGTCCCGCGCCCGCTTGGCGCCGTTCACCGCCGCCTTTATCTGCAGCGGGTCCTGGCAGGTCTCCACCAACAGTGCGTCGACCCCGCCGGCGATCAATCCGGACCCCTGGGCCGCGTACGCGTCCTCGAGGCTCTGATAATCGATGTGCCCGAGGCTCGGAAGCTTGGTTCCCGGCCCGATGTCGCCCAAGACGAACCTTTGCCGTCCGTCGTGGGCGAACTCGGCGACGGCCTCGTGGGCGATCTCCGAGGCCCGCTTGTTGATGGCGAAGGCATCGTGCTCGAGCCCGAACTCGCCGAGCGTGATGGGCGATCCGCCGAAGGAATTCGTCGTCACCGCGTCCGACCCGGCGCCGAGATAGCCCATATGGATGTCGCGCACGAGGTCGGGGCGGCTCTGGTTCAGGATCTCGGTGCAGTTCTCCTTGCCGAGGAAATCCTCCTCGATGTCGAGATCGGTCGCCTGCACGCGCGTGCCCATGGCGCCGTCGCACAGCAACACGTTGCCGGCGAGGAAGTCGAGAAGGGCGCTCATCCACCGGTCTCCCCGCCGGCGTCCTTCCCCTCCTCCCGGGGCCCGGCCTCCTGGGGCCTGATGCCCAGGATATGGCTGATGGCGTAGGAGAGATCGGCGCGGTTGAGGGTGTAGAAATGGAATTCGTTGACTCCCGCCGCCCGCAGCGCCCGGCATTGTTCCGCCGCCACGGTGGCGGCCACGAGCTTGCGGGTTTCGGTGTCCCCATCGAGACCCTCGAACAGCCGGGCCAGCCAGTCGGGAACGGTGGCGCCGCACATGGCGCTGAATTTGACCACCTGGGCGAAGTTGGTGACCGGCAGGATTCCGGGCACGATGGGGACCGTGATGCCGGCCTTCCGGGCGCGGGCGACGAACTCGAGATAAATCTCGGCGTCGAAGAAATACTGGGTGATCGCCCGGCTCGCCCCGGCGTCGATCTTGCGCTTGAGGTTATCGAGATCGGCCGCGGGACTGGCGGCTTCGGGATGGGTTTCGGGAAAGGCGGCGACGCTGATCTCGAAATCACCGACCCGCTTGAGCCCGGAAACCAGATCGGCGGCGTAGGCATAGCCCTCGGGATGGGGTTCGTAGCCATCGGCGCCGGCAGGCGGATCGCCCCTGAGGGCGACGATGTGGCGCACGCCCGCTTGCCAGTAGCCGCGCGCGACCTCGTCGACCTCGGCGCGGCTTGAGCCGACGCAGGTCAGGTGCGCCGCCGGCACCAGCGAGGTTTCGCGCAGGATCCGGGCGACGGTGGCGTGGGTGCGCTCGCGCGTCGAGCCGCCGGCGCCGTAAGTGACCGATACGAAACGCGGGCCGAGCGGTTCGAGCCGCTTGACGGACGCCCACAGGATCTCCTCCATCTTCTCGGTCTTGGGGGGAAAGAACTCGAAGGAGACCTCGGGCCTCGCCAATGCTTCCGGTTCCCCGGAGGTCGTCCCGGCCAGGGCGGCAAGGGGGCGGCGCGAAGAGGGCAATTCATCGGTCACTTACTCGGCCTCCTTTGCCGCCGGATGGGCCGGGATGGCTTCGCCGGACGGTCCAAATGGTGACGGTCAGGGGATCGCCCGGAAGGTGCACCGTGCCCTCCGGCACGAGACCGGCGGCGCGGCACCAGCCCTCGACCTCGTCGTCACTGAACCCGAGACGCCTGTGGGCGTGCTCAAGGCGCAGGAATTCAAGATCATGGGGGGCGAAATCGACGATTACAAGCCGCCCACCCTGGCGCAGCACGCGGGCCGCCTCGGCGATGGCGGCGGCGGTGTCGTCGGCATAATGAAGCACCTGGTGGATGGCGACGGCATCGAAGGAGGCGCTTGGCACCGGCAATTTGTACATGTCGCCATGGCGGACCCGGCAATTGCGCCGTCCCGCCCGTTCCAGATTGGCGCGGGCAAGCGCCAGCATCTCGCGCGAGAGGTCGATGCCGAGCCCGCGCTCCACCTTGTCGCCGAATAATTCCAGAATCCGCCCGGTACCGGTGCCGATATCGAGGAAATCACCGACGCCCTCCATCGGCATGGCCTCGAGCAGCGCCTTCTCGACCTCCGCTTCGGCGACATAGAGCTTGCGAATCTCGTTCCACCTCGCCGCGTTCTTGCGAAAGTACGCTTGGGCGCGCCCGGCGCGCGCCTGCTTGACGGCGCCGAGCCGCTCGCGGTCGAGCGCCAGCGCCGCGTCGTCGCCGGGGATCATGTCGACGAGTCTGCGGCCAAGCCGGGTGCCCGCGTCGCCGGTGAGCCGGTAAAAGGCCCATGTCCCCTCGCGGATGCGCTCGAGCAACCCGGCCTCGACCATCAGCTTCAAATGGCGCGAGACCCTGGGCTGACTTTGGCCCAGGATCTCGGTCAGTTCGCTGACCGTCAACTCGCCCTCGGCGCAAAGGGCCAGCAACCTGAGGCGGGTCGGCTCCGCCGCCGCCCGCAGTCCCGCCAGAAAATCGTCCAATCCTGTCATCCGAGGTGCCCGCTTCCATGCCGTCGCGATCGGAATGAATTACAATATAAATATATACATATGTTTAATGGTCAACCTCCAAAACGTCCTTCCGGCCGTCAATTGCGGTGTGGTGGCATATCCGCCGCGCCATCTCCCTTCGGCGAAGGTGGAATCACCCGGATTCGCGCGGCTGCGCGCCGTTTTGCCAATGTGGGACAAATTTGCAACAGTGCTTCCTTTCCGCCCATCCCGACATATTTTCGTTACTGGTTTTTTCCTCCCGCCTGTGCTAGTGAAACTGCAAGGGAAGTTTCTTATTTGGGTCATACCGGATCGCCACGGGAGAGAAGCTTAAAATTAAGCATAAGTTTTAAGGGGCCCTTCACATCGAAACGATATCGTGGGGGGCTGCCCAGGCACCGGGGCCGCGTAGGTGGCAAGTACGTTTGTGTGACGCTGAGGGAGGCGGCGCATCGCGTTTCCTTCGGCACGATGGTCGATAAAATAAACGTTTTCGTTACGCAAATTGGTAGATCCATGTTGAAACGACTCTCTGCCCCCATGCCTTCACGCGTTGTCGTGATTTTCGCCGCCGCCTTCCTGTTCGCGGGGTGCGCCACGCCACCCAAGGACGATCCCGAAGCGTTGGCCGAATTCGAAAAGGCCAACGACCCGATCGAGCCCTTCAACCGGGTGGTGTTCGACTTCAACATGTTCGTCGACAAGTTGATCTTCAAACCCATCGCCACCATGTACGACGGCGCCATGCCCGAGTATGGCCAGGAGAGAGTGCATAATGTGCTGGCGAACATGCGCGCACCCGTCGTTTTCATAAACGACGTCTTGCAGGGCGAGGGGCAACGCGCCGGCGTGACGGCCGGGCGTTTCGCCATCAACACGACGGTCGGCGTGCTGGGCATATTCGACGTCGCCGGCGAGTGGGGCCTGGAGCCGCACAGCGAGGATTTCGGCCAGACTTTCGCCGTCTGGGGCGCGCCCGAGGGTTTCTACCTCGTTTTGCCGATATTCGGGCCGTCCAATCCGCGCGATGGTCTGGGGCTTCTCGCCGAGGCGATCCTCGATCCGGTCAACTATTGGGCCCGCAGTGAGGATATCGACGAGTTTCCGATCTCGCGCACGCTGGCGACCGGCGTCGACATCCGGTCGCGCAATCTCGATACCCTGGACGAGATCGAGCGGACCTCGATTGATTTCTACGCCGCGATCCGCAGCCTCTACCGCCAGCGCCGCGCCGACGAGATCAGAAACAGCAGGCCCTCCGCCATCCAGCCGGCTCCGGGATTTTCGACCACCCCCAATCCCGCGCAACAGGCTGAGTCGGCCGCCCTTCTCGACTGATCGGTCATGTTTATCCCACGGTCCTTGCTCGCGGCCGGATTGGCGCTGGTCCTCGTCGGTCCTTGGGCGGCGCCGGAGACCCGGGCCGCGCCGGCGGACGCCGGGTCCTTCGTCTCCAATCTCGGCAAAAGAGCGATCCGGGAACTGACGCCGAAGGACATCAGCGATGCCGAGCGCGTCAAGCGCATGCGGGCGCTGCTGGCCGAGGCCTTCGATGTCAAGGCGATCAGCAAGTTCGTCCTCGGCATTTACTGGCGCCGGACGACCGAAGATCAGCGGGCCGAGTTCCTCAAGCTATACAAGACGGTGGTCTCCCACAGTTACGCCGGGCTGTTCAAGAAATATACCGGAGAGACGTTCGAGGTCATCAGGCAAGTGTCGGTGGCCGGCGGCGGCAGCATCGTCTATGGCCGCATCAAACGCATGAACGGCCCGCCGGTGGCCGTCGAGTTGCAGGTCGTCAAGAACTCCGGCACTTACAAGGCGGTGGACATCAAGATCGAAGGCGTCTCCATGCCGCTCACCCACCGCAAGGAGTATTCCTCCGTCATTCGCCGCAACCGGGGAAACGTAGCGGGCCTTTTGAGTGTCCTGCGCAAGAAGGCCTCGATCCTCGAGGACTCGATTTCCGAGTAATAGAATAGGCCGGCCCGGCCCGGCCAAGCATCTTATAGGACTTCCGTGTCGCCGGCGGATGGGCCGGCGCGGCGGTTCGACCTCTCGCCGCCGGCGTTCACCGCCGGACGAGGGGTTTGTAGCGGATGCGGTGGGGTTGGTCCGCTTCGACGCCGAGCCGGCGCTTCTTCTCGGCCTCGTAATCGGCGTAATTGCCTTCGCACCACACCACCCGGCTGTCGCCCTCGAAGGCGAGGATGTGGGTGGCGATGCGGTCCAGGAACCAGCGGTCATGGCTGATCACCAGGGCCGAGCCGGCAAATCGGACCAACGCTTCCTCGAGCGCCCTGAGGGTGTCGACATCGAGATCGTTGGTCGGTTCGTCCAAAAGCAGCAAATTCGCCCCCGACTTGAGCACCACGGCGAGATGTACGCGGTTGCGTTCGCCGCCGGAAAGCTGGCCGACCTTTTTCTGCTGATCCGCTCCCTTGAAGTTGAAGGCGGCGCAATAGGCGCGGCTCGCCATTTTCCTCTGGCCGAGCACGACTTCGTCCTCGCCGCCGGAGATTTGCTCCCACACCGTCTTGGCGGGGCTGAGGATATCGCGGGACTGGCCGACATAGCCGAGCGTCACGGTATCGCCGATGCGGATGGCGCCGCTATCGGGGCTTTCCTCGCCGATGATCATGCGAACCAGCGTCGTCTTGCCGGCGCCGTTGGCGCCGATAACGCCGACGATGCCGCCCTTCGGCAGACGGAAGGAAAGATTCTCGATCAGAAGGCGGTCGCCGTAGCCCTTGCTCAGTTCCTTGGCCTCGACGACGAGATCGCCGAGCCTGGGGCCGGGAGGAATGATGATCTGCGCGTTCTCCGGCGCCGCCTTGGCGGTCTCGCCGAGGAGTTCCTCATAGGCGGCGATCCGCGCCTTGCCCTTGGCCCGCCGGGCGGAAGGGGTGGTGTGGATCCATTCGAGCTCGCGCTTGAGCGTCCGTTGCCGGGCGGTCTCCCGCTTTTCGTCGTGGGCCAGGCGGAGTTGCTTTTGCTCGAGCCAGGCCGAGTAGTTGCCCTCGAAGGGGATGCCGCGGCCGCGGTCGAGTTCGAGTATCCAACCCGCCACGTTGTCGAGGAAATAGCGGTCATGGGTGACGGCGACGACCGTGCCCTCATAGTCCTTGAGGAACCGCTCGAGCCAGGCGACCGATTCGGTGTCCAGATGGTTGGTGGGCTCGTCAAGCAAAAGCAACTCGGGGCGGCGCAGCAACAATCGGCATAACGCCACCCGGCGCCGCTCGCCGCCCGACAGGGTCGCGACATCGGCCTCGGGCGCCGGACAGCGAAGGGCATCCATGGCGATGTCGATGGCGCGCTGCAGGTCCCAGGCGTTCGCCGCCTCGATCTTCTCCTGGAGTTCCGCCTGCTCGGCGATCAGCGCCTCCATCTCCGCCGCGTCGAGCTCTTCGGCGAAGCGCGCGCTTACGGCGTCGAAACGATCGAGAAGCGCCTTGGTGTCGGCGACGCCGTCCATGATGTTGCCGAGCACGTCTTTTTCCGGGTCGAGTTCCGGCTCCTGGGGCAACAGGCCGGCGCGGGCGCCCTCGGCGGTCCAGGACTCGCCGGAGAAATCGGTCTCCTCTCCGGCCATGATGCGAAGCAGCGTCGACTTGCCGGCGCCGTTGTAGCCGAGGACACCGATCTTGGCGCCGGGCAGGAAGGCGAGGGTGATGTCGCCCAAGACCTCCCGGCCGCCGGGAAAGATCTTGGTCAGGTGCTTCATCACATGGACGTATTGATAGGCGGCCATTTCTATGCCTTCGGACTCGGTCGATCCGGACCCCGGCGGTGCGCCGGTCCCGGGGGATCGGCCCGGGGGATCGGCCCGGGGGATCAGAGAATGCGGTTCTACGCAATCGCCGCGTCCGATGCAATCGGGCGCCGCCGGGCGATTAAAAAAAACCGCCCGTTGGGGCGCGGAAAATATCAGGCAGTGGGCATCATCGCCGGCTTGCACCGTCATCGGCGACCCGGCTTGTCAACCAGCGTGCCGTCCTGAGCAACCTTGCATCGTCGCCACGCGGCCCGATCAGTTGCACGCCGAGCGGCAAGCCGTTCTCCCCTTGCATCAAAGGCAGGGTGATGGCGGGAACTCCCGTAAAGCTCCAAAGAGTGTTGAAAACGGGGTTTCCCGTGGCATCCAGGCCGACCGGCGCGGGGCCTGGCGTTGCCGGGGTGATGATGATGTCATAGTAATCGAATACGAGGTTAAGGCCGGAATTCAGCAACTCCCGGCCTTCCACGGCCTTGTTGTAATCGACGGCGCTAACCTTCTGGCCAAATTCGATCATCTCGCAAAGGGTGTCGGTCAGTTTGTCCTTGCCCCGCTCGTAATAGCCAGCAAAGGTTTTCGCCATATCCGCATACATGATATTGCGGTGCATTTCGACCGCATGGTCAAAAGGTTCCGATAAAGGCAGATCGCTGCAGTCATCGCCCAAAAGTTCGATGAGTTCACCGAACGCCTCCTGCGTTTCCTTGTCGGCCTGATCCCAAACGGCCGTCTTGGCAAAGGCGACCATAGGCGTCATCGGCGGCTCTTCGGCAGCCGTACGGCTCAGTGGTGGGTGGGCCCGGGCCCGGGTATCCTTGTCGGCGGGATCGTGAGCGACAAGCAACTCGGTTAACAAAGCGACGTCTTCAATGGAGCGTGCGTAGGTTCCCACCGTGTCCAGGGGACCCGATAGGGTCAGAACACCGGTTCTGGGGATCAACCCATGGCTGGGCTTGAAGCCGACAATACCGCAATAGGATGCCGGACGGATGACAGATCCGTTGGTCTGGGTTCCGATGGCCAGTGGAACCATATAGGACGCCACCGCCGCCGCCGATCCGCTCGACGACCCGCCCGGCGTGTGCGCCGGATTGTGAGGGTTCTTGGTTTTTCCAGGCCCCAAACCGGCCAATTCGGAGGTCACCGTCTTCCCCATGATGACGGCGCCGGCTTCCTTCAACAGGCTGACGACCCTGCAGTCCTCCATCGGCTGGCGGCCGGAATCGAGAACGGTGCCGTTTTCGGTCGGCAATGATTCGGTATCGAAGATGTCCTTGATGCCGACGGGAATGCCGTGCAACGGCCCCACCGGGCCGCCTTCTGCGCGTTGGGCATCGAGCATCCGGGCCTGATCGAGGGCATATTCAGGCTTCAGGTGCGCCCAGGCCTCGATTTCGCCGTCGACCTGGTCGATCCGGTCGAGACAGGCCTGGACCAATTCCTCGGAAGTGATCTCACCGTCGCGTATTTTACCAATAGCCTCGGTGGCGGAAAGTTCAAACAATGTCATTTGGGTAAAGACCCTGGTGGTGCCTGCCGCGGACAGGGCGTCGGAGTTGCGGACAAGCCCTTACTTCTTGCGCAGGCACGTATCCCAGAAGTCATAGACGACCAGCACCAGGACAGCGAAGCAGATCACCCAAAACGGGAGGCCGCCCCAAAATCCGGCGGCGCCGGCAGAAATACTTTCCGCCAGACCGAGCACAAAAACGGCGATCAGCGTTACTCCGATCAATCCGAAAATTTTTTCAAGGACGGCCGCGGACATTATATTTTCACTCCCTAAACCCAACCCGTATTTTGTTCAGATGATATCCCATCTCATTCCATCTTAAGGGATATATTTGCCAAAGAAAAAATCAGGCAGCCACAGAGCGATCTCCGGGAACTGATACATCATGACCATGATGAAAATGACGATGAAGAGATAGGGTATGATGCCTTTGAAAATATCAGCCAATTCGATCGCTTTCCCCAACACCCCTTTCAGGTAATAGGCGGACATCGCCATCGGCGGGGTCAGGAACGACGTTTGCAGGTTGAGCGCCACCAGCATGGCGAAGAAATAGGGGTTGACATCGAAAGCGGGCAGCATCGGCAGGAAGATCGGCACGAAGATGATCAGGATTTCCGACCATTCCAGGGGCCAGCCCAGAAGGAAGATGATGATCTGCACCATGACCAGGAATTGCCAGGGCTTAAGGTCAAATCCGAGGACGAAATGCTCGATGATTTCGTGGCCGCCGAGGTATGAGAACACCGACGCGAAGGTCCATGATCCGACAAACAGCCAGCACACCATCGCCGTCGCTTTCGCCGTCAGGTAGACCGACTCCTTAAGCATCACCCAGTTGAGAGAGCGATAGATCGCCGCCAGCACGAGCCCGCCGAACGCGCCCATGGCGGCGGCTTCCGCCGGCGTCGCCAGGCCGCCCAGAATCGATCCGAGCACCAGCATGATAAGGACGGTCAATGGAACGAAGGAGGTCAGAAGCTGCAAGTAGACAACGCGCCTGGGCGGAATATCCTCTTCGCGTGGCTTCGGCGCGATCGACGGAGTAATCATGACGCGGACAATGACGTAGATAATGTACCATCCGGCCAGGAGGAACCCTGGGACAATGGCGGCGGCGTATAGGCGCAGAGGCGAAAGTTCCGCGATCGCCGCATAGACGATCAGCATGATCGAGGGCGGAATCAAAATACCAAGCGTGCCGCCGGCGCAGATGACGCCGGCGGAGAAACTCTTGTCATAGTTGGCCTTGGCCATCGCCGGAAACGCCAGGAGTCCCATCAGGGTCACGACCGCGCCGACGATACCGCTGGCGGTGGAAAACACGGCACAGGTGATCAAGGCCGCGACCGCCATGGATCCCGGCAGATTACGCGCCGCCATTTGCAGCGAGTAGAACAGCTTGTTGACGATGTTGGCGCGCTCGACCACATAGCCCATGAACAGGAACAGCGGGATGGCGACCAGGGTGTCGTTCTCCATCACCGAATAGGTGTTCTGGTTCAGCAGATAGAAAATCTTGTTGTTGAACACATCGGCGAAGGTCTCGATGCTGCCGGCCTCGTAATAGGCGTAGTAGCCAAAGCCGATCCCCATGGCCAGCAGCGTGAAGGCGACGGGAAACCCGAGCAATATCATCACGATAAAAATGGATAGCATCAGAAGTGCTACTTCGGGGTTCGTCATCCTGCGGAGTGCTCCGTCTAACCGGATAAATTTAGGAAAAGAGGGTTATTAGATTTCAAGCCCAGTCGCCTGGCCTTTCAAAAGGTCTTCCGTTTCCCTTGCATCCTCCAGACGCGGCAGCCATTCATTGGTCTTTATCGCCAGATAGCATCGCATGCATTCCGCAACGCCCTGGATGATGAACAAGGCGCCGGCCAGTGGGATCAGGGTCTTGAAGTAATAAATCTGAATACGGGCCGGGCTGTTCCAGCTGACTTCCTTGTAGCGCCATGAGTCCATAGCGATTTCCCAGCCGTACCAGACCAGGGCCGCCATGCCCGGGAAAAAGAAGACGATGTATAAAACCAAATCGATACGGGCCTGCCAGCGGGCCGACAGGAAGCGGGTAAACACATCCGCGCGCACATGGGTGTCCTGGGCGAGGGCGTAAGGCCCGGCCATCAGGAACAGCGCCCCGTACATCTGCACCATCATGTCGAAAACCCATACGGTGGGGGCGTTGAGGACATAACGGACGAAAACTTCATAGGCGACCGAAAGGGTTAAAATCAGAATACACCAGCCAAAGGCGCGCCCGACCCAGATGCTGAGCTGTTCAATAGCGTGAATAATAAATACCACGGCCGGGTCTCCCGCCTATTGCCCTTCAAGATTAGAGGGACAGCCGTTAGGCTGCCCCTCATAACTTATCTGTTCTTCATACCCGATCGATCTTGCGTAATGGTCTCGCAAAAACAGATCGGATCAACCGAAGTAGTGCTTGTAAGCGATGCCGTAATCCGGCTGGTTCAAAAGCAGGTAGTTCATCACTTTCTTGGCATAGACTTTCTGCGATTTAACCACCTTGGCGAAGAACTTATCTTTCGCCGAAATCCGGTCAATAACGACATCCCACGCCTTCAACTGGTCCTTCATAATGGAATCGGGCGTACGGTATACGTTGACGCCATGATCCTTCTTCAGCTTGATCAGGTCGTTGGCATAACGAAGGGTCATGTACCAGTAGAAGTTGGCGTTCTCGGCTTCGGAAGCGTATTCCAGAATGGCCTGTTGCTCCTTCGACAGGGAATCGAACTTCTTCTTGTTGAAGGTAACCTCGAAACATTCCTGGGACTGGTGGAAGCTGGCCAGGTGATAGTGCTTGGAAACGTCCTGCATGCCGAAGTCTTTATCCGAGCTCGGGTTGTTGAACTCGGCGGCGTCGATCAGGCCGCTCTTCATCGCCGGCTGAATTTCGCCACCCGGTAATTGCACCACCGACAAGCCCATTTCATTCATAACGTCGGCCGCCAGGCCAACGGTGCGGTACTTGAGGCCCTTCATCTGGGCTGAGCTCTTGATCTGTTCCTTGAACCAGCCCAGCGGCTGCGCCGGCATCGGGCTGTTGAAGAAGCTGACCAGGTTAAGGCCGAGGGTCCCCATCAACTCGTTGAAGAGCTCCTTGCCGCCGCCAAAGTGAATCCAGCCCAGCATTTCCTGCGCCGACCAGCCGAAGCAGGGGCCGGTGCCGAACAGGGACGCCGCCGGCGACTTGGAATACCAGTAGGCGGGCACGTAGTGAGCGCCATCGAGGACGCCGCGATGAACCGCATCCTGCATCTGGCTGGTTTTGACCACGGAGTTAACCGACAACAGGTCGATCTTCAGGTCCTTGCCGCCCATGGCGTTCACACGCTTGACATAGTTTTTGGCATCGTCAAGGAAAGCGCCGCCGCCCCACGCCGCCTGAACTTTCAGGGTCACGGACTTGGCATGCGATATATTCGGAAACGCCAGAGTCGATGCCGCCGCCGCGGTCCCGATGGCGCCGGCCTTAAGGAACTTGCGCCGGCTTGTCGCCGTCTTGGCCTTAGGCAAGGCCTTCCGGCTTTGGTTCTCCTGAACTTTCATCACCTCTTCCTCCTGTTATGAGTTGTTAGGCAAACGACAGACGTTAGAGAAGCGCAGCCTAACATTATGCACGCCTCTCTTTCGCGTGATCCGTAGCGATCCAGCGTATTCGGATTGGTGAAATTCTCCCTAGGATCGTCCGCTCCCTCATGCGTTTATTGCTTATGGACCGCAGGGTAAGCCGCAATAGGATTGAATCCAAGCAATTTTATGCCTTGACCGGAGGATTCGCGACAACGTGATCGGGGGTCGATCGGCGGACATCCGCGCCGGGCGGCGCGCCCGGACGCCGCATCTCCCTGAATTTACATGGATTTGATCGATCTTCATCACCGAGACCAGGGATCAGGCGACCCGGTCGCGGGGTTCGCGGCCGGCGAAAACGGCATCGAGATTATCGAGCGCCCTAAATCCCATGGCGTCTCGGGTCTCGCGCGTGGCGGTGCCGACATGGGGCAGCAGGAAGACGTTCTCGAGCTCCCTATAGGCCGGGTCGATGTCGGGCTCGTTGTTGAAGACGTCGAGCCCGGCGGCGGCCAACTTGCCCGACTTTAGCGCCGCGATCAGCGCCTCGTCATCGACGACGGCGCCGCGCGCGGCGTTGACGACGATGGCCCCGTCGGGAAGCAGCGCGATGCGTTCGGCATTCAAAAGCCCCTCGGTCTCCGGCGTCGCCGGGCAATGCAGGGCGAGGAATTGGGCATGGGGCAACATCTCCTCGATACTCTCATGATAGATGGCGCCGGCCTCGAGCGCCGCATCCAGGCGGTTGCGGTTATGATAATGGACCTCCATGTCGAAGCCCATGGCGCGGCGCGCCGTCACCCGGCCGACGCCGCCCATGCCGACGATGCCGAGCCGCTTGCCCGTGACCTCGGCGCCGACCATGAAGCTCAGGCTCCACGACGACCATTCGTCGGCCCGTATCAGCCGCTCGCCCTCGCTGGCGCGGCGCGCCGCGCCCAGCATCAACAGCATGGTGAGCTCGGCGGTGGCGTCGTTCAGCACCTCGGGGGTGTTGGTGACGATGAGCCCCCGCGCCTTGGCCGCCGCGAGGTCGACGTGATCGACGCCGACGGAATAACTGGCGATGACGCGGATGGTGCCGGGAAGGCGGCCGATGAGGGCCGCCGTCATGCGCTCGGTGTGACAGATGAGCAGCCCATCGGCGCCCTTCGCGCGGGCGAGCAACTCCTCGCTCGGCAGCAGCCGGTCCTCGTCATTGAAGCGCGGCCGGTAATCGCGGCTCAACCGGGCGGCGACGGCCGGCGGCACCTTGCGGGAAACGACGATGACGGGTTTATCACTCATAAGACGGCCTCAGGCGGCGGGGTTGGCGGAAAAATAGGCCGGTCGTTCTACCACATCCGGGGCCGGCCGGCGTAACGGTTTCGCGCCGGCCCCGGCGGCCGGGCGCCGGCCCTGCCGGGCGGTCATCAAGGACTATCCGGTGAACAGGCCGTGGGCCATCCAGCCCGACAGGAAGCCGGACAGGAACTTGATATCGACGAGGAAATTGAACAGCCAGCCGCTCAGGAACGCGAGCGGATAGGTCAGGGCGCGCACCATATGCCACCTCCTTTGCGATCACAGCTTACCCGGCGGGCGGCGCCGACGGGAGAGAAAAAAGCGCGCGGCTCCGGGGGCGCGGCCGGCACGCCGCCCACGACCCAATCGATGGCACAATCTCGGCCTGATTTTGTATGCTTAGCCTGTTGTCCAAACAGTCCCGCTGCGCGGGGGAAAGGAGTAAGGCCGATGGAACAACGACTCTCCGTGGTCACCCTCGGTGTCGAGGATTTGACGCGCGCCCGGCGGTTCTACGAGCACGGCCTAGGCTGGGAAACGGCAAGCGCCGAGGATTCGGAAATCGTTTTCTTCCAGATCCGGGGCTCGGTGCTGGGCCTCTATCCTCGTGGCGCCCTCGCCGAGG
>JACZQV010000059.1 GCA_022545545.1 Pseudomonadota bacterium
TGCTCTAACGGGGGGAACGATCCGATTTCGGCAGGGGCGAGGACGGATTTCAAAAAAGAGAGGACCTGCGAGCCGGTTGGGGCGTCTTCACTTTTCTCGGGGGGATGAGGGGCAGGGAAAGTGAGGAACCCGACTCGCAGGCCTGTCCGTAAAACACTGTCAGTGAGGCAACCCTCTCTACTACCATCAAGTGCAAGGCCGGAAGGATGGTTGGAGAGCCTTATCCTTCCTCGTCCTGAACTTGCCAGGGAGACTGTGGCACAAACGATAGCCCCACTGCCAATGAGCCAAAGATTACGGGGTCGGGCATCCGATCTCAAATCACGCCTCATCACATAGCCGTGAGCCAGGCGCGTGGCCGCGCTTGATGGACTCCTGCCTCCCACCTCGCGGCCACGGTCGATTTTTCCAGGTTTCCGAGGAGTTGGATCGCTCAACGGGGTGCTGACGAACGATTTAGGACGGCGGCGGAGGGCATTTTATTGTCTTGCCTCGCACCCTCGGTGCCTTTAGCGTTTTCAGGACAATCCTGACGGCGGCATAACGCGAAGGAGTTCCTGACATGGCGGCCAAGACCCAGGCACGCCGGGGAGGGAAGGACCGGCTGGCCGAGACCATCGTCGATGCGGCCCTGGAGCTGGCCGAGGAGGTGAGCTGGGACGGGGTTCGCCTTCATCGGGTGGCGGAACGGCTCGGCGTGTCACTCGCCGATATCGCCGGTCACTATCGCGATCTCGACGCCATCGCCGATGCCTGGTTCGCCCGCGCCCGCGACGCCATGGCGGCGCCGCCATCGCCCGGCTTCGCCGACCTCTCCGCCCGGGAGCGCCTGCATTCGGTGATCATGCGGTGGTTCGACGCACTCGCGCCTCACCGCCGCGTCACCGGCCAGATGATCGCCACCAAGCTCTATCCCAGCCATCCGCACCATTGGGTGCCGTTGATCTTCAACCTGTCCCGCACCATCCAGTGGGTCCGCGACGTGGCCCTGTTGGACGCCACCGGCCGGCAACGCCAGGTGGAGGAGATCGGTCTTAGCGCCCTGTTCCTGGCCACGCTTGCGGTGTGGTCGCGCGACGGGTCTTCGGACCAGGAAGAGACACGGGAATTTCTCCGCCGCCGGCTCGCCGCCGCCGATGGCCTGATGGCGCGGATGTGGGGAGCGGGGGCGCGCGATCCCGAAGGGGCCGGTTAGAATGACAGAGGGGGGGGGTTAAGGACAACCGGCGCCCGAGGTGCGTCAGTCGCGCGATCGGTCGCCACCGGCCTCCGCCAGACACTCATCGATGATCGTCAGCGCCGCGTCCATCTCTTCGGTGGTGATGGTCAGAGGCGGCGTCAGGGACAGGATGTTGCCCATGGTGATCTTCATGCTCAGGCCCTTCTCGAGGGCCGAATACAGGATGCGCTCGGCGGCATCGGCCGCGGGGGTCTTTTCGTCCCGGTCGAGCACGAGCTCGACGCCGATCTGAAGCCCGAGGCCCCTGACATCGCCGATGATCGAATGCCGGCCGGCCATCTCGCGCAGCCGGTCCAAGGCATGGGCGCCGACGATTCGCGCGTTCTCGACCAGGCCTTCGTCCTCGATGATCTCGATGGTGGTCAAAGCGGCGCGGCACGACACCGGGTTCTTTTCGTGGGTGTAGTGGCCAAGCGCGTGGTCCGCCAGGACATCGAACTCAGGCTTCGCGATCATCGCGGCGATCGGCATGATACCGCCGCCTAGCGCCTTGCCGAGCACCAGGATATCGGGCGAGACGCCATAGTGCTCGCCGGCGAACATGCGCCCGGTCTTGCCGAGGCCGACGGCAATTTCGTCGAAGATCAGCAAGGCGCCGTGATCGTCGCAGGCCTGGCGTACGGTCCGCCAAAATCCCGGCGGCGGGATATAGGGTATGGCGCGCACCGGCTCGGCGATCACGGCGGCGACGTCGCCTTCCTTCTCCAGCACGTAACCAACGAAATTGGCGCAGGTCATCTTGCAGGTTTCGAGGTCCGGTTGGCCTTCGATATCCCGATAGCCATAGGGGCATCGATAACAGTAAGGCGGCGCCACGTGCTCGGTGCCCGGCAGCAGCGGGCCGACCGGCCCGGAACGGAAGGTTTCCTGGCCGCCGACGCTGCTGGCGCCGAAACCGGCGCCGTGAAAGGCGTCCCAGAAGGATACGGTCTTGAACCGCCCGGTCACCGCCCGGGCGAGTCTCAGCGCCATCTCGACGGCGTCGGAGCCGCCGGTCGCGAACAGCATCTTGCCGAGGCCGTCGGGCGCGATGCTAGCCAGCTTCGCCGCCAGGGCCACCGCCGGCTCGTCGGTGAAACGCCTGGGCGTGAAGGGGAGATCGTCGATCTGGCGCTTGATGGCTGCCACCAGGCGGGGATGGCCGTAGCCGATATGGTGGACGTTGTTACCGTGGAAATCCATGAAGCGCCGGCCGGTCATGTCCTCCAGCCAGATTCCCTCGGCCTTGCGGATCGCCGATAGGCATGGGGTCGAGAGGGACTGGTGGAGGAAATAACGGCTGTCGTCGTCGACCAGGGCGCGGGCCGCATCGTCGAGGTTGCGCGCCCTCCAATCCTTGCGCCGGCGCGACAGGTTGCCGTCGCCCTCGGAGTGGGATGGTGCTCGCGCGTCAGGAATAACCATCGTCCTTACCCGCTCTCGCCGTGCAAACTTGCCAACTGCCAGCTCAACGCAATCTTCGTTCCCATGACCGGCGTGCCCGGCCGATAGGACAGGCGACAGCAGACGCCGCCATGTGCCGTTACCGCCTATGTCAAGTGCCGTTACCGCCTATGCAAGTGCCGTTACCGCCTATGATAGTACCCGTGCTCGAATATCGTCGAATACTCGCTGTCCGCGGTCATCGACCGGTGCAATATAACGCTTCGATCACCCGAGGGGTCAAATTGGTAAATTTTGCCGGCCGATAAAATTTGTTGTGGCCGGATCCGGGCGGGGCGCGGTCATCCCGCTCTTCCAATATGATGTAAGAATTTCTTTAGCCAATTGAACACCCGGCTTCTGCCCCTCCGGCGCCCCGGCGCGGCCGACCCGTGAACAGATGGCGCGGCGGCAACAACATTTCCCCTGCCAGAGGGACGTCCAAAAGAATCAAGACCATAAATTTACCTGAATTTTCCTGGATCGAGATAAGAAAATTAAATAAACTGATGGTTATCGGATTCTCGGTGGTGAGAAATCCGGAACGGAGAGGGGGACGATCCGCCAAGCGATTGGCTTATCCGTATCCCATCGCCGATTGCCAGGGGAGGGTGGCGATGAACTTCACGCAGCTTAAGTCGTTTCATGCCGTCGCGACGGCCGGCGGTTTCACCAAGGCGGGCAAACTCCTCGGGTTGAGCCAGCCCGCCATCACCATACAGGTGCGGGCGCTCGAGGAGGCATATGGCGTCAGCCTGTTTCATCGTAACAGCCAGGGGGTGAGCCTCACCGATCTCGGGCACAAGCTGCATGGCGTCACCAGCCGAATTTTCGGCCTGATCAATGAAGCCGAAGACATCGTGGCGGCGGAGGCGGCGCTGACCGATGGTCACCTCAAGGTCGGCGCCGATGGCCCCTATTTCGTCATGGATCTGCTGGCGGCCTTCACCGCGCGATATCCCGGGGTCCGCGTGACGGCGGACATGGGCAACACGGAGACCTTGCTGGAGCAACTGTCGGATTACCGCACGGACGTGGCGATGCTGACGGCCGTCGGTTTGGACCCCGCCTATTACGCCATTCCTTACGGCTTCCAGACCGCGGTCGTCTTCGTCCATCGCGACCATGAATGGGCGGGACGTAAAAGCATCAAGCTTGGCGATCTCGATGGGCAGCCGATGATATTGCGCGAACCACCCTCGATCACGCGCCGGGTCCTCGAAAGTGCGCTGGAGGGCGCCGATATCACCCCGCGCGTGGTGATGGAACTGGGCTCGCGCGAGGCGGTTCGCGAGGCGGTTGCCGCCGGGCTGGGGATTGGCGTCGTGTTCGAGGCCGAGTTGGGCCGTGACGACCGGCTGTGTTCTCTCGCCGTGGCCGACCGGGATCTCGGTTGCTGGGAATACGCCGTCTGTCTGAAGGAGCGGCGAAACCTGAGGATGGTCCAGGCTTTTCTCGACCTGGCGGTGGAAATGTCGCCGGCGATGGCCGATGACGCGGCGACAACAGCCAGGCGCGCCGCCGGCCGGGCATCCTAGGAGCCTGTCCGAGTATTGATCACGGGCTGCACCGTGTTTTCAAGGCCTTGGGCTAGGATGGTGCCGCGCCGCGATGCCGCGCGCATCGCAAGCGGTGCCAGACGACGTCCCAAGGCCTTGAAAACGCGGCCCGCTGGGTCGGCCAGACAGACGCGATTGCCGCGTCGCGAAGGCTTGCCGATGCGCACGGCATCGCCCGCTCCTCCGCTCCTAACACTCGCGTCTGTCTGGCCGATGCAGCCCAGGACCAAACCTCGGACAGGCTCCTGGGAATTCGTGCCGCTCGTGGCTTCCGTCCGGGTCGGACGGACGCCCTAGGGGAAGCCCTGGGGGTCCGGTCTGGAAGCCGCATTTTGGGCGGCTTAATTCGGTGTTGACGAAGCGGCGGCGGTGCGGGAAAGTACCTTGATCCGGGATGTGGTGGCGGATCGGGACGCCCGGTTCGTAATAGATTGGCGTATTGGCCACGGGCATCCCCGTTAGCAACAGCACTGTCACGAATTCAACAGGGAGACGGGAGGAACGTCATGAGAGTAAGAGAATTATGCCAGAAATCGGCGCTGTTCGTCGCAGCGGCGGCCGTCGGGCTGTTTGCCCTGGGACTTGGTGGGGGAGCCGCCCTTGCCAAGACCCAGTTGCTGGTCTACACGGCGATCGAGGCCGACGAACTCGCCATGTTCAAGCGGGAGTTCGAGAAGGACTACCCCGACGTCAATGTCAAGTGGGTGCGTGATTCCACCGGAATCGTCACCGCCAAGCTGCTGGCCGAGAAGAATAACCCGAAGGCGGACATCGTCTGGGGCCTGGCGGCGACCAGCCTGGTGATGCTGGCCAATGAGGGCTACTTCCAGGGTTACGCGCCCAAGGGCCTCGACAAGCTGGATCCGGCCTATGTGGATTCCCAGAACAACCCGCCGCTTTGGGTGGGGCAGCGGGCCTGGATCGCTTCGGTCTGTTACAACACGGTAGAGGGGAAGAAGAAGGGTCTGCCCCTGCCGACCTCGTGGCAGGACCTGACCAAGGCGGTCTACAAGGGCCACGTGGTGATGCCCAATCCCAACTCCTCGGGCACCGGGTTCCTCGATGTCTCGAGCTGGCTCCAACTGTGGGGCGAGGAAAAGGGTTGGAAGTTCATGGACGGTCTCCACAAGAACATCGCCTGGTACACCCATTCCGGGTCCAAGCCCTGCAAGCAGGCCGCCTCGGGTGAGATACCCATCGGCATTTCCTTCGCCTATCGCGGCGCCAAGTCGAAGAACAAGGGCGCGCCGCTGGAGATCGTGGCGCCCAAGGAAGGGCTCGGCTGGGACATCGAGGCTTTCGGTATCGTCCGCAACACCAAGAATCTGGCGGCGGCGCGCAATCTCGCCGACTGGTCGGTGACTCTCAAGGCCAATAAGATCTACAACAAGGAGTATGCGGTCGTGGCCATGCCGGGAGTGGCGAAGCCGGTCAAGAACTTCCCCAAGGACATCACCAAGAAGATGATCAAGAACGACTTCGCCTGGGCGGCCGCGAACCGCATGCGGATCCTCAAGAAGTGGCAGTCCCGGTACGGCGCCAAGTCGTTGCCGAAGAAGAAGTAAGCAACGGACACATCCGCGCTCATCGGCGGACTTTGCAATTGTTCGACCTCCGGCTATCCTGTCCGTTTCGGGATAGCCGGTTTTTTTGGCCGATGAACGGGACATGAGATGGTCACTCAGGAGACCCCGGCGGGGAGCGGGAACCAACGGACGCGCTACCTGAAAATCGAGAACATCACCAAGAAGTTCGGCGATTTCGTGGCGCTCCAGGACATTTCCCTCGATATTTATAAGGGCGAGTTCATTTGCTTTCTCGGCCCTTCGGGATGCGGCAAGACGACGTTGCTGCGCGCCATCGCCGGGCTCGACATCCAGACGAGCGGGCGGATCGAGCAGGGCGGCAAGGACATTTCCAATCTGCCGGCGGCGGAGCGTAACTTCGGCATCGTGTTCCAGTCCTATGCCCTGTTTCCCAACCTTACGGTATCGAAGAACGTCGGTTACGGGTTGGTGAACCGGCGCATGGGCAAGGCCGCCATCGGGGAACGGGTCGCCGAGCTCCTCGATCTGGTGGGCCTGAGCGACCAGGGAAGCAAGTATCCGGCCCAGCTTTCCGGCGGCGAGCAGCAACGCGTGGCGCTGGCCCGCGCCCTGGCCACCTCGCCCGGCTTGCTGCTCCTCGACGAGCCGTTGTCGGCGCTTGACGCCAAGGTCCGCGTCTTTCTCCGCCAGGAGATCAAGGCGCTTCACCGCCGGCTCGGCGTTACCACCATCATGGTCACACACGACCAGGAAGAGGCGCTGACCATGGCCGACCGCATCGTCGTCATGAACCAGGGCACCATCGAGCAGGTCGGTACGCCGATCGAGATCTACCGCAACCCGATGAACCGGTGCGTCGGCGATTTCGTCGGCATCATGAACTGCCTTTCGGGCGTCGTCACCGGCGCCGCATCGGTGCGCGTTGGCGCCATGGAATTCGACTGCGCCAACGGCGTCGGCGGTCTGACCGAAGGCCAGGCGGTGACGGTGTGCCTGCGGCCCGAGGAGATCGCCGTCCGCGGGGTCGCGTCGGGCGGCGCCAACAGTTTCGAGGCACGCATTTCCAGGCTCGAGTTCCTGGGCTCGTTCTACCGGGCGACGCTGGAGGCCGAGCGCCTCGGCGATATGAAGATCACCGCCGATTTCTCCATCAACGAGGTGCGTGACCTGACCCTGGATGAGGGTGCGACCATTCAGATCGCCCTGCCCGGCGAGCACATCCGCATCTTCGCCGAGGCTTGAGGCCCCATGACCGAGGGCGTCACCACACTCTCCGCCGCGGCCCCCCTGGCCCGCCCGATCCTCAGCCGTGATGACTGGATCATGCGCTGGGGTATGCTCGTTCTCGGCGTGTGGCTGTCGGTCGCGGTGGTACTGCCGCTTTACACCTTGCTTTCCAAGGGACTGGAGGACCATGCGGGGCGTTTCGTCGGCTTGGCGAACTTCGCCGAATTCTTCGCCACCCCGGTGTTGTTCAATTCGATCTACAACAGCCTGACGATCGCGATCATCAGCACCGTCATCACCATCACCCTGGCCTTCGTTTACGCTTATGCGCTGACCCGAAGCTGCATGCCGGGCAAGGGTATCTTCAAGGGCATCGCCATGGTGCCGATCCTGGCGCCCTCATTGCTGCCCGCCATCTCGCTGGTTTATCTGTTCGGCAACCAGGGCATGATCAAGGGCGTGCTGATGGGCGAGACCATCTACGGGCCCATCGGCATCGTCATGGGCGAGGTTTTCTGGACCTTCCCCCACGCGCTGATCATCATCATCACCGCCCTTTCGATGGCCGACGCGCGGCTTTACGAGGCCGCCGAATCGCTTGGCACATCCAAGCTCAGAACCTTCTTCACCGTGACCCTGCCCGGCGCCAGGTACGGCGTCATCAGTGCCTGTTTCGTGGTTTTCACCCTGGTCATCACCGACTTCGGCGTGCCCAAGGTGATCGGCGGCCAGTACAACGTGCTGGCGACCGACGTCTATAAGCAGGTCATCGGCCAGCAGAACTTCCAGATGGGCGCGGTGGTCGGCATGGTGTTGCTGGTTCCCGCCGTGCTCGCCTTCATCGCCGACCGCATCATACAGCGCAAGCAGGTGGCGTTGATTTCGGCCCGGGCGGTGCCCTATCATCCCAAGCCCAAGACCCGCTTCGACATGGCCATGATGGGCTTTTGCTGTGTCGTCGGCTTCATGATCCTCGGCATCATCGCCGTCGACGCCTTCGCATCCTTCATCCAGTTATGGCCGTATAACCTGACGCTGACGCTCTACAACTACGACTTCGACCTGCGCGACGGCGGCGGCTGGGCGTCGTATCGCAACAGCATCGTAATGGCCAGTTACACCGCCGTCATCGGCACCGTGATCATTTTCGCCGGCGCCTATCTGGTGGAGAAGATCAGGGGATTCACCGTCATTCGCTCGCTCGTCCAGTTCATGTGCATCATTCCGCTGGCGGTGCCGGGGCTGGTGCTGGGGCTGGCCTATATCTTCTTCTTCAACCATCCGGACAACCCGTTGGAATTTGTTTACGGCACCATGGCGATCCTGGTGATCTGCACCGTCACCCACTTCTACACCGTCAGCCACCTGACCGCGACCACCGCGCTCAAGCAGATGGACCCGGAGTTCGAGGCCGTCTCGATGTCGCTCAAGGTGCCGTTCTACAAGACCTTCTGGCGGGTCACGGTGCCGGTGTGCGTGCCGGCGATCCTCGATATCAGCATCTATCTCTTCGTCAACGCCATGACCACGGTCTCGGCGGTCGTCTTCATCTATTCGGCCGATACGACGCTGGCCTCGGTCGCGGTGCTGAATATGGATGACGCCGGGGAAGTCGCCTCCGCCGCCGCCATGGGGATGATGATCGTCTGCACCTCGGCCGGGGTGCGGGTGCTGCACGCGCTCCTGACCCGCGGCATCGCCCGCGCGAGCCAAGCCTGGCGCGTGCGCTAACCCTCAGGTATTTGGACCCTGCCGGAACTGGGCGAGCCTGCCGGCGATCTCGAAGAACGCGCTGACGATGCGGAGCTTGCGGCGCTCGGCGAGGCAGACCACGTACTCGGTCATCAATAGCTCCGCGCCGTCCAGGCCGAGCGCCTTGAGCCGATTGTCCGCCACGTACTCCGCCTCCGAAACGACGCCGAGCCCCAGCCCCGCCGCGACAGCTTCGCGCACCGCTTCGCGCCCGTCCATCTCCATCACCACGCCCGCCTCGACGCCCGATCGGTGAAGGGCGTCTTCGAAGATACGCCGGGTCGCCGATCCCACTTCGCGCATGACCATCGGTTGGCCGTCGAGCTCCTTGAGGCCGACGCTCGTTTGCCTTGCCAGCGGATGGCCGTTGGCGACGAAGATCATCAGCGCATCACGCCTGAACGGCAGGGCGAATAGACGCGGGTCCTCTTGCAGGTTGGCGAGCACCGCGACATCGCAGGCGTAATCCAGGAGATCGCGCAGCACTTCCTCCGAATTCCCCACCTTCAACGACACATTGAGGCCGGGATAACGCTGGTTGAACGCGGCCAGCGCCGGGATCACGTGGTAGGGGCCGTCGGCGCCGACGCGCAGCGAGCCGTGCCCGAGATCGCGGGCGGCCGCCAGCATGTCGCGGGCCTGATCCTCGAGATCGAATATGCGCCGGGCGAGGTCAAGGAGTTCTTCCCCCAGAGGAGTGGTCTCGACCCGGCGTCCGCGCCGCTCGAACAGACGCACGCCATAGGTCTCCTCGAGCGCCTTGACCTGTCCCGATATGGTCGGCTGGGTGAGGTTGAAGGCGCGCGCGGCGGCGGTGAATCCGCCTTCCCGGGCGACCGCGTAAAAGGAGCGAAGTTGGGCGTGGTTCATAGATATAACCTATACATAGAATAGTAATTAACGATTTGACCTATGGTAATTCGCGGCCAAATATTGTGCAAGTGGCGACTTGGATGGTGAAGGAGGCCAGCCATGAACGGGGCCGATAAGGACCCCTGGCTGCTGACGCCGGGGCCGCTGACCACGTCGGCGGAGGTCAAGCAGGCGATGGCGCACGATTTGGGTTCGCGCGATGACCAATTCATCGCCGTCAACCGCCGGGTGCGCGACCGCCTGGTGGCGATCGCCGGCGGCGAGGGAACCCACGTCTGCGTGCCGCTCCAGGGAAGCGGCACCTTCGTCGTCGAGGCGATGCTGGGCAATTTCGTGCCGCCGGACGGCAAGGTGCTGATCCTCGTCAACGGCGCCTATGGCAAGCGCATGGCGAAAATCTGCGATTATTACGCCAGGCGGTACAAGACCCTGGAAACGCCCGAGGACACGCCCAACGATCCGGCGGCGCTCGATGAGGCGCTTGGCGCCGACGCCGCGATCAGCCACGTCGCGGCGATCCATTGCGAGACCACATCGGGCATCCTCAACCCGATCGCCGAGATCGCCGAAATCGTCGCCAGGCATGGCCGGCGGCTCCTGATCGACGCCATGAGCGCCTTCGGCGCCATCCCCCTCGATGCCCGCGCGGTTCCGTTCGATGCCGCCGTCGCCTCGGCGAACAAGTGCCTGCAGGGCGTGCCGGGGATGGGGTTTTGCATCGCCAAGAGGAACGCGCTCGAGGCGACGAAGGGTAATTCGCCCTCGCTCAGCCTCGATCTTCATGACCAGTGGACGGCGATGGAGGGGAACGGCCAGTGGCGCTTCACGCCGCCGACCCACTGCATCCTCGCCTTCGACAAGGCGCTAGACGAATTCGACGCCGAGGGCGGCGTCGCCGGCCGGGGCGCGCGCTATGGCGAGAACCGCCGCATCCTGGTCGCCGGCATGCGCGAGCTTGGCTTTAAGACCCTGCTCCCCGACGCGCTCCAGGCGCCGATCATCGTCACCTTCCACATGCCGGGCGATCCCAAGTTCGACTTCGGGGTGTTCTACCGCCGGCTGCGAGAGAAGGGCTACGTCATCTATCCCGGCAAGCTCACCGTCGCGCCCAGTTTCCGCATCGGCTGCATCGGTCACCTCGGCGAGGCCGAGATGAAAGGCGCCCTGGCCGCCATTTCCGAGGTCATCCGGGAGATGGGGGTGCGGACCGGAAAGCCGGACGCCGCCTGATCGCCGGCGTGAAAACGCGCAAGCTCGCCGCCACCGCGGCGGCCCGTGGAAATAACGCCCCGCCGGGGCAAACGACAACGAGGAACATAACATGGCATACGATCCCAACTTCGTTTATGAGCGTAGCTATCGGGGCAAGGTAAAGGCCCTGATTCTGGATTGGAGCGGCACCATCGCCGACGCTTACGTGCTGGCCCCCGCGGTGGTCTTCTTCGAGGTGTTCAAGAAGCACGGCGTCGAGATTTCCATGTTCGAGGCCCGCGGGCCGATGGGGCTTCGCAAGGACCTGCACATCAAGGCGCTGACGGAGACCCCGGAGATCCGCCACCGTTGGAAGGAGATCAAGGGCAAGGACCCCGACCAGGGCGACGTCGATGCCATGTTCGAGGACTTCGTGCCGATGCAGCTCGACTGCTTGCGCCAGTACACCGGCCTTCTCCCCGGTGTCGCCGAGGTCGTCCAGCGGCTGCAGAAGCAGGGCATCAAGATCGGCAGCACCACCGGCTTCGTGCGTCCCATGGTCGATGTCCTGGAAGAGGACGCCAAGAAGCAAGGCTACGTTCCCGACGCGTCGGTCGCCGGCGACGAGGTCGAGCACGGCGCCCGGCCGAAGCCCTTCATGGTCTACAAGAACCTGGACATGATGGACGTGCACCCGATCCAATCGGTGATCAAGGTGGACGACACCATCTCGGGCATCGGCGAGGCCCTGGAGGCCGGCTGCTGGGGCGTCGGCGTTTCGCTTTATTCCAACTATATGGACATCGACTCCCTCGCCCACGCCGAGAGCCTCTCCGATGAAGAAATGGCGCGGCGCCTCGACCACACCAACGAAATCCTGCAGAAAGCCGGCGCCCATTACGTCATCGACAGCCTGGCCGACATCGAGCCCGTGATCGAGGACGTGAACCGGCGCCTCGCCCGCGGCGAGCGGCCGTAAAGGAGATTACGCCCCGCCTTGACGCCCCGACGCCGGGTACAAATATGTGACTTGGCCGGCGATTTGCACTATCTTGGATGATAATTACGAGCCCACTATGTAAATTCCGACTCGATAAATTCCGGCGCGAACAACCGGGAGGTCTCCATGGCGATCGGTAAAACCCGTATCGAAGTCAACAACGCGGTCTTCTCGCTTCCTTATTACGTCGCCCGCGACGAGGGCTATTTCACCGAGGAGGGGGTGGAGGTCGCGCTGGTCCGCGCCGGCTCGGGCCGTGACCGGGACAAGGACAGGGCGGACACGCCGATCCCGGATCCCAATATGGTCGAACCCTTCGGCTGGCACAGGGGCATCGAGGAGGGCGCATTCGAGCTCTACCGCGCCTGTGAATGGGGGCAGATCCGCCGCACCCAGGACAGCGGCAAGGCGGTCAAGGTGATCGGCAAGCGGGCCGCCGTGACCACCCAGGCCATCATCGTCAAGCCCGATTCTCCCTACGAGATTCCGCCGGACTTGAAGAACGTGACCATCGCCGTCAACTTCCACGCCGGGTCGCACTATATCTCGCTCGGCATGCTGGGCGGCTATGTCGAGCGCGACGAGATCAAGGTGGTCCATGTCGGCGGACCGAAGCAGAGGTTCAACGCCCTGACCGAGGGTCAGGTCGGTGCCGCCGCGCTCATGGAGCCGTGGATTTCGGTCGCCGAGAAGCTGGGCTACAAGATCATCTGCGAAGCCTTCTACGACGGTGCCGAGGTCGCCACCCCGTCGCTCGACACCGAAGCCTTCGCCGCGATTAACCGCGCCATCAGCAAGGCGGTCGCCAAGCTCGGCGAGGGGGTGGAGCCCTATCTCCACTACCTGCTGGCCGAGGTGCCAAAAGACATCGTCGAACTCAAGGCCGAAGATCTGCACCTGCCGAGGCTTCGCTACATCGAACCCCGGCCCTACACGGCCGAGGAGTTCCAGCACATACACGACTGGATGGTGGCCTGGGGACTGCTCGGTGAAGACAGCGTCTTTGAGGAGATCGTCGAGGAGCGCGTATCGGCTTAAGCCCCAATCAGCTTATCTGGAGAGGCCGGGCAGGAACCCGGCCTTTCTTGTTTTTCAGAAAAGATTGAGGGCCTGGATCGAGCGGAGCGCCGGGAACCAGTCGCCGATGACCGCGTGGGGCCAGAGGATCCTGAGGATGCGGTGGAACAGGATGTAGGAGAAGCCCCAGACCGGCAGCGCCACGGCGAGGGTCATCTTCCAGCTCTCCTTGCCCTCGAAGCGGATATTGCCGATCAGGAACAGCAAAAGCGCCGGCAATATGCCGACGACGGCGGCGGCGCCGAGGAAGAACAGGCACCAGGCGAAATAGGTCGCGGCGCGGGTAAGGATGGTGCGTTTGGAGAGATCGCCGAAATCGACCTGGATGTCGAAATGCATGTCGGATTGGCCGCGTGCCTCTTGGCCCCCGCCCGGCTCCGTGGGATTGGCCCCGGCCGTCGCCGGCTTTTCCCCAGGCGCCACGAACAAACCCGATATCAGCAACACGCCGGTGAAGATCACCCCCGCCCAGCCGACCACCTGGGGCACCAGTTGGGCGGCGAACTCCCAGTCGGAGGATAGATAGATACAGGCGCCGAAGAGGCCGATGACCGCCAAACAGAACGCCATGTCGGGATTGAGGTTCTGCCGCTGGAAGCCGAACACGCGCCCGCCGCTCGGGGCGCGGCCGCGCGCGCGATAGCCGCGCACGATGGGGGCGAGGATGCCGTAGAGCGTCATGGCGAATATCACCATCACCCAGGGCCGCGACAGCCAGTCGGCCCCATAGCGCGTGACCGAGATGAACATGTAGTTCTCGATCAGTCCGCCGAGGACGAAGCCGAGGATCAGGGGCGGGCGGGGCCAGCGCAGCCGCTTCATGGTCCAGCCCAGGGCGCCGAAGATCAGAAGCGCGTACAGATCGCCCCACTGGCGCGATCCCTGGAAGGCGCCGACGAAGACGACGGCGAGCACCAGGGGCGCGAGGATGCCGATGCGCACCTTGGCGATCTTCGCCAACTGGTTGGCGAACAGGAAGCAGACCCCGGCGCCGAGCACGTTGGCGATGGCGATGCTCCACACCATGGTGTAGGTGATGTCCAGGTTCTCCCCCAGCATCTTCGGTCCGGGAACGATGCCGTGGATCAGGAAGGCGCCGAGGATCAGCGTCATCGAGGCGCTGCCGGGCACGCCGAAGGCGATGGTCGGCACCAGCGCGCCGCCCTCCTTGGCGTTATTGGAGGATTCCGACGCGATGACGCCGCGCACGTCCCCCTTGCCGAAGGTCTCCGCCGCGCCCTTTTCCGTGCGCGCCGCGTGGCCGTAGGCGATCCAGTCGATCACCGAGGCGCCGATGCCGGGGATCGATCCCAACCCCGCCCCGATGGCCGAGCAGCGCAGCACCAGGAACCAGTTCCGGAAGGTGTCCTTGACGCCCTCGATCTGGCTCCAGCGCGATGCCATTTTCGCGTCGCCGGCGATCTTGGTGCGGGCGATCGCCATGTCGGCAAGCTCCGGGATCGCGAACAGCCCAAGCGCGAAGGGCACCACCGGCAGCCCGTCCCACAGATAGAACGAGCCGAACGCCCAGCGCATGGTGCCGGTCTGCGGCTCTTCCCCCGCCGTCGCCACCATCAGCCCGAGCAACGCCGCCGCCAGGCCCTTGAGCGGCGTGCCGCCGCCCAACACCGCGACCAGGGACAGGCCGAAGACGCAGATCGCCAACAATTCCGGGGTGCCGATACTCAGCATCACCGGGCGCAGGATCGGCACGCTGACCGCCAGCAGCAGCGCCCCGAACAGGCCGCCGATGACCGACGCCGAGAACGCCGCGCCGAAGGCGCGTCCGGCCTCGCCCTTGCGCGCCATGGGATAGCCGTCGAGGATCGTCGCCGCCGAGCCGACGGTGCCGGGAACGCCGAACAGCACCGCCGGGATGGTGTCCGACGTCACCGTGACCGACGCCAGCCCCATCATCAGGGCGAGCGCCGTGTAGGCGTCCATGTGGAAGGTGAAGGGAAGCAGCAGCGACAGGCCGACGAGGCCGCCGAGTCCCGGAATGACGCCGAGGATCAGACCGATCGCGACGCCAAGCGCCAGGAACCCGAGGCGCGTGGGGTCGGCGATTATGTAGGCGGCCTTGACCGCCATCGCTACCATGTCGACTTCCATCACGCGTCCCTGTTCATTCCCGCCAGCCGCTAACCGTCTTGTCCCGATTGGCCGCCCTTGACGCCGTTGCCGAAAAGGGTCAACGCCTTGATCTTGACCGCGTAATCGTTCCCGATCACCATGGGCCAGAATATTCCCGGTGGAAGCTAGCGTTGTTGACGGCATCCGACAAGGGAGGGCTTTGCCGCCGCGCGAGGCCCGGACGAGTACCGATAGGAATGAAAAAGGGGGAGTAGCGGATGGACATCGAGGCCAACGGCATATCGTTCAATACCAAAATTGAAGGTGCCGATGGAGCGCCATGGGTCACCTTCAGCAACTCCTTGGCCTGTAACCTTTCCATGTGGGACGGTCAGGTGGCGGCGCTTGGGGATGACTACCGGATACTGCGCTACGACACCAGGGGCCACGGCGGAACGGCGGCGCCCGGGGGGCCCTATTCGTTCGATATGCTGGTCGGCGACGTCATCGGCCTTTGGGACGCGCTCGGCATCGAACGCGGCCATTTCATCGGTCTCTCGCTCGGCGGGATGACGGCCCTCGGCCTTGCGCTCGGGCACGCCGGGCGTCTCTCATCCATCACCGTCTGCAACGCCCGCGCCGAAGCGCCGCCGGAATTCCGCGATCTCTGGGACACCAGGATCGCCACCGTCGGCGAGAACGGCATGGAGGCGATCATCGACGCCACGCTCGAACGCTGGTTCACGCCCGGCTTCGCGGCCGGCGATCCGCCGGTCTTGGACCGAGTGCGCGACATGATCCGCGCCACTAGCCTTGAGGGCTATATCGGGTGCGCCCGGGCGCTCCAGGGCCTCGACTACTTGCCGCGGTTGGGTGGGATTTCGCTGCCCGCGCTCTTTATCGCCGGCGCCGGGGACGGCGCCACGCCGCCCGAGGGCATGCGGGCGATGCACCAGGCGGTGGCGAATTCGCAATATGTCGAACTCGACCCCGCCGCCCATATCTCCAATCTCGAGCAGCCCGAAGCCTTCAACGACGCCCTCACGACCTTCCTCGCCGAGAACCCGGGATAGGGCGGGACCTCACGGAAATCGGCGGGGCGGGGTCGAGGCCCGCCCCGCCGATTTCCGTTATAGCCAAGAGCCGCCGTGCCGGAAAAATCAAATACCGGCGGCGGTGGGTATCGCCCAAGGCCCACACAGTCGCCGAGGGTGGCGCGTTTTTTGGGGTGTTAGGGCCTGGCAGGCCGTGCGGCGCCCCTCGTCGCTTTGGGCGTTTCCGCGTTCGAAGAGACAATAATCCGTGAAACGCGAAATAAGGTGAGTTGGCCCATAAATCGCTTGTCCCAAGGATTCGGGCGGTCTAATTTCTCCCCCATCGGATAACTCTCCATAGGCGGAATTGGTCTTTTATGAACACCACTTACAAAGTCCTGATCATGGGCGCGTCTTACGGCTCGCTGTTGGCAACCAAGTTATTGCTCGGGGGGCATTCGGTAAAACTGGTTTGCCTGCCCGACGAGGCAGAGTTGATCAACAAGGAAGGAACCCGGGTCCGTATGCCGGTCAAAGGCCGGGACGAATTGGTCGAGATCGATTCACGGCAACTGCCGGGCAAGCTGTCCGCCGCCACTCCCGACGCCGTCGATCCGGCGGATTACGATCTGGTCGCATTGGCCATGCAGGAGCCGCAGTATCGCGTGCCCGCGGTGCGCGAACTTCTGGAGGCGGTAGCCCAGGCCAAGGGTCCGTGCATGTCGATCATGAACATGCCGCCGCTGTGTTACCTGGCGCGCATTCCCGGCCTCGATGTCGATGCATTGACGCACTGCTATACGGATCACACCGTCTGGGATAGCTTCGATCCCTCACTGATGACGCTGTGCAGTCCGGACCCACAGGCCTTTCGCCCTCCGGAAGAAGAGACCAATGTGCTGCAAGTCAGCCTGCCGACCAACTTCAAGGTGGCCCGGTTCGATTCGGATGAGCACACCGCCATGCTTCGCCGGATGCAGGCGGATATCGAGGCCATCCGGTTCGACACCGGTGACGGCACGGTCGAATTGCCGGTGAAACTCAAGGTGCACGACTCCGTCTTCGTGCCGCTGGCGAAGTGGAGCATGTTGCTGACCGGCAACTATCGCTGCGTGCAGGAAGATGGCATGCGATCCATCCGAGATGCGGTACATAGTGATATCGATCTATCGCGGTCGATCTACCAATGGGTGGGTGATCTGTGCGGGGCGCTCGGCGCATCCCAGGAAGATCTGGTGCCGTTCGAGAAATATGCGAATGCCGCCAACGGGCTTACGAAACCGTCCTCGGCGGCGCGGGCGTTGTTTGGCGGCGCGCCGAATATCGAGCGGGTGGACTGTCTGGTGAGCACCTTGGCGGCGCAAAAGGGTATGCAGTCCGACGCCATCGATGAGATCGTCGCCTTGGTCGACGCTCGCCTGGAGGCCAATCGGCAGGCAAGCTGATTTTCCGATCGGCGAATCGGCGCCGCCCTAAATTTCTGGCCAATGCCCGCCTCGGGCCTTTACCAGACCTCTCCATCCATCACCCGTCCACGGCCTGGGCGGGACGGTTCATCGGGCATCGAGGCCGGGGCCGGTCACCTCTCCTTGGGCTTTCGCGCGCGCTCCCGATAGCGGTCCATCCCCCCTTGGGCGCGCAAATCTTCGCGGGTCTCGAAATTGATGTGCTTGATGTCGTCCTGGGAGCCCGAGCGGTTGCCCATCATGATCATCGGCCCGGATCCGGTGTTCTCCAGCTGATAGAAGGAGCCGCCGGTGATCAGCGCCGCCTTGCCCGGCGTCAGCGTCGCCTTGGTGCCGTCGGGGAAGTGCATGGTGCATTGGCCCGAGATGACATAGAAGCTCTGGTCGGCGTTATG